>JAYTZT010000001.1:0-250475 GCA_043741945.1 Candidatus Altimarinota bacterium
GGTATTGTCCCAAGAGAGAACCTGTCAGTTCGTACAGCTAACAGCGTTTGGACGATAGTCGAGATAGGCACCTGCTGTAGCGATCTTCACGGTTCCAGCTACTTCGAGTTTGGCAGTTGGACTCGCTGTTCCGATACCTACATTTCCCTTGCGGAAATACGAAGTAGAATCATTGATAGCAAGAGTAGGATCACCTGCGATACCAAACTCGAATTCTGGAGTTCCACCATTGGCATATGTTGAACCACCACGAGTCTCGAATCGGATATTTCGCTGACCACCTGACACGGTCTTGAATCCAAAGTCTATCAATTGAGGTGATTCAGCACCTGGTACTTCGAAGAGAGCACCATTGGAACCACCTATATTCTGGAGAGTCATCCGTACTGTTCCATAGGTATTTCACTGAGATTCGAGAACAAGTCCATTTGTATTATTCGCATAGATCGTATCTGTTGGATTTCCTGAAGCGAGTTTGATAGCTCCTGCTACTTCGAGTTTGGCAGTAGGAGTCGATGTACCGATACCTACATTTCCTGCTGGAGAAGCGAGGGATCCACTGAGCCCTGATCCAAATATAAGGTTCCCAATATTGAGCTGATAAGATGCTTTAGGTGAAGAGAAACTTGTATTATTTCCAATAGTGATATTTCATGAACCAGTAGTAATATTAAATCAAGCAAAGTTTCCAAGTGCTATATTATTGCTTCAGCTAGTATTGGCAGCAAGAGAATAGTACCCATTCGCTGTATTGTAGTTTCCAGTAGTATTATTATTCATAGTAAAAACTCCATTCGCGGTATTGAAACTTCCCGTAGTATTGGCAGCAAGAGAATTCTGTCCGTTTGAGGTATTTTCACTTCCAGTAGTATTATTATAGAGAGAACCAGCCCCATTCGCGGTATTTGCATCTCCCGTAGTATTAATCCATAAACTATGATCACCATTAGCAGTATTATTTGATCATGTAATATTGGAATCAAGTGCATTAGATCCATTGGCGGTATTGGAGAATCATGTTGTATTGAAGCTAAGTGCACCCTTACCATTTGCGGTATTATTGAACCCCGTTGTATTGGAATAGAGAGCATTGGCTCCATTGGCAGTATTGAAAAATCCATTCGTATTGGAAGCCAGAGCATTTGATCCAATAGCTGTATTAGTGCCAAAACCTCCAGCACCTCCTCCTTTTCCTACGGTTATCCCATTTATGGTAGCATCAGCGATTGTGACAAGATTCCCACTTGCTCCAGAGAGACGCATTCCTTCTATACTATTTCGTTTGAATACTACATCGATATTATCTGTTGTTCCGAGGAAATTGGTTCCTGCAATCGTACCACTATTTCCGAGGATATTCCATCCATTCGGAGAAGCGGGAACTGTCTGCCAACTGGCGAGACCAGTCGCGTCACTCGTGAGGACTTTGTTGATTCCTTGTGATCCATCTACGATCTTCACGGTTCCAGCGACTTCGAACTTGGCAGTAGGTGTCGAGGTACCGATACCGATATTCCCACTCGTTCCATAGATCCAGTTTCCGATAGAGAGCTGATCTGATGCGGTAGGAGAGACTAAATCAGAGTTATATCCTATAGCGATATTATTAGAACCAGTTGTTATAATAGATCCTGCATTTCTTCCAAGGGCGGTATTATTTGTACCGGTTGTATTATATCTAAGAGCATAATATCCATTCGCGGTATTATATCCTCCAGTGGTATTAAAATATAGAGCCTGATATCCATTTGCGGTATTATTAGATCCTGTGGTGTTGTATGAGAGAGCACTCACTCCATTCGCAGTATTGAGATTACCAGTCGTATTAGAGATGAGAGATTGATATCCATTTGCGGTATTGAAATATCCCGTAGTATTGACGAAGAGAGCATAACCTCCATTCGCGGTATTAGAGTTTCCTGTAGTATTGGATCTGAGAGCAGAGAGTCCATTTGCAGTATTATTGAATCCAGTGGTATTTGATTTGAGAGACTCAAATCCATTCGCAGTATTATTGTATCCAGTCTCGTTATATGTCAGAGTATTTGCTCCATTCGCAGTATTATTGTATCCAGTCTCACTAAATAAGAGAGAATTTGCTCCATTCGCAGTGTTGTTATTTCCAGTAGTATTGGAGAGTAAAGACTGATCTCCATTTGCTGTATTATTGTACCCAGTAGTATTTAAAGAAAGTGCTTGATCTCCATTTGCGGTATTATTGTATCCAGTAGTATTAGCCTGGAGGGTATGAAATCCATTGGCGGTATTACGATTTCCTGAAGTATTAGCCTGGAGAGCGCCAAATCAATTTGCAGTATTAGAGAATCCAGTGGTATTAGAATAGAGAGCTCCACTTCCATAACAGGTATTTCCGAAGCCAGTTCCTGGACATGGGATTGGTCCACCTGCAGTCTGCCAACTGGCGAGACCAGTAGCATCACTCGTGAGTACTTTGTTGATTCCTTGTGATCCATCTACGATCTTCACGGTTCCAGCAACTTCGAGTTTGGCGCTTGGAGTAGAGGTACCAATACCGATATTTCCTGCGGGAGAAGCAAGTGATCCAGTGAGTCCAACTCCGAATATAGCATTACCGATATTGAGTTGGTTTGATCAGCTCCAAGCGGGAAGATCAGTATTTGATCCAATTGCAATATTAGATGACCCAGTAATTATACTATTTCCAGCTCTATATCCCACTCCTACATTATAATCTCCAGTAGTATTAGCCGCAAGTGATGTTTGCCCAACTGCAGTATTATAGCTTCCTCCGGTAATAGCTCATAGAGAAGAATCTCCATAAGCACTATTAGAATTACCTATGATATTGGTTAGCATAGAAAAGGTTCAATTAGCTGTATTATTACTACCATTAATATTGTTATAAAGAGAACCAAATCCATTGACAGTATTACGTACCCCTGTAGTATTTTGGGCAAGAGTACCAACTCCATTGACAGTATTAGTCCAATCATTCCCTCCTCCTCTTCCTACTGTGAGTCCATTGATATTCGCATCTGCAGTGGTCATGAGATTCCCACTTGCTCCAGAGAGACGCATTCCTTCGATATTGTTTCGTTTGAATACTACATCGATATTATCTGTTGTTCCGAGGAAGTTGGTTCCTGCGGTAGTACCAGTATTTCCGAGGATATTCCATCAGTTTGGAGAAGCTGGGACTGTCTGCCAACTGGCGAGACCAGTCGCATCAGAGGTAAGGACTTTGTTGAGTCCTTCAGTTCCATCGACGATCTTCACGGTTCCAGCGACTTCGAGCTTGGCAGTAGGAGCGGAGGTACCGATACCGATATTCCCTGCTGGAGAAGCAAGCGATCCACTGAGTCCAACTCCGAATATAGCATTTCCGATATTGAGTTGATCTGATCCGGTAGTTGAGGCTAGTTGAGTACCATATCATATAGCCATATTATTAGATCCAGTTGTGATATTTGATCATGCATAATAACCAAGTGCGACATTATAGTTTCAAGTGCTATTTGCACCAAGTGTACCGGCTCCAATTGACGTATTAGATGATCCAGAAGAATTGTAAGAGAGAGCATAGTATCCATTTACAGTGTTGTCATGTCCAGTAGTATTGAACAAGAGAGCGTTCGCACCATTCGCAGTATTCTGGTATCCAGAGGTATTGAAATAAAGAGACCAAAAACCATTCGCAGTATTATTGGATCCAGTGGTATTGGAGTTGAGAGCATAACCTCCATTCGCGGTATTGAAGAATCCTGTGGTATTAGAATAGAGAGAACTTGCTCCATTTGCGGTATTATATCACCCAGTGGTATTAGAATAGAGAGAACTCACTCCATTCGCGGTATTATAAAATCAAATAGTATTAGCATTCAGAGCTCCATCACCATTCGCTGTATTACCCGCTACATTCCCTCCTCATCTTCCTACTGTGACTCCATTGATCCTGGCATCTGCAGTCGTGATGAGATTGCCACTCGCTCCAGTGAGACGAACTGCTTCGATACTATTTCGTTTGAATACGACATCGATATTATCTGCCGTACCGAGGAAGTTGGTTCCAGCGATAGTACCTGCATTTCCGAGAATATTCCATGAGCTCAGTGAAGCCGGCACCACCTGCCAACTTGTCGCACCACTCGCATCACTTGTGAGAACTTTACCAGCTCCCTGAGATCCATCCACAATTTTCAGAGTTCCAGCCACTGTCAATTTGGCTGTACCAGTCGAAGTACCGATACCGATATTACCGCTCGTTCCATAGATCCAGTTTCCGATAGAGAGCTGATCTGAAGCTGTAGGAGAAGCTACTTGAGCACTATTGCCGATAGCGATATTGGATAATCCTGTAGTGATACTTGATCCTGCATAATAACCAAGTGCTGTATTGTAGTTTCCAGTAGTATTTAAGGAGAGTGCCATATATCCATTTGCGGTATTGCCTTGTCCATTAGTATTATTATAGAGAGCGTTATTTCAATTGGCAGTATTCCAAGCTCCATTAGTATTATAAAAAAGTGTCATGAAACCATTCGCGGTATTTCTTTCCCCAAAGGTGTTGAAATAGAGAGCTAATACTCCATTCGCAGTATTTTGAATTCCAGAGGTATTCGAGTAAAGAGCACGATTTCCATTCGCGGTATTATCCAATCAATCGGTATTCGAGTAAAGAGACTGATATCCATTTGCCGTGTTAGATGCTCCCCAAGTATTGGAATAGAGTGCCTGATATCCATTTGCCGTGTTAGATGCTCCCCAAGTATTGGAAGAGAGAGACTGATGTCAATTCGCGGTATTAGTCGAATCATTCCCTCCTCCTCTTCCTACCGTGACGCCATTGATATTCGCATCTGAAGTCGTGACGAGATTACTATTCGCTCCTGAGAGACGCATTCCCTCGATATTGTTTCGTTTGAACACCACATCGATATTATCCGTAGTTCCGAGGAAATTGGTTCCAGCGGTAGTCCCTGTATTTCCGAGGATATTCCATCAGTTTGGAGAAGCTGGGACTGTCTGCCAACTGGCGAGACCAGTGGCATCACTCGTGAGGACCTTGCCTGCACCTTGTGATCAGTCAACTATCTTCACATTTCCAGCCACTTCGAATCTGGCAGTCGGAGTCGTCGTATTGATACCGACAGAGTTACCATTATCATACACTTGGGAATTATTGATCCCTGTTCCTGTCGGTGTATATTTTGCGAGATAGTTGACAGTACCGATGAGCGATCCTGAGAGACCGAGAGTATATGCCGATGTTCCACCAGACGCAGGATCGCTACAGAGGAGTATTCCAGTAGCCGTGAATCCTGATACCACTTTCCCACCACTACATGGCGCTGAGAACATATTAGTGAAGTAGGTATTGAACACTCCTCATGTTACTTCTCCACTCGGTGTAGTGGTAGGATATGTCACTGCATATACTCATGATGACACGAGAGCAAGTAGGAGAACTAGAGAGAGGAGGGAAGCTGATTTTCGCATGAGGAAAAAGTTAGGAGATGACTATTTTGGAGTGTTTATTTCTTTTCTAGGAATCCTGGCGGAGGATCTGTGAGGATATGGGCATCGTATTCGATTATCATAGCGGCAGATTGGAGCTTGACTATACTTGCTCGTTCAGTAGGAAGAGCACTCTGTGTAGGATCAGTATAATCATAACTCCTGAAGTAGTCCCAATCATATGAGTACGCATTACTCGGAGTACAATCAGGGGTCAGTGTGGGACAGATAGCGGTTGGTTTTTGTTGAGCACCTCAGATTGTATTTTTGGAGGCTACGAGACCACGTATATAGAGTTGTCCTTGAGCTATATTCCATACTCCTGCCTTGACATAGGGCACTATGGTAGTTCCAAATTTCTGTCCTGAATAGACACTCCCCTCAGCATACATATATGCGTATATCTGTCTTGCCTTGGAGCCAATTACTATATTTCCTCACTTACCAGAGGCATCCTTCAGTGCAATCAGTCCAAGAGCCCTATTGTTCCAGAGTTCAGAGTTCACGAGTGCCTGATCGATTATGATATCACCTCCGATAAGTATGATAGACCTCTTTCCATTGATAGTAGCATTGTTCCAACCGAGATCGATATGATAATCTGATCCATCTTGGATGATGAGAAAATCATGAGGTGAGGCGGTATCCTCAAGTGTAGCGACATCTATATTTCGTGATATCAAGGCAATATTACGACGGATCATATTGAGTATATTGGCATGGTTGATCGTTTTATAACTATACCCGACATCTTGATTGACAATAGGGTTATTCTCGACTGAATATACCCGAGATCCTGCGATATTACCGACGATAGCGATTTTCGAGATAAAGTTGATAGGTGCACCATTGAGGGGATCTGTCGGAGTCGCATCAACTGGAACAGAAATAGATGAGAGACCTGACCAGAGAGGAATCCAACCGAGAGCTCTACTCCAACCCCAACCAGCAAGATTACTCGTATTAGGATCAAAATAAGCTCCAGATCATGTACCAACTTCATCCTTACCAAATACTATCCATCCAGCATTCTGACTCCATGCCGAACCAGTGATTGGACATGGTTGAGTAGAATCATTCCACACATTGGTAGGACATGTGATCATAGCACCAGAACCTGCTACACCATGAGAAAAAGTAACCCATCCGACATTACCAATCCAAAAACTACCTGATAGCGTACCATCAGAGAGGATCGTTCAACTTCAAGTATTGAAATTAACTTTTCCAGGATATCAACCACCTGTAAACGATGTCCCACCGACACCACTCCATCCATTTTGGAGAAAAAAAATCCCCTTAAGTCGAAATGAAGGATTATTCACAGCCCATAATGAGCTAAATACAATAACAGAGAGAAGAAGCGAGAGAAATATTTTGCCTTTCATGAAAAATATATATGATTGCTTGACACTATATGCACGCAAGGGCAAAAATCAAAAAAAATCCCTTCACAAAAGCTTAAAAGTATTTTATCGTATAATTCTTGTATTCAGATGTATATTTTTGATATATCATTTTATGGTCTACATATAGCTCCAACGTGGTATGGACTCATGTATGCTTTAGGATTTATTATTTGTTATTTCTTTGTGCAGCGATTCTATGTTTTTAGCAAAAAAGAGCATCTAGATACTCTTTTATCGTATATTTTTTTTGGAGTTATCTTGGGAGGGCGACTCGGATATGTATTATTCTACAATCTCTCATTTTTTATAGATCATCCGATACAAATATTCAAAATATGGGAATGATGAATGAGTTTCCATGGTGGTTTTCTGGGTGTAATACTCGCTGTATATCTATTTTGCCACAAATATGGATATCGATTCTGGAGCCTCATCGATGTTCTCGCTGTCATCATTCCAGTGGCACTGTGACTCTGACGGATCGGTAACTGGATCAATGGAGAACTCCCAGGGTATACTCCCTATAATGGTATATTCCCGATGATTATATGAGGTATATATCACTTCCCTTCTCCCCTACTAGAGATGCTACTAGAGGGTATATTTTTATTTATTATAATGCTCACATCCTTTATATGGCTACAGAGAAAAAAAACTAATTCCTCTATTATTACAAAATCTGAAATAAATCCAAATAGTGATAAAATATCACAATATACTATGGGCTACAAGAATTATCCTTGACTCTTATCAGGTATTTTTCTCATTGGATATAGTACTGCACGACTCATAGCCGAGCAGTATAGACTCCCTGATGCTCACATAGGATATCTCTTCTCTACTACTTGGCTCACTCTGGGTATCCTGTATACCATACCCATGATGATGTATGGGGTATATTTGGTGGTGAGGAGGTAAGGGGAATTGGGAAATATTGATTTCTCTCCTGCTCTGTCATTTCTACGGAGGCAGGAATCCAGAATTCTAGAGTTTGATTATTCCCCTGCTTTGTCATTCCTGCGGAGGCATGAATCCAGTCATTATAATAATCACTTATATATCGCTATTATACTTATATTCTTGCAAGTTGAAAAAATGGTACTCTTTATATATGAGTCACTGATAATCTCATTAGATGAGTTCAAGAACACAAAGATAATATCAATGAATGATTCACAAAAAATATCATATCCATACACTCATTTGGTATGAGATATTTGGCAATATATATGATGCTATAACGGCGGAAAAAAGACTCAAAAAATGGAAAAGAGAATACAAACTCAATTTGATAGAAAAAAATAATCCTAATTGGAGAGACCTCTACGATGAAATCGTAATGTAACTTATTATTTACTGGATTCCTACCTCCGCAGGAATGATAGGTACAAGATCGCTTCGTAACTAGTAAAGACAGAGCAGATAGAGATACGAAACAGATACAAGATTGCTTCACTAAAAGGGTACTTCCAATGCTTCGCAAACGGGAGCAACTTCACGATGACAGAGCTACGGTCAATTCGATAATTTGAAGATACCATGTTCCTATATTTCCACCTGTTTCCTCCCTGGTAGTATATATCCGATGAGAGTTGAGTTCTTGAATGAAATAAATTGGTTCCATTTTTTTATGAGAGTATTGTACTGCGGGAGACCACTTTTCATAATACGATCATAAGACATTACATAATCCCGTATATAGATAAAATAAGTATCCTTCTGCAATTCTGGAATAGCCATAGAAAGGCGCATCAAAAATCCATATTGATCATTGATACGAGCATTGTGTTCCAGAAGCATAGGAATACTGTTGTATTCATGAATTATACCCTCAGAGTGGAGACGCGTAATAAGACCGAATGCGAGGTGTTCATCAATGACATAAGGACGCATAACTTCGATGACAGCGGGGATCTTTGAGATTTTTTCCATAAAAACAGCGACCATATACTTCTCAGATGCATGTATCTTCTGTGACAATATGAAATAGAGAATCATATAGACTATGATAGCTACTCCTATAATTACAAGAATGAAGATAAGGAAGTTATACATAATTTGTAGTATATCGAGACGTTCATAGAAATCAAGGAAACAATTTGCAAAAAATATACAGCTCTATATAATCTCAAGAAAACTTAGTAATATTAAGAAATCAGAGTCTTCAGAATTCCAATAAAAGACAAATTCTTGGAATATATTTATCCCCTATTTTAACTCCGCAAATACAGAGTTGGAAGAACCTCAATTTCCCCAAAAAATTCTGTACTCAGCAAAAAAACAACTATGTCTCGAACCTATATAAAAAAACTACTACTTACCAGTATACTCGAAATCAGCGGTGTAACACTCGCCTTTTTTATTGCTTACTCACTCCGCCTCATGCGCGACTGGATACCCTTTGTACAACTCCCTATACCATATATCTCATATGAACAGTTTGTACCATTTGTGATATCATGAGTAGGAGTATGGTGTATTATATTTATCCGAGGATGACTCTATTCGTTACGGGCTCATACTCCCATAGTAGAAGAGATACGACACGTCCTCAGCTATAGTTTCCTATGGTTTTTTATCTATATAGGGTTTGTATATCTTGCTAGAGGATTTATTTTTAGTACTGAGATACCTCGACTTATAATATTCTACACCTATATTATTGCAACCACCCTATCTATATGTATACGATATTCAATATATACCCTGTATAGTATACTATATAGTAGAGAAACAATAGAAAAAGAGTCTATACTGGTAATAACTACACAAGAGAATGTGACTGAAATATCAGAAAACAATTGCTATACCTATAAATATATTGATGCAACTGAAAAATATCTTATAGAGTCGATAATTCGCACAGAAAAACTCGAGTATATTATATATCTTAGTAATCATTCAGACCTCGGATATATTTTTAATCTTGCAAGAATATATGGTATACCCCTCATGTATCCGAAGATATCTAGGTATACTCCGCTGAGTTCCGCTAGAGAAAACTGGATCAGTGGTATTCCTATGGTAGAGCTCAGAGCTGTTGCTATCACAGCATGGTGACGGATTGCCAAAAGATGATTCGATATAATTATATCTACTGTGCTCCTTATTATACTACTCCCTGTATACATATTAGTAGCTATATGTGTGTGGATCAATGATCCAACAGGCCCAATTGTATACCGTAATAGACGGATCGGACAGCATGGAAAGATATTTGCACTCTATAAGTTCAGATATATGTATTGGAAATACTGTACCAAGGAGGAATACGGTATAGATGATGATGCGATGCAATATGAGGAGGAGCTCAAAAAAGAAAAAAATACCCGCGTTGGCCCCCTTTATAAAATAGAGAATGATCCTCGAAAGATGTGGTTCGGTCGTATTATCGAACGACTTTCTATCGATGAGCTTCCTCAGCTCTATAACGTACTCCGTGGAGATATGTCACTGATCTGACCCCGACCACATCAGCCTCGTGAGATAGACCTCTATGATGAGTCGGATAGACAGGTACTCACGATACGTCCTGGTATAACCGGTATGGCGCAAGTATACGGTAGAGATAAGAATACTTTTCGAGAAGAGATTGCGTTGGATACCTATTATATCGAGAATTATTCTGCTTCTCTCGATCTCGCTATACTACTGCGTACGGTGGGTGTAGTCCTCCAGAGAATCTGGAAGTAGGAGCCGCTTGCAAAACCTCCAAAAATAGATACATTATCTTTGAATTTCTAATTTTGAATATATTATGTCCGACTTCCCAAAACAATATGACCCAAAGATACATGAGCCTGCCAGTCAAGCACTCTGGGAAGATAAAAAGATATATTTACCAAAGATTGACACTGAAAACTCAAAACAAGAGACATTTTATATCCCAATTCCTCCTCCGAATGTGACAGGTAATCTCCATCTCGGTCATGCTCTGATGCTCTCCATCGAAGATATAATGACACGTTATCACAGACTCCGTGGTGATACAACACTCTGGATTCCAGGAACTGATCATGCCGGGATTGCCACACAGGCTCAGGTTGAGAAACGAATCGAAAAAAGTGGAACTAGTAGGAAAAAAATTGGACGAGAAGCATTCCTCTGAGAATGCTGGAAATGGATCGATGAATATGGAGGGAACATCCAGAAACAAGTCAAAAAAATGGGAGCCTCAGTGAATTGGGATATGGAACGATTCACATTCGATAAAAAGAATAATGAACTAGTTGAAAAGATATTTGTCGATCTCTATAACAAGTGACTCATATACAGAGGAGAGTATATGGTGAATTATTCTCCCATACTCGAATCTGTGATATCAGATATAGAGGTGGAACATGAGGAAGTTGCTGAGCATATGTACTATATCAACTACTTTGTCTCTGGATCGGACAAAGAGCTCCTCGTAGCAACAACTCGCCCCGAGACACTCCTCGGAGATATGGCAGTTGCGGTCCATCCAAAGGATAAAAGATATAAGAAGTTGATAGGTAAATCTGTCATCCTCCCGATTATTAATAGAGAAATTCCTATAATTGCTGATGAATCAATTGATATGGAGTTCGGTACTGGAGTAGTGAAGGTGACTCCTGCGCATGATCCCTCAGATTTTGAGATGGCCCGTCGACACTGACTCCGCACTGACTATCGTGTTATCGATAAAACAGGTCTCATGAGTACTGAGGCAGGAGTTTTTGCTGGCCTCGTAGCTACCTGAGAAGCTCGAGACAATATTGTAGAACTACTCAAAAGTAAATGAAATCTCGTCAGAGTCGAAGCATATACACATAGTGTAGGTTTCTGTTCACGGAGCAAGTGTCGTATTGAGTCAGTAGTTTCGACACAATGGTTTGTTAGAGCGAGTACTATGGCTGAGAAGGTTACAAAATGATATAAGAAATGAGAATTCAAAATCGTTCCAGAGAGATTCAATAAGACATTCGAAGACTGGATCTACAATCTGCGTGATTGGTGTATCTCTCGACAACTCTGGTGGGGACATCAGATTCCTGCATATTATCATAATATAACTGGTGAACTACTCGGAGTTACTCGTGATCCAGCTGAGCTCTATGCTATATATGGAAAAGCAAATATCCGACGTGATGATGATGTACTCGATACTTGGTTTTCGAGCGCCTTATGGCCATTTGCGGTACTCGATTGGGATTTTGAGAATCCGAGTGATTTTTTTGAGAAATATTATCCTGCGAATGTCCTTGAGACAGGTTATGATATATTATTTTTTTGGGTTATTCGTATGCTCCTGATGGGTTACGAATATACTGGTATGACACCGTTCAAGACAATATATCTCCACGGTCTCATCCTCGATGAAACTGGTAGGAAAATGAGCAAGAGCTGGGGTAATGTGATAGATCCACTCACTATCATAGATAGACATTCAACTGATGCACTCCGCCTCGCCGTCACTCTAGGAAATACTCCAGGAAACAATATGAACTTCTCCATCAGGTCTGTCGAAGAGAATTCCCTATTTCTGAATAAATTCTGGAATATCATCCGATTTGCCTGGATGAATGTAGGATCGATCACTGATTCACGATCGCATTTGATACAAAAAATAACTGAAAATAAGTCAGAGCTCCTCCCCTATGAGGTATGGATTCTCTCTCGACTTACTCATATAACCGAGCGAATTACAGAAGGTATGGATACCAACAATTTTGCGAGTGTCGGTTCTGAACTCATCACATTTGTTCGAGATGAATTCGCTGATATAGCCATAGAGGCATACAAAGTAGAAAAAGAGAATACCAAATATGGTAAAGAAGTCATATCACTGTGTGTCCTTGATATCCTCACATTGATGCATCCATATATACCGCATATTACAGAAACACTCTATGGATATATCACTGAGGGTGCTATTCTCGCTACAGCATCTTGGCCAACTATTGCCATGGAACGAAATATGCATAGTGAACGAAATCTCGAACAAATATGGCAAGTAGTACGAACCATACGAAATATCCGAGCTGAATCATCTATAAAACCAGGAGAATATCATGATACCGTGATCAAGGCAAAAACGGATATGGTAAGCAATATCGAGAATAACGCAACCCTCATTTCAGGACTGGGTCGTGTAATCCTGCGTATCAATCCAAATGAGCCAGATCCGCGTAATCATGCTTATGGTATGTGTGGTTCTGTTGAGATCTATATCCACAATGAGATCGATCATGCGAGCATAGAAGTAGAGAAACAGAGACTCTTAGGACTTATCGAAGAAAAACGAGACTATATCCGAGCACTCGAGGTCAAGCTCTCGAATCCCGCATTCACAAAAAATGCCCCTGAAAAGATCATACGTATAGAGATGGAGAAGAAAAATCTAGCTAGAGAACAACTCGAGAAACTAAATGAGAAGTTTGGAAAAATAGGGGGATAAGCTACAATATAAAAAAGTATAGCTATATTTTATGCTGATAGAACCTACTGACTTAGAACTCATACAACTGAGTCTCAGAAATACTGAAAAATTTGCCATTCTTATCGATCGATATGAGCAAAAAATCTTTCGCTATATTATGCGACTTTGAGATTTTTCTGAAGCCGAGTGTGAAGATATACTACAGGATGTTTTCATAAGAACATACACTCATCTCAATGAATATGATGGTAATTTTGCCTTTTCATCTTGGATATACCGTATCGCACATAATATAACAATTGATACCTATAGGAAAAATAGTAGTCATAGCGTTATACGCCTTGATGACCAAACGTATGAATGACTCAGGGAAACCCTATCCAGTGAAGAAGACCTCCCTACTCATCTGAAGGAAAAAGATATGAGAATACTGGTTCAGAACTCTTTTCAGTCACTTACCCCTGAGCAAAGAGAGGTCATCATCCTCAAATATATCGAGTGAAAAGACTATAGAGAGATCAGTGATATTCTCAGGATACCGATAGGAACTGTGGGCACTCTGATACATAGAGCCAAGAAACATCTTCAGTGAAGTCTAACTCATATTCATAATCATCTCTAATATGCCACTTCAAAAAAACATCCTCGATACCATAAAAAAGAATCATATAGAGCCTATTTCTCGCTTTAGAATACTCAGAAGGAAGTATCTTATTTTTGGCTTATTCTGACTTCTGATTGGACTAGGAATTTTTATAGTTTCATTTTTTATTTCAGATGTAAGCGGAGTGATGGAATTCGTAGAGATGGATACTATCTATATTCTGCTGGCTTGGATTATAGTGATCATGTGACTTGGGATTTTTATATATCGAGATTCGAGAAATATCGGAACACTCTATAGATACAGTATGAGTCGAGTAATCGCGATCATTTTTATCACTCTGATACTCGGATGAGTCTTCGTACACTTCTCTAGAATAGATATATATATCCAGAAATATCTCATCAAATATACTGGATATGAAAATTTCATGAGCACCTATGCCTATTGGGATAATCCACAACAATGACGCCTCATCGGGGAAATAATAGAAATCTGAAGTGGATGAATCACTATAGAGGATACAAGCGATACACTATGGACTATAGCATTAGAAAAAGGGATATTTATAGCTCAAGGTGATAAGGATGATAGTTGAGGTATTGAAATAGGAAATACCATAAAAATATCATGAGTACTAGAGGGAAGTGGCATATTCACAGCTTCAGGGATCTCAGTTTTATTTGAATAAATTACCGATATGAATTTTCTAAAATCTTCGCATAGACTTTTTATCGTGATGATCGTGATAAAAGGTCTTGAATGAATAGTGCAACTCACTATTTGAATCATAACCCTCCTCACTACACGAGAGAGTCTTTTTCAGATTGTATGATGATACTTACAAAAGGAACTCATCGAAGATCAACATGCTATAATCTCTCGATTTTTTTTGGATTCTCTCCAGTGACTCACGATATCCAGCCAACATTTTATTGCTTTTTATTTCATTTCTCATGGAATAATCAAGTTTTTTATCGGGTATAATATCTTGAGGAAGCGATATTGGGCATATCCATTCGCACTGATAATATTCTCATTTTTCACTATCTATCAAATATACCTCTATATAGAGTCATGATCACTCTGGATGATAGGGCTTATTGTCATCGATATAGTAGTGGCAGTACTCACTTATATCGAGTATCAAAGCGTAAAAAAAACTCATACCCCTCAATAATTCTCTCTCAATGTTTCAAAATATTCTATCTTGGAATCAAAGTATATCCCTACTTCTTAATACTCTTACTGAAAATAGTATCATCAGAATACTCTTGCCATATTTCTCAAATATTCCGATTTTTTCTATACCACTTTTTCTCTTATGATACTGGATATTCTCAACTATACAGAGAGATACTAGAACTAAAGAAAAACTCCTCGCTATATTCTATGCTGAAATCCTCGCAGGAGCTATAGCTATGATTATCCAACAATTCATATATGTAGAAAGACCTCTCGTTTTTCTCCAGAATAAATGAATGTTCGTACTCTCACATATTCCAGACAATAGTTTTCCATCAGATCATGCCACAATAGGAACAGCTTTTTTAATAGCCTTATTTCTATTTGGATTTAGGAAGATTTTTTATTTCCTTTTTCCATTTTTTATCATGATGTTTCTCGCTCGTATCATCGGTGGCATACACTATCCACTTGATATATTCTGAGGAATAGGAGTAGGTATATTAGCAGGGACTACCATCTCTATGGTACGAAACAATTTTATACTCCAAAAAATCAATCAAAATATTATAAAATTAATGAAAAAAATATATCTCTAAAATCTGGATAAAAAAAATTGAAAGAAAGAAGTATACCAGTACGTATAGAAATAGTGAGGATCCTCAATCTCTTGTTTTTATTTTTTTATATACACTTATGCGAAAAGAACTCATCTATTCAACACTCACAGGTCTTGCCGTCGCAGGGTCAATCGGACTCTCATCATTTGCTGCTACCAGCAACCCCGCAATACCCCACATGATCCTATCATCTCAAACTCCAGAGGTACAAGCCGTTAATACACAGACAAGTACTCCTGACAAAGAAGTGGCAGATGCTCCAGATACTCGTGTCTCTGACGAAGGAAAAGCTGAAACTCAGGACGATACTATCACTCTCCCAGCAGGGTTTCTCTCTGAGGCTGTGGTAACCAAGATCGCTCTTGATGCGAATCGAGGAACTACTGTCACAGGATTCGAGACTGAGAATGAAGATGGTGTAGCTATCTACAATATCTCTCTCAGTAATGGAACCGATATAGAAATCAATCCAACGAAAGGAACTATCCTCAAGTCTGAAACAGAAGTAAATGATGCTGATGAAGCCCATGGTACAGAAAATCCAAATACTGAGAACGATCCAAACGATCGAGATCAGGACAGGAAATAATAGTCTTTCATACATTAATACTTTCCTTATGACTTTACGGCACTCAAAAATCTTTGATTTCATGATACGTAAAGTTTTGGGTATATAAGAAAATGTAAAGATTATAAATCCATAGTTAATACGATACTGCCTCCTCATGATCAAAGAATCGACTCAAAGGCATTACACTCCAAAATAGGTACTAAAATATTTCTACATTTCTTTTTTATGACAACACTTTCTCCACCTCTAGCAAATCTCTGGAACAAAGTCCCCGAAGTCCTCCTCTCATTTTGGATAATCAAGATCATGGCAACCACAGTTGGTGAAACGGCAGCAGATTTTCTTAATACCAATCTCGATCTCGGACTTACAATTACATCAGTAATCATGTGAAGTCTTCTCATTATTTTTCTATTTTTTCAGATCAATTCAAAAAAATATATACCATCGCTCTATTGGATAACAGTAGTATTTATGAGTATCTTCGGAACACTCTTTACCGATAATCTTATAGATAATTTCTGAGTCTCACTTGAGACGACGACTATTATTTTTAGTGTCATTCTCGCTCTCATATTTGGACTCTGGTATGCAAAAGAGAAAACCCTTTCAATTCATACAATATATACGAGAAAACGAGAGATATTTTACTGGATAGCAATTTTATTTACTTTTGCACTCGGTACAGCTTCAGGGGATCTCTTTGCTGAATGACTCTCACTCGGCTATCTGATCTCTGCTCTTATATTCACAGGCATTATAGCACTTATTGCAGGAGTACACTATTTCCTAAAAGTGAATAGCATCCTCTGCTTCTGGCTCGCCTATATCTTGACTCGACCACTCGGAGCATCCTTGGGAGACTATCTCTCACAGCCTGTCGAGAATAGTGGAATCGGGCTCGGTACTACTACTACAAGTATCATATTTCTGCTGATTATTACTATTTTGATCGGATATATGACAATCCAGGAATTCAAAATCTCAGGTTCTAAAAAAATGTCTTAAAATAAAGCTTTCTATTTGAGTCTGAACTCATAATCATCTGATACGAATTCTCCTTTCAGTGCTGATAAACATCTCACAGTATTACTATGCCAATTGGAATTCGATGAGGCGTAGATAGCCCCATCAGAATTACCCCAACGAGAGAGTTCACTCAGCTTGGTATATTTTCCGAGATATCGATTGTTGAAAGTGGCTGTCATCCACTGGAGTCATTCCAATGGCGATGAGAATGAATAGGTACTACCGCTATCCGTATTACCAATATTCCCAATATTGTAAGCTGTTTTGAGGCGATTCCCAAGAGTTGTTTCTGCGAGTCCTATACATATCATGAAACTAGGATCTATATGAGCATCGAGAGCTGTGTTTATCCACATTTTCCAGTTTTTGAAGTCTGAAGTTGCATATTTTGAGAGAAGATATTTTTGTCGATCAGTTTCACTATTACCGAGTATGTTGAATTTCTTTTTATATTGACTTGTATCAACTCCACTTCCTGAGCGTTCGATAATATCACTGATAAACTTGTCCTGATACACACTGAGAAGAGTTGCATAATCCATACCCACTAGGGAAATATAACGAAGCGGATCAACTGACTCTCTATTGTTCCATACTTCAAAATGGAGATGAGCTCCGCTTGTCATAGGACCTGCACCAGGAGTTCCAGGAGCTCCACCACTCTTTGCGATTATCTGTCATCTTGTAACGAATTCATACTTTCCTACAAGTACCTCTGAGAGATGTCCATAGACAGTCACGAGTCCATCCGCATGTTTCATGGCAAGATAGGAGTAGCCACCTGGAGATGGGGAAAGTAGATAAGTAATATAGCCATCAGCTGGAGCGAGTATATTAGTTCCCTGCTCTGTAGCAATATCTATAGCCTCATGTTGACTATGGAGAGCTTGATAATATGCCGCATCATGAAAATATGAGGTAATACGACGACTGGAAACAGGCCAATCAAGGATATTAGGGGTATCAATTCTTTTTTCGCTCTTTGCGAGCTCTTTTTCATTGATAAAATATTGACGTATGCGAGCACATTCGACAATTTGGGTATCTGTCTTTTTGGGTTTTTTACAATTGTATTTAGAGAGAAGTGTATCAAATGAATCCTGATATTTTTCATTGGCTGACTTCCAGAGAGTCTCCACTTGAATCTGCGCCTGTTGCTGTGATGCAATATATTGGATATAGCGAGCCTCTTGTCATTGAGTAATTTCGAGGAGTTTTTCCCTATTTTCTTTCTGAGCTATGAGTGCTGCATTTTGTATTTCGAGTCCTGCTTTGAGATTTTTGAGTGATTTTTCCTCATCTTGAGTCTCTAGAGATGAGAGGTAGTAGGTTCTCACAAGGTCACGGTATTCATTCACGAACTCTTGCCCCATCTGTGTTACGAGTGTCTTGTAGGTAATATCTGATAGACTATAATCAGTATCCTCAGTGGTGAGAATCATACTTTTGATCAGATCCATATTACCCTCCTCATCTAGGATTGAATTCCCTTCTGAATAAATATTTTTCAAATAAGAAAGTATAACGACTCGATGCTCACTGATGCGTCAACGGAGTACAATCTCAGCTGAGCGGAGTTGCTGGATTTTCTGTTGTTTAGCTATGATATCAGTATTAGTTTTTTCAATTGACTCAGTAGTGAGTCGGATTGAGTCAGAGAGAGTACTCAGAGCTGTTTCCAGAGAAATTCGAGTATTACTTGCATCATTTTTTTTGACCTGATAGGCTCATTGTATCATTTGTAGCTGATTTTTGAGTGAGTCTAGACCATTTAGTGTATACTCTTGTTCGAGGATTTTGGCAGCTTCAGTAATCTCGAATGGTGCTGATTCAAAAAGTATATCTGCTTGTTGAGCCTTGAAATTATCGAGGATACGACCTGATGTCTTCATATCAATAGCACTCCCAATCGTCGGAGAGAGATAGGAAAGAATAAAAAGTATAAGGAAACTAGTAGAAAAGATCTTGTTCATATCTTCATACTAGCACATAAGAAAAAAATACTCAAAAAAAATAGTTATTTTTGATACAAGTTGGATTGGATTTTTTTTATAAAGTATTTTTTATATATTTTATTTCTCGAGACTTTTGAAAAATACCTCCTTTTTTAGCATCCAACTTGGACTCTGACGAGGGAGCTTTGAAATATCTTGTGAATTTTTCAGAAAAGCTTTTATTCATTCTTCGATAAATATCGTATTTTGACTTCATTTTGCATATATGATTGTATCGGTTTTATTTTTTGATATATCCTTAGCGATCAGTTCACCGAGCTCCCGAGACGATAGGCTCGTAATAGTAGTAAAATAAGAGGAGAGAATCGGTGCAATATAGTCATACATCATCGGTCCGACGAGATAGAATGTGGTAGTACTATCATGAGGGATAAGCGTACATATCTCATAAGCGAGCTTCTCATGGATATCTCTAGAGCTCTGACCGAGTTCTCGCATATCACCTAGAAAAAATATAATACGGTGTGAATGAATAAATGATCGCATGGAAATAATCCCCTCTCGCAAACTCAGATATCCACCATTATAGCTGCCATCAATGATATTCGTATTATACATTCCTGAAAGGATACTCGATCTCCCCGACTCAGGAAATCCATGAGAAGCATACTGAGCTATATGACCCGAATCAATATTGAGAATCTCTGCAATAGGATACAAGGGTAAGAGATTTTCGATCTGAAATGCCCCAATCGCAGGGAGCACTATAGGATAATCTTTTTTATTATAGTGTACAATGGCTCGAGTACCAGATATATCTATCTCAATTTGCGAAGCGTCAATATCTGAAAGAGCTCAGAGACTATAGTAGAGTGCATCAAGTTCAATATACTGACGCAGCGACTCATGTACAATACGAGTTTTTGCATATTCGATGAGTCGTATCTTATGATTCCGATAATTCTCTAGCGAATGAAATTGTTCGAGATGATTGGGCTCCACTGGCGTGAGAATAGAAATATCTGGAATCGCTATAGACAGGAGAGCGTCCATTTCTCAGGGATGGTCGATACCATATTCGAGTACTAGATAATGAGGATAGGGACGCACAAGACGCGAGAGAGCCACCAAAAAAACCCATATCCATAAAAAAGGATTGCGTCCTGGTGTACGAATCCCAATAATAGTAAGTGGTAATCCGTATTCTCCATTATAATGATAGAGAGAATACCCCACATTTTTACTCCCCAACTCACGAGAGAGAAAATGAGCAATATGAGTAGTAATAGTTGTCTTACCTACAGTTCCAGTAATGCCTATAATATAGGGACGATGTTTTATTATAATAAGACGAGCTACAAAAGCGAGCAGTAGGAGGAGGATATTTTGCATATATTCTCAGATAATAGAGAATAGAGTGATAAAATCAAGTCAAAGAGATCTGGTATGGGTATTTTTATTTGCGAAATGAGAAACATTGTATACAATTCAGCTCTAAGCGAGCCATTCTAGTCATAGTCGTATTGTACAATCTACAATACTAGAAATGAATCCCTTTAACTAAGTAGATTGACACCTCTATAGGAATAGCAGAAACCTCTAAATTATGACCTCTATATCCTAAATTCTCACTTATGGCACAGATCGTCCGTGATAACTTCACATTTACTATTCTCGATGAGATACAGGGACAATATCCTCAACTTATAGATCTTATACTTAGGAGTGAGTCAATCGACAACAATGAAAAGCAATACTGGTTTGATATTCTTCCTTCTATGACTGATGAGCAAGTCGATCGCTTATTTAATATTCTTATGACCGAGCGTCGCCAATTAGAAGAACTCAATCTCAAATATCAAGACGAGATCAAGACACTCAATGAAAAGCATCTCATCGAATGGCAATCACTCCAATCACAAAAAGCAAAACAACAAATACAACAGGCAGAAAAGTCTGATACTTCCAAGTCTGATGCGGCAGATACCTTAGATCTACTTGGTAATCTCTAGTATTTCCTTTATGATACAGATAAATTGACTCCACTATAATCATTCGACAAGCACAAGAGCAACTCGATCACATACTCTCACTCCACATGATGCAGTGACACTTTTTTGTATTATTGATGGTCAGAATGAGAGTATCGTGAGTATTCTCGAAGATCATATTCTCGAGAGTATCTCGTCAGCTGCATGGAATATACGGCAAACAACGCAAGATTTTAGTTACATCACAGAGCACTATAATAATTTTGTATCAAGTTTTTCGAGAGAAGATACATCAGATATACGTATCCTTCTCGGTATGTTACAGTGACAGGACCTTACACTCTCGACGGTATGAGGCACGCATGGAATATTTATTGACTCCAAGGGTGAAGTCATCGATATCACAGTACATGAGAACAAATCATACGAATTTCATTCTATTAGTAATGGGAAGATACCCGTCGGATCAACCGTGTATCTCGCCAATGATAATATAACCAATCTTATTGGTGAAGATGTATTACGTGAGCTCTCAACATTGACACCCGATATTTGGAGTAATACAAGTAAGAAAATACTCGAAAGAGAGATAGCTAATAATATCCATATCATACGTCTCTCTCATGTAATATATGAAGCCTCTTCATCCGAATTCCCAAGGGGAAGGAACAAGCAATCTGATATACTGCGTAACCGATGAGTAGTTATTCTAGAATACATACGGAGTAAAAAAATGTGGGAAAAAACCAAATGACTCCTACAAAAACTTCCAACATTACAAAACCAAAGATATCAATATTTATTTTTAGGAATAGGTATTGTTATACTCTTTGCGCTTGCTTATTCTCTTATATCGAGTATCCTTTGAGTATTATCAAATAGCACTTCAGATAACAAAAATCTCCTCATACAGGCAAAGATACTTGTGGACGATGGACAAAAACTCGCTTCAAATCCTATCGCATTCTCTGCGAAAATTGCTGAAGCTGAAAAAATACTTTTTGATCTGAGAAAAGAGCAAGCACATACGGTAGATACTCAAGATCTACTGAGTCGTATTTCTACTATGAAAAAAGAAGTCTATGATATTCAATCCATAGATATGAGCCATCTTACATCGATTATACCATTTAATCCTCTAGAGATAACACCTGTTGGAATTATTGAGAAAGATAAGAAGCTTACATTAATTGGTGAAAAATGAGCCATACTCAATTATGTGACTGGAGATAAAACACTGAAAGTAGTAGCTTATCCTGGTGGAGAACAAGTGAAAAGTTTTGACAGTGGAGAGGATGGTTCTATCTATATACTCACTGCTCAGAATCATCTATTGTCACCTCGCCGAGATGAGTTTGCATATGCAAATGTAACAGGACAGAATTCTTGGGAGGATGCCCTATCCATTAAGACATTTAATGGAAATATTTATTTACTCGATATTACTAAGGATCAGATACAGAGACACAAGCCAGGAGTCAATGGCTTCTCACAAAAAGCGAGCCTCCTTACTAAGACACAACCTGGAATATTTGATATGAGTATTGATGGTGGTATATATCTCTATATTGACGATGGGAAGATACTCAGGTATACAGGCAATAAAGATAGTTTGACATCGATAATTCTCAACAAAATTCCAGGAGAATGGAAACTTGATACCACTAAAAATAGTGTATTTATTACTCGGAGTTATCTTTCGTATACATATATTCTCAATGGAAATAGAATATGGATATTTCAGCCCGACTCTAAGAGATTCCAAGATATCAAATCATGGACTTATATTGGGCAGTTTGAACTCGGTACAGAGTCAACTGTGAAACATATCAGTGTCCCAAGGGATGGACTCCTATATGTGACGACAAATCAGGGGGTTTATGATCTCAAATTTGAATTTGTGGATGGGAAAGTTATTTTTAAATAAAAACGTGTATAGACTACAAGCTATCATACTCACTATTACAAGAATCCGTGATAATCAGACACGTATTGTTATGATCAGCCGGGAATATGGCAAGATCACAGGCTGGTGGCACAAAAAAAATATTACAGGCATAGACTTATGAGATATTATAGAGGTACTCATATCTCGAGAAGGGAGCAAGAATATGATCAAAAATATAGAAATACAGATTCCAGGATGGAGTCGAACTTGGAACTATGTTCGAATAGTTGCCTTTCTAGAAACCCTCAAGATTGTCAATAAGATGAGTAGAGAGTGAGCTGAGTGCCGTTGAGTCTATGAGGATACTATATGATTCATAAGTTATGGAAGAGATAAGGATATGAGTCTAGGCCATCATACAATATTTCAGATGCGTATACTCAAGTCACTCGGATGTATGGATGGGGCAATACTTTGAGACGATCCTATACTCAGATATATCTATGATAATATAGCACATACTCCTCTAGAGAGGATACTATCTTCATCCAATGTCAGAAGAGAACATATAGCCAAAATTCAGCAAGCCAACCTCCACTCTCTATATATGCTTGAACGATAATTCTATGATATTTTTTCTTTGCGTTTTCTTTTGTTTTGGACTCATATTTGGAAGCTTTTCGACAGTACTTATCGAAAGATGGAATAGTGGTAAATGAGGTATACTCCTCGGAAGGAGTGAGTGTCCACACTGTCATCATATACTCACTTGGACTGATCTTTTCCCACTTTTTTCATATATCTGGAGTCGTGGCAATTGCTCTCATTGTAGGAACAAGATACCACTATTCTATCCAATGGCAGAGATAATCATGGGCTGTATATTTGCAGCACTCGCATATGCTGGATTGAAACTCAATATAGATATATTGAGTACAAAAATGCTATTACTATTAGTATTTGGTTTTGTTACTTGAGTATATATTCTATATGATCTGCGATATATGGAAATTCCAGATCAGATCATGGTACCTATTTTATATCTTCTCATTGCCATTCCATTTCTATCTCTATTGTTCGTGTGATATGAGGAGTATACTTTTCATACTTTTGATATATCTACTTTAGATAGACTATTTGGAGCATGGATCCTTTATACGTTTCTCTATATTCAGATACTGCTTCCAGGATGATATTATCTGCTCAAGAATAAAAAATGGATATATTTTATGGAGTTATTATTCGGCTATATTACCTTCCCAATAGTTATACTTGTAGATATATGGAGAGCCAAAAAAGAAGACGATACAATAGATATACCGACATGGATGGGGGGTGGAGATCTTCGAATTGCACTTTTTATAGGACTTACTCTTGGAGTACTTCATGGTATTGCGAGTTTTGCCTTTGCATATATTATAGGGAGCATAGTAGGAATTTTCATACTTGTATCTAATAGTATTAGATGACAAAAGACAGAATCCCAAATACCTTTTTGACCCTTTCTGGGAATCGGTTGGATACTCAGCATTGTCTTTTACCAAGAAATAATTATTTTTTACAATTTATTTTTCATAGGTCAATAAAAATATCTCGACTTTCAATACAAAAACTATATACTCGTAAGCAATCTATAATCCCATATATATATGACCCAAGATAAACAAATAAAAGCACTAAGAGATCTCATACAATCAGCAGAGAGCTCTATTAGATCTGCCAAGAAAATCCTTGACACACTAGTAGGAGATACTCATACGGAAGAGTTCGATACTAGCGGTGCAGAACTCACAAGTTATCAATCTGGAGATGATAAAATCGTGGAAGGAGTTTTTACTGGAGACTCTATGCTGGGACCTGATGGGGCAGTATATCCAGTACCTCAGAATTACTCCTCAAAATCACTCCTTGTACAATGAAGTCGACTTAAAGCAACTATCGAAAGTAATGGCGGAATCAAATATAAGATCATCGAAGAAATACCATTTGAAAGTAGTGTAGGAATAGTCACTAAAAATGGAGATAAATATGAGATCACTACAGATAGCAAAATTTATAGAGTTCTGATGGCTGCTATTACTTTTCATAAATGTATGATTGGCGATACGGTGAGTATTCGTACTCCAAAATGAAAAGATGCAACCTATGCTGTGATCGAAAGCATAATCCCGAAAGCTTAGTCATAATTTCTCCACTCCCTTATGTCAAATGAATATTCACGTCCTCGAGGAACCTCTTCTACAAATATTCCATGGTTATGGATTGGTATTATTATTGCTATCATAGTACTTGTAATATTTGCTAGGTCTTTTTCCAATAATAGCAATGCTATAGATGTAGCGAGAGCACATCTTATGGTATCACCAGAAACAAGTACGAGTACTGTATTCATTTCGATGACTGAGGCATCAAAAAATAGAATCACAGGAACTGGGAGTCAGGCACTCTATGTGGGAGACAGATCTATATCTGTAGAAAGTGGATGAGCTCATGCTACCAGTGAAAATATATCTATCGATCTTGATGAACGTACTGAGCTCATCTATACGAATCACACAAATAGTGGAGACAGTCTCAAATTGATAAAGTGAAGAATCTGGATAGAACAATCAGCAAAAAGTGCCACTGTAGAACTCAAAAATATTTCTGTTACCACAAAAGATGGCAATATAGTTATGCTTGAGCAAAATAATCAGATATATAGTACAGTATATGCCATATCTGGAGATATACTTATAGCAACTTCTATTGGCAACTATACTCTGAAAGCAGGAAATCGAATTATGGTATCAGCGTCAGATCTTGCAAATCCAGGACTTCAGCTTTCATCACTTGTCTGAGGTATCGATGAGGGAATTCTAGACAGTCCCCTATTTGTTCGAAACAACTGAAAAAAGATTCTCAAAGAGTTATCAGACCAATCCAGCACAAGTACAATAATACCTAATAGTGGATCTATTGTTAAATCTATAACCAATCTCATAAGTATTTTGGAACCAATAGATTGATCTTTATCGAGCAATGTAAGTATACCAGTTCGATGATCAATTGGCTCTCCGGATATAGTGAGAGTAACTCTCAATGATCAGGAAACCCAAGTGAGTCCAGTGAATAATACATTTACTTTCGCTGATTTTCCCCTTACAGCTGAGATCAACAATATTGTCTATAAAGCCTATAATAAGGATGGAAAACAAGTGGAAAAATGAGTTATTACTATATTTGGATCCAAAAAAGCAATGCAAAGTGTAACTCGTCTTATACCGACGACTTCGCCTATATCCAGCAAGGATTTCAGGATTGTCAGTCCAGCCAGTAATCCATTTGTTATGTCTGATAGAGCGATCAAGGTACAAGGCACAGTACCCAAGGATACTGTGAGTTATATTCTGGTCAATGATTATCGCCTCCAGAAATACCTTCCCAATACAACTAATTGGTACTATTTTGCCAACATGGATTCCAATACCCTACAAGACGGGATCAATCTGTATACAATCAAGTTCTTTGGAGCAAATAATGAACTCCTGTACACCCAGCTCTTCACCATCATAAAAGAATCTAAAAATGCAACTCTCTCTGGTGAATCATCTCGGTAAACGATGAGTTTCTCTTATCGAAATAATGGCCATGACGGCTGTAGTAGGACTTGCTATTACTGCGATGTTCTCCACTGTAATAGGTGGAATATACTTTGCTCGGGATTCTGAAAGTAGAATCAAGGCAATCAATCTCGCAAGAGAATGACTCGAGTGAGTGAGCAATCTCAGAAATACAAATTGGCTCAGGTTCTCAAGTGATCGAGGAAACTGTTGGAAAGCAAAAGATTATATTAGCTCATGCATATGAAATTCTTGAGCTCCTACCAATGCTGGAATGTCTATTGCAGTATCTACTCTAGTAGAGTCATATATCCTTACAAACAGCAATGGTGCGTGGTATGTCTCAGCAGCAACCCCTACTACAGGATCATGACTTTGGGTAGATTCCAATTGATACTATGTTGCTACCGGTGCTAGGACACCAGGTGAAGCAGTGTGTAGTATTGAGAATACTATCAACTGTCGCTCTCCTTTTACTCGTGAGATCCGTATATTAAAGGGTTCAACTAACGATACTATGACAGTTACATCTGTGGTAGATTGGACCGAGAAAAGGCCACAAAATGTAACACTCACAACTACTCTGACAAACTGGAAAAGCAAATTCTAAAAAAATCTCAAAATTCCTCTCATTATTTGAGAGGAATTTTTAATGTATGAGTATCACAAATTTGCATAATTTATTTTTTTATGATAAGATATAAGAAATATAAAAATAAATCATGAAGCTCTTCAAAAATAAATATATATGTACGCAGTACGCCATATTGACTATCTGGCTCTGCAATTGTCTTCTAGGCGGTATTATTGCTATTCAGAATTCTTGGCTTCCCTATATGAATGCAGGCTCTAGTATTTATATGAACACCAAGGCTGACCCATTTGATGGTACTATTATGCCGATATTGTATATTCCTGACTGGAACAAATCACAATATCAAAACAAGACAGTGAGATTCGCAGATATTCCTATTAGTGACTATATTCCACTTCCTGCTTATGATCCGATCTCACTCTTAGATACCACCAGCACCACAAAAAAATCACTTATCTTACATTATACCTATATTACACCCTATATGGGTAGCTATAGACTCAATTATCGGGAGTATGATGGCAGTCACAATGCTATTGATATTCG
The DNA here is from genome assembly GCA_043741945.1 of Candidatus Altimarinota bacterium. Lineage (GTDB taxonomy): Bacteria > Patescibacteriota > Gracilibacteria > BD1-5 > UBA2023 > JABFSX01. Next base: position 27,892 of record JAYTZT010000001.1, read on the forward strand.
TGCTCCAATAGGAACACCTGTACTTTCGATTGCAAATGGTGTGGTTGTAAGGACAGTTGAAGCTGATAGTACCGGAAATAGATTCGTGGTAATAAGACATGAAGGAGTTACAATCAATGGAAAACCCCAAAATCTATATTCAGGCTATCTTCATCTCTCAGAGATAACAGTTCAAGAAGGATCAAAGATCCGAAAAGGTGATATGCTCGGACGGGTTGGTATAAGTGGTATCACTACGACCCCTCATCTTCATATTCAGATTGATACAGAAGACGCACCATTTCATCCATATTGGCCTTTTTCATCTGCAGATTCCCGATCAAGTGGACTATCAATATTTGAATCAATAAATATGGGACTCGGTAAAGAAAATGCTATGAAATATAGCATCCATCCTATAAATTTTATCAATATGTTTGCAGATGGTGTTCACAATAATAGTAACAATAACAATGCCATCAATTCTCTCAAGGATCTTTCAAGTTTATCTCACCTCCCAATAGAGCGAGAATTAATGCCTGTGAATGCACCTATTGAGAGTATTATAGCCAGTATGAATATTGCACCATCGGTAGCAAAAGCATGATGAATGCCAATAAAAAAAGACAGTACAACTAATCCCTGTGAAAAGAAGCGTTTTGGAGACATTGATAAAACTACAAAAACCTGAAAAATATTATATGAACTCATAGATACAAAGTGTATGTTTCAGAACCTATCGGCTTTTGATCCGGGTGCAACCCTAACACAAAGAGATGCAATAATGATACTCCTACAGTATTATGATGTGAAGCCACCTACTGGAACTAGCCATTTTCTCGATATAGCTATTGGGGATCCCTTTCAGGGATATGCTATTGCAGCGTACCGCAGAGGAGCTATAGATGGTAACTATGCGCTTCCAGGCAAACTCTTATCTCGAGAAGACTTTATAGAACTGTTAGTAAAAATCGGAAAACTAGAAAAGAATCCGAGCCAAATCAAAATATATAAAGATACCAGTGCTATGAATTTCAAATTTCAATATATTCAGGACTACGGCTTCCAGATTCGGGCTCGTGGTGGGAATTTTTATCCTCAGTCACTCCTCAATCGAGCAGGAGCTATCGAACTCCTTGGAAATCTATTCGTTCGCGATCATGCAAAAAAATATTAGATTTTTCTGATAAAATCTATACTATAGCATAATTGAAAGTTTGAATTTTTAATTCTTAATTTGTAATTGCGAAATATATGTCCCCAAAAAAAATAATATTTTTTGTTATCATTGGTATTGTTCTCCTTACATTGATCGTTACTATTGTATATATATCAAGACAAGGAAAAGAAGTAAGTACAGCTCCAGAATCACTCAAAATATGGATCACAGATGGTACAACAGATGGTTATAAGACTCTTATTGAAGGATTCCAGAAATATGCTCCGGAGTATAGGAAAACTAATTTTATTATAGAGAAACAACCTAACGATGCTGATAGATATCGCACCCTTCTTCTTTCGACACTTACCGACTGAGGTGGACCTGATATTTTTATGTTGCATAGTGGCGAGGATGCAATTTTAGAAACAAAAATAGAATTGATTCCAAGTACTCTATTGGATTTCTCTGATTTTGACAAACGATATGATGACATTTTTCAGGATCTGATCTCAGCATCTGGATCATGAAAAGATAAAGTAATAACACTCAAATGAGTACCCCTCGCTTATGAAACTCTCGGTGTATTTTATAATAAGTCTATAATTCGTGAAGTGCCAAAGACTTGGAATGATCTGGAAAGTCTCTATAAAGAATCACCACAACTCATCTATCCGAGTAATCTCGGTCTGAGTCCTACCTATACTCCAAATATGGTAGACATACTTCCTATATGGCTCATTGAAGCTGATATACACTCCTACAAAGATATATCAAATGGTCAGAATGCCCTCTCAACATATCTCAGTTATGGTAATATATGAGTAGGAAATACAAATAAAAATGATGAATCTCAAACAGCAGATACGGGCAATATGGATACACTCTCTGGGCAGAGATTATCTATGAATGATTCGAAGACAACGACTCTAGATCTCTTCATGCAGTGAGACATCGGTATGATCATCGGATATCCGAGCCTCATTCTAGATCTAGAAAAATCGAGTAAAAGAGTAGGATTCAAAAATAGTAAGGGAGTTATACTCACGGAGAGATTACCACAATCATCAACTCAGAAGAATCAGAATATTGGTCGCTATACATATTTTGGTATTTCAAAACGTACAACAAAGGGTGCAGCAAGTCTAAAATTTATTGAATATCTCATGACACCTGAAGCTCAGAGACTCTTTATGATCCAGTATCCATATCTGATACCAGCACAACTAGAGTTCTACGATTCTGCAGAAGCCAATAATCTCTCTGAGAACCTGAATCGAACCAAGTTATCCCCTTTTATTCCAAGTATAGGACAAAATGTAGTAGTTTTTCAATATGGACTCAAGTCTCGATTTGAAAAATATCTACGAGAAGGCTTAGATAGTATCAGTTCTCCCGATATTGGATTAATAACAAAAAAAATCTCATCCGAAATATCATGTGAGATTGACGGGTCACTGGGAAATATTCATTCAGGGGACTGCTCCAATGAATAAATGTCATTTCAAAAAAACACCATAATTTGCATTTTTTTGTTTTTTATGGTAATGTAAATATATATAAAAATTATTATGCGAAAATCTCATCTTTTTCTCCTCATTTTCACCGTATTAATACTCATAATAACTCTATGACAGTCACATGCCTTTGGGGACTGTGGGGGGTCATGGTTTACTACCAGTTGTGGTTCATCTCCCTATGCAAATCCAGACTATAATCTCAATAATGGTGTAGATGTAGCATGAAAGGCTATAAAGGGACAAATTACTAATAAAGGAATTGTTGAGTACTCCCAACAAATTATCGCATATTTAATGACTTTTATTTCTATAATTGCCGTTATTTACATTATATATGCTGGATTTCAGTTGATGATTGGTGCGGGAGATGAAGAAAAAATGAAAAAAACTCGCTGAATCATCCTCTATGTTATACTCGGTATCTTGATTATGTGGCTAGCTTATCCAATTGTGAAGTGGACTATTAGTATTATCAGCCCTACAATTGCATATGAATGGTCTATAGTACCTGGGGCTTCTGCTGCATATACCGAGAGTGATGCTGATACATTTGCAGAATACAAGGACAAGATAAAAGAAGCTATAAATCAGATGGAGAGTGAACTCCTGGTTAATAGATCCGTCAAGATAAGTACGATACAAAATGTAAAAAACCTGATACAATTAGGATTCGATCGACTTCCTGACTTTGGTGATTCTGCCAGTATCAACCGTGAAGCCAAACAAGTAGTCGATACCTACTTAGACCTTGCTATAAAAAATTCAGATAATTCAAATCATGTCGGAAATGCAATTTCCCGAGTAGCCAGTTTTTTGGATAAAGCAAATATAACTCGGATCACAGGAGAAATAAATGCTAATCCATCTGAATGAAATGCTCCTTTAACTGTCTCTTTTCGTGCTGATGGCATCAAGGATCCTTCTGGAACAACACCATGAGATAATAATTATATCTGGTGGATACGTGAAAATGGTGGATACCGCCGTGAACTCAGTCGATGACCGAGTCTCTCGTATACCTTTACCAAAGAGTGAACCTATACAGTGTTTCTCGATGTGGTCTCAGGAAGCCGTAACAGTAAATGAAAAATAGATGTCCTCCCCCTCTCAGTATCGAAGCAGATTGTCGTGAAACCCAAACTTTGAGAGATAATTCTCCTGATCAATGGAGTGAATGTGAGTAATATGAATACTCTCAAAATCTCACCAAGTATAGGAAAAATAGGGGTGATTCTGGATGCATCGGCCTCTCGTGCCATCGGTAATGGGACGATCGCCGAAACGAGATGGGAGTTTGGTAATGGGAATGACTCGACTAATCGAGGAGGACCAATTGTAGAAAGACAAATATATGCAAATCAATGAGGTTATATTGTAAAGCTTATCATGAAAACGAATGACGGACAAACCTTTACGAAAGAGCTACAATTACTTGTACGTGATCCTGCAGCTATTATCAAAATTGATTCTGAAACTGGAAATATAGGTGAAGAAATCTCTATGTCAGCCACTTCGTATCTTGCAGATACTAAAAATATTGAATACACATGGCAAATTCAGGATGAAAATGGCAATAAAACAGTAAAAACAGGTGAAGGAATGAATTTCAAACATAAATTCGAAAATGTTGGACAATACATCGTTTCTTTGACAGCAAAAAGTCCGAATGGAACTACGGATAGTGACTCAAAAGTAATCACTATTGAGTCTCGTGTTCCAGTAGTAAGTATAGATATTCCAAGACCTCCGAATTCTGAAAAACCAAATACTATTTCTTTTGATGCGAGCAAGAGCTATGATCCTGATACTAGTTCTCGGAAAAATCTCACCTATACTTGGAGAATTGATGGAGAAAAAATCACTCTAGATAATCTAGAAAGTGATGGAGCAAAATGAACATATACATTCGCAGAAAAATGAACACATACGATATCTGTTGTGGTTGCTAATGTTTACGGAAAAATCACTACGGTGGAAAAACAATTTGAGGTGACCTCTACTCTTGCAGTGAATCTAATTATTTCACCAAAAGTCGTAAAAAGAGGTAATATCGTAAATATTATCTGACAATCAGCGAATGCTGAGATTTTTGAATGGAATATGGGTGATGGTTCCGCCTTATTGAATGGAACAGATCGATTTATTCAACATATCTACAAACAATCTGGGGTATATACGGTTAACCTCAATGTCAATCGAGCAGCATGAGCTGAGATGAATAGCATTTCAAGAAAGATCTATGTGTCTGATACAGAGAGTCCTTTTGCCATTATTGATGCTACGAACTCATCCAATAGTATTATAGAGGAGAAGGGCGCCTGCGATGGGAACGATGCTCTCCTCATTAATAGAGCAGATACAACCACATTTAATAGCACTAACTCGGTAAATATCGATGGAACCCAGAATGGACTTTCATATACTTGGAAATATTTTGGTAAAGCTCGTACCACATCGTCTATCTCTGAGAAGTTCAATGAACTCTGATGCTTCCCTATTGAGCTCACAGTGAGATCCAACAAAAACGGTGCCAGTCATACCACTATTCAGTATATAAAACTGACTAATCAGTCACCGGAACTCACTAGCGTCACCAATACAATCGATAGTGCAAAAAAAGATAGCCAAAAAGTCCTTGTGAAGGTTCAGGCTAATTGAGCCATGGATCCAGATGGAGTCATAACTTCGTATATCTGGTATTATACTACTGAATCGGATCCAGAGCCTCAAAACATCCAGATTACTCAAAAGAATGAAATAACCTTTGTACTTCCTAATATTACTGAAAAATACTTTTTCTGAGTAATTCTCGAGGATAATGATGGTGCCCAGATGAATAGTGCAGAGTCCAAACAGACGCAAACTCCACTCATTATCGATAATTCAAATGGGAATATATATCTTCCACTTATTACGCTAACTGCACCAAAAAATATTATAAATGTATGAGAAAAAGTAAGATTCTCTGTCGAGGTTAAAACAATAATCCCAGGTGTAAATATTACCAATAAATCTGAATATGCATGGGATTTTGATGGAGACGGTCGTATTGATAAAAAGAGTACTATACCGAATATTGAGCATACTTATACTCGATCTGGGGATTATAATATGAAAGTCAGAGTAACTAATAATGGTGTATCAAATAGCAAATATCAGACTATTCATGTCAAAAATAAACTTAAAGCAAATGTTTATGGTTACCGACTTCCTGATGGTCGTATCTATTTTCTCAATGCCAGTGAATGATCATATGATAAAACGAAATGGGAAATAGGTGGTACAATTTCTGAGTCGCTTTCATCTATTCTATTAGATGCTAATACAAGTACCTCTAATGGAAAGTTGACTATATCAAGTAATGATACAGATATATCCACAGTAGATATAGACCTCTCAAAACTAGAAACTATATCAGGAAGTGGCCTCCTCTACCAGTCATATCCACGGAGTACTGAGGACGTTATAACTGTAAAAAATCCAAGTGATTCGGTAATGATATCAATGCTTGGAAACACCGCAAGTAACTATGGTATCGATACTGATACCATGATTGACACAAGTTTGGATGGTACTCCTGACAATGATATAGATAACAAAGATCATATTTCATATACCGATGGCTCAATCTATACTTTTGTGGATCTAGCGGGCAGTCCAAAACGAGAACACAAGATACGTCTTACCCTACTGAAAGATGGATCTATCATAGCTACTCGTAATATAACCATTATATTAGACTACCTCGCTAGTACTAAAGAAGTAAATATTGACCTAACAGGAAGTGGAACTCCAGGACTCAGTATGGGAGATCGAGCGAAGCTAGAAGAATTATCAAAATTAATCAGAGAACTCACTGATAGTGATCGAATCATACTGATGCAGCGCTATAATACTCTTGTTGAAAACTGGAATAATCCATTCGACAAGGCAAAGTCTCTGATCGATATCCAAGAAAATATTGAGTCTGGAACTATGGACGCTGATAAAAAATGAAAACTCTCAAAGGTTATCGATGAACTCCTCATCGGAGATGCTCAAATAACTGATGAAATTGGTATAGCAGTACGTCTTACTCGCGACCTCATACCAAAAGAAAGCCCTAATCATGCTATTCTCATAGCAAAACTCGCTGAAATCGAATCACACCCTACTCTCCTTGAAGCGAATAAAAAACTCGGAAGAGAGATGCTAGAATTGATACAAAATGATACAACCATACCTGATAAATACAAAGTACATATCAAAGACCAGCTACTCGTTATCATAAATGGAGGATCTGCAAGTATACCAAGTGATACGAGTGCATCTTGAACAACAGTGAGCTCATGAACATGAAGTTGAATACTCGGATTCATTAGTGGCTTTGTGAAGATATTTTTTATTATTATTGGTATCGTTCTTTTGGTGGGAATAATAGGTTTTATATTTTACCGTTTTACACGTAAAGGAGATAATATTTGATTTCAGGATTTTCTTATCGATTCTGTTTTTCATACCAATAAACAAACTTCAAAAGAAGACTCCCCTTCAAAAGAAAAGGTTTTTGTAAATACAAATCCTCCCCCAAAAGAAGATCCGCTCAACAGTTATAGACCTCCCGTAACTCTACAACCTGAAAAATCTGTAATTATCCAGAAAAATATAGAATTACCCGTGAACCCTTCACTTGATCCCCTGACTGATCATATGAAATCTCAGACTGATATAGCTCAAGTGACTCCAACCACTGAAAATGTACCAGATTGGCTAAAAGTGCCTACACCCACAGAGAGTCCTCTAAAGAATCAATCAGTAGATTCTAGTACTGAGATAATATTACCATTAGAAGAAATCGATACTCAACTTCCAATTTTAGATACGGTTCCTCCTAAAACTCTAGTTGCCGATGAGGGTATTCCTGAGTGGATAAAAAATGCTCCACCGCTTAGTGAAAATAAGAATACAATAACTCCTGTTATACAGAACCCAGATTTACCTGAAGCACCTACAATAGTTACTCCTTTTGAATGAGAAAAACTCCCAGATTGGCTCATGAGCTCTATTCAACCTGAAATAGATACAAATATCCAGGAATCAGATATAACACCTAATATGCCACCTGTTGAAAGTAAAAAATGAGATAATACTAAGCAAGAATCTACAAAAAAAACTTCAAAGAATACAAAAACTAAAACAGACCAAAAAGAAAAAGAAACACCCTCAGAAGATGCTGGTAGTATACCGAGTTGGCTAAAGTAAAGAAAGAGGATAGTAAACATACTATCCTCTTTTTGGAAACCTCTTATTTTTGACGAAAAACCTCTATTTTGGTATACTTAATTTGTAATTTTCTTTTTTTTATATGGACATCCCAGAAAACACTAACACTCCAGCAATACCTGAGCCGAAAAAACCCTCATCCCTTTTGGACGAAATAATCCAAACGGCTCATGAATCAGGTTCTATTACGACAAAAAATATTCTTCAGTCTAACTCCATGGGAGCAAAAGATAGCTTGTGATCTGGAGGAACTATTATAGCGACTCGAAAGAATCGAGATCCTATGACAACTGGAATGATACTCAAATTAATGGGATCCCTCCTTATTGTTGCAGTAATATTTTTTGGAAGTTTTCTAGCATATATTGTATTTAATCCTGATCAAGCCGCTTTTTTTGTAAATATATTTGGAATAGATCCAAATGATATACAAACAATACTCAAAAACCTTATTAATGGAAGTTTTGGTATCACAGTTCTCATTTTTTCGATTATATGGATCCTGGGTCTGTTTCGAGCTATATGGACTCCAAAAGAACAAAAAAGACGCAGACTCATCAGCTGGTTGAGTGCTGCTCTTATTGGCATTATTCTTTTTGTTATACTCGCTTTTTGGGCATATCTATTCAATATCATCAATGCAACAGATTATGCAAATCCGGGCGGTGATGTCATAGTATATGATAATGACCTCTATACTCATGATGAGTCTAGAGCTTTCTCTCGTATATCAAACACCAAAAATATGATAGGTCCTATCACCCTTAAATATGATCTCTCTACCAATGCTCGGGCAATAGCTAAGAAAAATCTCTTAACCATTGAATCATACGAAATCAATTTTGATTGAGCAAAATGTGCTACGGATGATCGTGTTATCACAGGAGGTGATCCATCAACTGAACAAGGACTTATATGTACTTTTGATCGAGTTCGTACCTATAATATCCGTGGTTCATATACAGGAAGAGATAGACTGGGTGAGTCTCATACTATAAATATACCCATTAATAGTGTGGAAATAAAATGACTTGTAGAAACTACCATAAGTACCAATAAAACTGGGAATAAGGTTATGACTATAAATGCTTCCAAGGTGAAAAACCTCGGAAATCCACGATGGCAATATGCAAGTGGAGATATAAAGACACAATCTTCAATTACTGAAACGATTACGAGTACGCCTATAGTCGTATGTTTGGTAGTATTGGGTACAGCTTGTGATCGATATTTTATAGTAGTGGATAGCGATACTAAAGTAATAGAAGGATCAATCATATTTGATCAGGATTCTACAAATTCTCTGGGGATAGCTATGACTCTGACGGGACTCAGTATCAGTGATAATGAGATCACAAGTATTGACTGGGTATCGAGTGATGGAGCTCATATGTGTCAGTGAGTGAGTGAAAAATGTAGATATGTATTTGTCAGTTATGGTACAAAAACAATAACAGCTACTATACAGCTTACGAATAAGCAAAGCTATCAAATACAAGGAACTATCATACTCAATGAGCCTCTCATTGTTGCCAGACATGCAGAGATCAAAAACCAAGATGGGAAAATTTTGAACTCAGCCAATACCTTTGATCCAGCTATATCAGCATATGTCATACGCGATATCAATGTCCCTGCGACTATAACACTCGATGCACAAAATGTAGTAACAGAAAACCTCTGATATAATATCCGTAATATTGTATGGAAAATATCAAACTGAAAGACCACTACAGAACTCATTGGTGAAAGAGTTAACTTTACTATACCAGGGACAGAAAGATATACTATAGAGGCTATATATAGTTTCCAAAAAAATATTGTCACAAGTGATGCAGATATCCGTAGCGCCCGTGATGTCATCATCCTCGATCTCGAACGCAAGTCACTCGAGCCAAGACTAGAAGTACAACCGCATAGTGATTATACCCCTATTGTTATAACAGTAGATGCGTCATTATCGAGAAGCAAAAATGGTGAGATTAAAAAATTTATTTTTGATTTTGGTGAATGAAAGCCACCGACAGAGGGAGATGCGATCCAGAGATATGAATATAAAACACCCGGTGAGAAAAAGATAACACTCACGATTATAGATAATAATAATGAAAGAGCTACAACTACAATATCTGAAGTATTGAAAGACACACCAAAGACTATATGATTTACTACCACATGGTCACCTGGAGTAGTAGGTACCCCTGTTGATTTTATGTCTACGGCTGATGGTGAGATAGAAGATTGGATATGGAATTTTGATGATAATACTCCTATTAGCAAGTGATCACAAGTTACTCATACCTTTGCAAAAACAGGTATATATCAGGTAAAAATAACAGTAATATATTCGAATGGAACCCAGAAATCAAATATTCAACCCTTTCAAGTTGAAGCAACACTCGAATAGTTATACATAAAAAAAACTCTGATTAATCAGAGTTTTTTTTATGGTGATGTTTGGTATGAACATATGTACCAATGATCTCATCAGTACCAATGAGATGAGTGTCTTCGATTCTACATACAAATATAGGCATATTCTCATCATGAGCGAGTGCTATAGCTGCTTGATCCATAATCCTGAGATTTTTGTGTAGAGCCTCTTCGAGTGAGAGTATATCATAATGAACTGCATCAGTATATTTATTTGGATCCTTATCATATATGCCATCTACCTTAGTAGCTTTTACTACTGCATCACACTCGAGTTCGAGGGCCCTGAGGACTGCAGCAGAATCTGTAGTAGCATAGGGATTACCAGTACCTCCTACACAGATAACAACTCTTCCCTTCTCAATATGTCTCAATGCTCGACGTCGTATGAAGTCCTCTGCAACTCGTTGAGTAGGTATAGCGGACATAACACGGACATCAATACCTGCCTCTTCTATAGCCTCACCTATAGCTATTCCATTGATGATGGTTGCTAGCATACCCATGCTATCTCCAGTTGCTCGATCGAATCAACCTCGTTCAAGTTCTATTCCTCGAAATATGTTCCCACCTCCGATCACGATAGCAACCTCAATATTTTCGACTTTTATAAGATGAACAATTTTCTCAGCAATAAAAGCAAGAAACTCTGGATCAATACCGTATCATTGTTTTCACTGGAGAGCCTCACCTGAGAGCTTGAGTAGTATTCTTTTGGGCGTATGATATTTTCGCATGAGTAGTGAATAATTGGTTAGTTGAGATTCTGACGGAAAAGTACAAATATGACAGAAAATCCGAGTACTAATATAAAAAGAATCACCAGAGTAATAATAGCTGAGTTACGCTTCCCTACTTCTCATTCTAGTAAAATAATCTTACTATTAAGTATTTCTACATCAGTATCGCTTCGAGACTTCGCACTTTCCAAGAGGAATGCATTTTTCTTATACTCTAGAGCGGGAACAGAGTTTGCGAGTTCCGTTTCAGCTTTTCCGAGCTTATAAGAGAGTTCTTGTATAGTACTATCTTTATGTGCTATTGTATCACGAGTATCTTCATAGATGCGTACGAGTTCTATCAGAGCAAGATTCGGTTGTTTTATATCTATAATAGTTTTATTTCGATCAACAAACTCTGGGATATCTGTATCTGGGAGATCATCTTGGATAACGATATAATCTTCTTCACGACGAGAAGGATCAGTCATACGAAGGGTTTCGATATCATCTTCTTCGAGATACATCTTTTTGCCGATACGTCGAGTCCGTATACGACCTGCATGGATATGTCGATCGATAGTCCGAGATGAAACTCCGAGGCGAAGAGATGCTCCGTCACGATCCAGAGAAAAAGCCATAAATAGAATATTGAATTGATGGGCCTATTCTATAAATAAGAGATAAAAAATCAAGTATTCCATATATGGTTCTATTTTATGACTCATTCTGTTTTTAATATCTGGGCAAAGTGTTTTGTAAGTTCATTTCTTTTAAGTTTCTTTAGGAAAATTCACATTTTCCCTGGAGATTGTTCATATTGGAGATCAATATAGTCGAGAAACTGATCATGTAAATCAATTAGATTGATAGGCCTCTTGGAAGGGTCGCAGAAAATTTTACCAAATACCTTCAGCGTAATCTCATTGAGTGTATTTAAAATAATTTGCCAATTGGTAAGAGTAAATAAAAGTCCTTTGGTTTTTTCTTCTTCTCATTCTATTGGATGATCTCCGCGAAAATAGAGCTCATAGACGGTATCATTTTCAAATGGCATCTTTGAGATATATACATGATCTTCTGGGAACATACCATGGAGCCATGTGAGAACATGTCTTCCTGTATCTCGGTGAGCTACCAATACTTGTAAAGATGTTTGGGAAGTCGAAACAATTCCTTTTAAGAAATCTATTATATCCTTCGGATTATCTTGGATTGTCTTAATCAGAAGAGGAACTCTATCAACATTTTTTGATTTTGATGGATTTCTCAAAGAATGTTCTGGAGTTATTGGAATCTCCATTCATGATAAAATATCATTGACACTTCACATCACTTCTTCGCGTATAATCTCACTCGTCTCTAACGCTCGTGCTATAGGACTTGGTGAAATCCGAAAACTCAGCCCTTTTAGCTTTTTTCATTTGTCTCGAGAACTCATCACTCATTTCTCTGTCAATGTCTCTGCATCATCACCTGGAGGTCAGTCTGGACTATCACTAATTGTTTCTCCATGTCGTGTTAGCACAATCAGTGTTCTCAAGTCAGCCTCTTTACGAAGTTGCATTTTGAGCTTACCTATAAGTAATACCATTATCTTTTGTATTTCGGGAGTACTATCTTCTTTACGAAACTCGTAATAAGCATCTTCTATTCTATTAATAAGATCCATGATAGTATTGGTATGGAGGAGATACTTTTTATAGTATTTGATCCTGCGACTACTCAGAGGAGGTATATTAGTAGGTTTTCTGAGAGGAAGTATTGGGATTCATAGAGTTTTTTCCGTACCGAGAAATACCTCCAAAATATCAGGATCAAAATATCCCCCATCTCTCCATTCGGATAAATTCTTTAAAGAGTCAGCCAATCAATTATCTACATTTCGCATCTCATAATCTTGTATTATAGTATATATTTTGACAACAAGAGGTATTTCTTTCTTATTTATATTAAAGGGATATCCCATTCCATGCATTGTCTCATAGCGAGAGAGTAATATGGCTGATACCATAGCCAACACTTTCCTATTTATTTTTCATCAGAGGTTAGTATCGATAGTCTCTACAATAGTATCCATACTTATACTATCCCTTGATAGATGAGCAAGACTGAGAACGCTACTGATATCTATTGCTTGGAGTGCGTGTTTTATATATTCTGGATCTTCTTGAATCTCTAATAAAGCTGAGGAATATGTAGTATTTGCTGCCACTCGTTCAATAAATGCTCTATAGTCATATTGTCTAGAGGAAACTTGATTTTTTTTCTCAATAACTTGAAGGGTCTTGGTATATATATCTATATGCTTGGTAAATTGTGACTCTTGCTTTAGGATATATATTCGTAATAGCCTATTTATGATGCCTTCAATATGAGATTTTTTGAATTGATTCTTAGATTCGAAGCTCCCACGATCAATTACTATCTTATAGTGATGAATTTTACCAGAGATGTCCACATCGAGTGGATATTGATAGTCTTTAGACTTTTCTAATACCGTCTTTATTTCAGATTTCTTTAGATTATGAGTTGTTACTACATCTCCACATTTTGATAAAATAAGCAACCGAACGGGTCCAAAATTTGCTTCGATTGTCTTAATAATTTCCATATGACTATTGCGAGTATATCATTTCTCTATCTTCTTTTCAGTAGTTTTCAGCAAGATTTCTTTTCTATCTATGGTTTCTTCTATTATGGAAGCACAAATACCTTTTAGAAATACTGGAACATAGTGATATTCTGGTGGAATATTTTCATTTATACAAAAATAATAGGTATTCAATATTTCTTGTCCAGATTCATTTTTCTTATCCCATAGATTTTTCCCGAAATAATGTTGAGCGATAGAGACAGCTTCATAAAAATATTTCTCTCTCATATCTATCGGATAACTCTTATACAAGTGTACAAGGGATAAGAGAATTTTTATTTTTTTTATTTGATTAGCACAACTTCCAGCTTGTGATAAGGTATTTAATCAATTTTGAATCAAATTTTCTTTAGCTTCTGGGGTAATAATTGTTAGAGCTACTACTCCAGAAGATGTAGATGAGACAACAGAACGTGATAAAATAGGAATAGGATCTACTATTATTTTTTCTTGTAGTGATGCATTATTCACTTTTGGTATCATATATTTGTATAAAAAAATAGATCAAAATACTATTATTAATACAATGGTATTGATATTTTGTCAAAAATCAAAAGAATTAGATTTTGTTTATATAACTGATTTTCTAGGATATAAAATATTTGTCTTACTTTTGTCCGTTTTAGATTCTGTATTTTTGAATACCCTAATCACTCTACTCCTTGATACCTTAGTTATTCTCACTTACCCTTAGTCGTCGAATTATCCTTTTCTATAAGTATTTATTTTTTCTAATAGAGTTATTATGTCAAAAATCGAAAATACAATCCAAGAAAAATCTAGAAAAATTATATCTTCAGTAAAATTAGAATGAAAAAAATTCACTCCTTATAATAACTATGGAGTAGCCACTATAAAAGATAGATGGTTATATCTAAAGACCCAAGATATAGTAAATGACCTCCTACAGATTCATTTTTTTACAAAAAAATCAAAAATAACTGAGTTAAAAAAAATAAAGGTCTGCTCTCAAATCGATAAAGTTATAAGCATACTCGAATCAAAAAAGAAACACTCCAAATACATGGAAATTGTACATATAATAACAAAATATCTCAATGGCATACGAAGATACCTATCTAATATAGATATGAAATTATTTTTCTGATACCCAATACTCTTTGAGTCAACTATGATCGCTATTACAAGAGAAGTTAATATTTTAGAAGATTCTCTTGCTTAGCTTTTCTTAACCTTTGAGTTTCTTGATAATTCCTACCCGTATAGTGTCATCCATCTCAAGACGCAGGTAATAATCTGTGATTCATCCTGAACAAGTGAGGGATATTTCTTTTCAAAAAGCTGCTTTTGTGATCTTTTTTATTGGAAGGACTATTTTGCTCAGTATTTCATTTTTATTCTGAGAATATGTGGAAACTGGAAGCATAGAATTCGGAACCTCTTTTCATATATTATTTAGTAGTATTTTGAACATATCTATAGTAGTATTCTGAGAATGGATTTCTTTGGAGGTGAGTTTTATTCCAGATACATATACTCGACCTCATATTGTATCGAGTAATATTCCCTCTGTCTCATTTTTGAAAAAAGTCTCATATTCTGCTGAATACGCATGTCCATGGGAATCCATAAAAAATACATCACCGGCTCTCGTATAATCCGAATAGATTTTTTTGCTGATATATTGCTCTATTCGTATACCATCAGAAATATATCCATCTCTCCATGATAAATGATCCAAAGAAACGATATGTGAATTAGTCTTGAGCTGTTCGAGAACTTTTTGAAGCGTTGTACGACTTTTTCATTTTTTCATAACAAAAAACAAACTCCCACCTATTTTTCCAGTATTAAATGGTAAGATAGCAATCTTTTCATCCTCGAATTGTTGGTATTGGTGAAAAAAATGCTGAAAAGCAAAAAAAAGTCTATTTTCTTTTTGATATGAAAAACTAGATAGCCCAACTTTTTGGAGAACATCTATGAAATTCTCTACTCATAGATCTGAATATTTATTTTTATATAAGGTACTAAATCACTCTAGAATCATCAAATTCAAGTGTTCTATATTTTTGTAAGTGATTTCATCACCAAATTCTAAGAGGCTTGTGAGTCGAGCTTGATCACTGGCTTGGAGTGGCAGAGCATCTATCATATCAGTGATAAAAGCATTCAATCAGGATTCATCTCTTCTTATTTTTTCTCGTGTTGCTTCTATTTCTGTAAATCTATATTCCAGGCCAGTAAATATAATACCATAATCCATAGGAAATTCTTGGTTTTTTGTAGATTCTTCTCCTAGAAAATTCACAAGCGTATCCTTGTAAAATCCATAATTAATACAACGATGCACATCTGTGTTTTGGTCATTCATAATATTCTCAGCATGATTACCACCATGGATACATCTCTGAGAAAAATGTACTATTGGTAGGGGATTATCTCTCAACATAATAGCATAGTTACTAGCACCACCTATACTGGTGGCTGGAGACATACAACTCGATAAGTGCAAACTAAAATCATATAATTCATTAAATAATGTCTCTTCCAGTATTATCCCTGTATTACTAAAATACTCAAGATCCAACTTTTTAGATATAACATACATCAAAAAAGTTAATAAAACAGACATAACTGCTGAACTAGAAAATCCATGTCATGTACTTGCTTCAGAAAGAATATCTATTTCAACTCCATCAGAAATATTATTTTTTATAAGAAAATCTTCGAGGAATCATATAATATCTTCACATTGATGCTTAAAAAATGTGTTCAAATTATGTTCTTTGAACGAATTATCTACATTAGAATACTGAGATATTTTCCCAAATGTGACTTTCCCAGATGTATTGAAATTAGCACCAATATATATTTTCAAGGGTAATTTTTGCTTTATACGGAGTACACTACTACCATGTGATATATCTGCTCCCCAAGTGAGAATAGCATTACCGCTGAGAACCAGATCATGCGTATTAAAAAATTTTTTGTATAGATGAGGAAAGGTCTCTCGCATCTTCTCTGAATTCATGATCATTTCATCTATGCTAGTCGTGGGTTTTGTCATAGTAAAATTAATTATGATACTGTTAGTAGTATGTGAGTATAATTTATTTTTTAGAGATTGCAATATTAATTTTTGCAATATACCCATATTCAAAAAAATTTGTCTTCCTTTTATCTTTTCAAGTCTATACATATTTTATATAATAAAAAATACTATTTATAAATTGAATTATTATTTAGTTAATCTTTCGAATATGTTATAGTCATAGGCATTCTCTCAATATATAAAAACGACATTCGTTATATTACATTATATAGTTACAGTTTAGGAAATATATTCTTAGATATGCCTTATATAAAATAATACTATATTCATAATATTAATTTAATGTTAATATTACTTCCATAAAATATGAACAACAGATAGAAATTTTTATCAATAACCTTATTTCATATGTCATTTGGAAAACAAAATCTGATAAAAGTATGATTAGAAGTATGAATAAGATCGCCCACCTTAACCTTTTTATATTCCTTACTGATAGAATAGTAATGAACTATTTAACGGAATATTTTTAACACATTCTATGGGAATATGTTAAAAACATACATATACGCATATTACCGAAAAATCTTCATTTAATCAATTCAGTTGAATAGTCTAAAGACTATGAGAAACAAAACTAATAAGAATGAATAACTTTTAACTATACTGCAAAATGCAACAATCATATAAGAAAATTCTTAGCTGAGTAGTAGTAACGACATTTATACTATTCAGTAACATCAATACTTTTGCATCGAGCCATCGTGAGGCTCCTATGATCAGTGGTGATCCAAAAGTAGACGCAACCGATCTATATGCATTTGTTAGTCCAGATAAAAAAGATACTGTGACTCTCATTGCAAACTATATTCCATTCGAAGAACCTGCAGGTGGACCCAACTTTGACTCATTCGATGACAAGGCTCTCTATGAGATCAATGTAGATACCAATGGGGATGCGAAGCCAGATATTATATATCAATTTAGATTCAAGACAACCGTAGGTAATCCTAATACTTTTTTGTATAATGTAGGCGCTATAGAATCACTGACAGATCCTAACTGGAATGTACGACAGACCTATACTCTTACGAAGTTAGAGAATGGTGTATCTACTGTACTGGGAAGTGATCTGATGTCACCTCCAGTGAATATCGGTCCAAAATCTACACCAAACTATGCTGCCCTACAGGCATCAGCTATCTATACTCTTTCAGGTGGAATTAGTGTCTTTGCTGGACAAAGTGCTGATCCATTTTTCGTAGATCTTGGAGCTACTTTTGATCTCCTAACGATCAGAAAACTTCCAGGTAATGCTGGTGGTGGAATCAATACAACCAAAGGATTCAACGTACATTCACTAGCGTTGCAAATACCTATCAATCAATTGACAAAAAATCGTAACATACCAACTGACGCCACTAGTGGTGATGCAGTAATAGGTATCTGGACAACTGCATCCCGTATGGCTACTCGTGTACTCAATACCAATGGATCACGAGATGATTCGGGAAACTGGGTACAAGTATCACGACTCGGGGCTCCACTTGTTAATGAGGTAGTTGTTCCTCTCGGAGCCAAAGACCTCTTTAATGCTTCAAAACCTGAAAATGATGCTCAATTTGCTAATGGAGTGACAGATCCTGAAGTAGGTAAACTCCTGAAGGCACTCTATAATATTCAGGTTCCTCCTCAAGGAGAATTTGGTTCTAGTGGTGCACGTGATGATCTCGTAGCTATATTCCTCACAGGAATACCAAAACTCACTCAGCCAGCTAACGTAGTTCCTTCAGAACAGTTGCGTCTGAATGTAGCAGTAGCTCCGACAAACAATCCAAATCGTCTCGGAGTCCTTGCTGGAGATACCGCAGGATATCCAAATGGTCGTCGTCTCACAGACGATGTGATCGATATCTCACTTCAGGCTATAGCAGGTGCTGCATATCCACTTTTTCATACTTGATTTGTAGCCGATGCTACTGGACTCAAGCTCGGTGATGGAGTAGATAAAACAGACTCTGTACTCAGAAATTCATTTCCATATCTCGGACTCCCTAATCGTGGATTCGAAAGTGTACCTCATGGTAATTATTCACATATTGTAAATAATGGGGGAAATACTGGGACAGGTAATACTGGAATGGGCAATGGAAGCGATAATAATAATTCAGACAACTGAAACTATTGAAATTCTGGTCATGATAAACTCATTATATGTAATGTCACTAAATATATCGGTATTGGATACAAGGGCCGTGAGGTACGATGTATACAACAATTTCTGAAGGATAAATGATATCTTAAGATAAAATCTACAACTGAATATTTTGGTGAACTTACAAGAAAAAGTTTAAAAAAATGGCAGGAACAAAATGGTCAGGAGGTAACATGATATATCGATTAATTATATTTTATAATTCCTTGCATAAAGGTTCATTTGTAGTAACATCATGGAAGAATATTCCCTGATGTTACAGTCTAGTTAACCTTTATTAAAAACATGAAAACCCTCTTACGAAGAAAAATTTTTTTAATAATTTTGATGGTTTTTTTATTATGAACTGTGACTTCTTGTAGTTGGGTTAGTAATTCAACAAAGACTAATGATATGGTATCAGCTATTCCGGTAGTAGAATCAAGTATGAATATAGAAATTGCAAAATTAGAAAAAAAAATAAATGAAGAAAATACAGATATTTCACCTTATTTATCATTAAGCTTACTCTATCTCCAGAAAATTCGTGAAACTGCAGATATCTGATATTATTCAAAAATAGATAGTCTCATGAATGAAGCTAAGAAAATTGATCTTAAAAATCCTGATATTGTGGCACTCCAAGCACAAGTAGCTATAGGTCGTCATCATTTCAAAACTGGAAATGAATTAATACAAAAATCAATCATAATGAATCCAAAGAGAGCTATATATTATGGTATACTTTGAGATTCACAGATTGAACTCGGAGAATACACGGGAGCAGTTGATTCTTTTCAGAAAATGATTGATATACGGCCTGATTATAACTCCTATATACGAATAGCATATATACGAGAACTCTATGGAGATATAAGAGGCGCCAAAAATAGTCTCCAACTCGCTATCGATGCTGGGAGTAAACATCCAGAGAATATTGCCTTTGCTTATGTGGAACTCGGTAAAATACATTTTCGAGAAAGTCTGGAAAATGCCAAATCAGATTTTGATATAGCCCTAAAAATTTTACCAGAATATCCTCCTGCTCTGGAAGGACTCGGAAAAATAGCATATTTTCAAGGAAATCCTGTATTAGCTAGATCATATTTTGACAAGGCATATACCGCTCTTCCTATTGTTCAATACTGAATCAACCTCATTGAGGTTGATCTGGCAGAAGGTAAAATAGTTGAAGCAAATCAGAAAATGACTCTCGTGAAACTGACATTTGAGGCAACAGAGAAATCAGGAATTGATAATGATCTAGAAGAGTCGTTATTTCTTAACAATCATGATCTCAATCTTCCGATTGCTCTAGAAAAAGCAAAAAGTGCATATATATCCAGACCAAATATATATGCTGCAGACAATCTTTCTTGGACCCTATACAAAAATAATCAATTCTCAGAAGCTAGTACATACACGAAGGCTGCACTATGACTTGGTGAAAATGATCCTCTCATACTCTACCACCAAGGCCTAATTGCTCTCAAAAATGAGAATACTTTACTAACAAAAAGATATTTATCAAAAGCACTTGAGATCCATCCATATTTCTGAATTCTAGAATCCAAAAAAGCGAAAGATATACTGAGTACTCTTAAATAAATTTCTATGAAAAACTACAAAAAAATACTGATTCAATTTTTGGTTATTTTGTTAGTTCTTATAGGATTTTTTACTATGGTAGTATCTCTGGAAGCTCATGAACTCATTCCAAAAGAACTACAAGAGTATGTACAAAAAAATCCCAATGCTACACCAGAACAAATCAGGAAATTCGCAGTGAGTCAAACTCCAGAATTTGCAAATAAATTCGAGAATTGAGCTGAAATCCTAAAAATTATACGAAATGATCAAACGTCTCTTTTTGATAATATGTATGATTTTTTTCGAATTGGGGTCGGACATATCCTCAGTGGACCAGATCATATATTATTTGTTCTATCTCTCCTTTTAGTATTTATATCATGGAAGGATATTTTGAAATTGACAGGAATTTTTACAATCGCACATAGCATAACACTGATACTTGCAGGAACTGGAATCCTGGTATTGAGTTCTCGCATCGTGGAACCTATGATTGCACTTTCCATTGCATATGTCGCGCTTACTTCAGTATTTTTAAAAGGTAAATTATTTGTCTGAAATAATCGATCAAAAATGGTAGCAATATTTTTCTTTGGATTATTTCATGGACTGGGATTTGCTGGTCTTTTACAAGAGATCAATATTCCCAAGGATAAATTCATCTCTTCTCTATTAGCGTTTAACCTGGGTATCGAGTGAGGACAACTGATCATTGTATGACTTGCTTTTCCTATAATCTACCTTTATAAGAATAAAAAATGGTATAATCAGGCAATACAGATATTTTCCACGATTATTATTTTTATAGCTCTATATTGGTTTGTGGAAAGAATTATAAATGTTTAGTATCAGGTACAAATTCCATATTAGAAAAACTCTGTAAAAAAATATGATATATGTATTTTAAACTAAAAATACACCCTATAGTATAATTTATAGTATATATACTATTTACTAAAATTTCAATCTAAAAAATTATTTGTCTACTATTTGTCTTTTCATCTGGAATAATTTATTTTATACTAAAAAAGAGTCTTTCAGGGAACGTGCATCTATCATTAGTTTTCTCTAACAACTATGTGCTCATAGCAAATAGTTCTGTGATTGCAGCTCATAGCTCTATACGTCACAACTCGCTATACAATAATGTTCCTATAAGGAATATGTTGATCATCATATCTATAGAGATCCATACAAATGACATAAACGACCTGAAAGATCCATTTTTTAAAAATTATCTATACTATGCAACTAATAATACAAAGAAACTTTATAATCTGATTTATTACCTTATTATTATTTTTTTGTATATGAATCAAAAATCAAATGTTCCTCTCGGAAAAATTACAATACTCTAAGAAAATACAGACGTATCAATTTATAGATAATTTCCCATAAATATAGAAACTATAAAATATATAATAATTATTTTGTAGTTTCTATATTTTTATTTTGATTTTCCCTAATTAATAGAGAAATTAGTGAAAAAAATTCTAAATACAAATCATGCATGTAAAAATTATATATTATAAAATTACTTCCTATGAACAAAATAGAAAAAAATGCTTTATTTCAAAAGCTACGACGAAAAATACTCTCATTTTTTTTAGTATTTTCGATAGTAGGCTCAATAATACAGTCCCTAGTATGAGTCTATGCTGTTGTTATAAATGGAACTGGGAATACTCTATCAGGAACGAATAATAATTTTATTAATCTTTCCAATTCGGGTGCATATGCAATTAATTTCGTATTAAATGGTACTCTAGATATAGGAGATACCTTTTTGTTGACAGCAATAGATAATTCGGGGGCAACATTAGTAAACTCCTATCTCTCAGCAAGTGGTGGAGAATCATCTGGATCTCTACTCCTCAATTTCGCAAGTAGTGGATTCCAACAATGATCTATTAGTTATAGCGGAATCGTCTATTCATGAAGTAATACAAATCAAATAGTAGCATCTGGTATGACGCTTATGGGAGTACTCGATACTACCCGTCCAGTAGTGACTCTGGTTGGCTCAGGTACAGTTAATATATCTCAAGGGGGCACCTATTCTGAGTCGGGTGCTACTTGGAGAGATAATCTCGATGGAAGTGGAACGCTGAGTGTAGCTAATTCTGGAAGTGTGAACACCACTATATCAGGAAGCTATATACTAGAATATAGAAAAACAGATACTGCGGGTAATATTTCACCTACTATATCCCGTACAATCAATGTAATAGGAAGTGGGGATACGATAGCACCAATTGTTACTATCACTTCTCATGCTAATAATAATATAGTGACAGGATTCCCAACGCTCTCTGGTACAGTATCAGATACAGGATGAATAACGAGTGTCACTGTAAATGGAGTTATGGCAAACCTCGGAAGCTGAACATGGACAAATACGCTATATAGCCTTTCAGGAGGTAATAATACTATAACAGTAGTAGCAACTGATACTACAGGAAATACAGGATCAACATCTATAATCTTGAATCGAGTATCCGTACCCAACAATACAAATGTGGTCCTCTCAGGAAGCAGGAGTGCTACAGTGAGTTTTGCAACAGATATAACTGCGACAGGTATAGTACTTTATGGAACTGGAGCTAGTACCTTGGATCAAAGTGCTACTGGTACAGCTATAGCAACTCAGCATAGTTTTGTATTCACTGGACTGATACCAAATACTATTTATTACTTCCTCGTGCAAGGACAAAATGGTATACAATCAGATACTATACAATTCAAAACTCCTATTCAACTTAATACGAGCACATTATCTGGATCTACAGTTGCCATAGGTTCTGTGTATTTGAGTGGATTCACGGCAACTGGTGTGACTTTTTCTCAGAGTGGTTCCCTAACTATATTGAGTTTGGGTGCTAGTGGAGGATCTCTCTATATTCCTCTAAATAATTTGATCATAACTACCTCTTGAGGTATTTGGGATGGCGTTATTCAGGCACCTACATTGACGAACTATCCTGTGATCATGTCGCTCTCAGGTTATGCAATCATCGGAACTGCATATCAGATCGGTAATGTGAATACTGAACTCTTTTTTTCAGGACAAGTAGTCACAGTATCCATAAACCTAGGTACCGATTTCACTTTAAAAAATATTAAGATATACAAATCCCCTAACCAAGGCATTACATATACTGAAATAGGTACATGTACTATTACAAATTGATGAGATTGTATATTCACTACCAATCAGCTTTCTCGCTTCGCTTTTGCAGTAGCTGGTGATACAGTACCAGATAGTTTCAGTTTTTCAGGTGTATCAAATACAGAATTATCCACTCCATATATATCCAATCCAATTACTGTATTGGGTATCAATGGGCAAGTTGTAGTATCTATAGTGGGCGGTGAATACAGCATAAACAATGCCTCCTTTACTGCAATAAGCGGCACTACTAATTCTTGAGACATAATCAGAGTGAGGACTACCTCATCTTCATCTAATTCTACTACAAAGAGTGCAATTCTCACGGTTGGAGGATTCTCTACTATGTTTAGTACTACGACAAAAGTAGCAATAAATACTGGAACTATTGGATGAGGTGGAGGCGGAGGAGGTGGTGGAAGTTCCAGTCCTCTTGATATTTGTCCTACAGGAGACAAGTCTCCCAGTTTCTCTGATGGAACATGTAGTGTAAGCAATACTGGTAATATTATTATAACAACTATATCTACGGGATCCTTTAATATACCAGCTATCATCATAGCCAACTCCTGAGATCTACTGTTTTGAGATATTGATGAAAATTGGGCAAAGGATTATATTAATCGTCTGGCTATACGTGGCATCATAGATAATGTAGAGTTCTACCGTCCAAACTCGAGCTTGACTCGTGCTGAATTTTTGAAAATTGTGATCAATACAACAGGATGGCCTATATCCACAACAGAACTCAATATTCCATTTAGCGATGTATCTAGAAATTTCTGGTATGCTCAGTATGTATCTTTCGCATTATCAAAAGGAATGATCCAAAATAGTACCAGATTTCGTCCCAATGATTCTATTAGTCGTGCAGAAGCTACCAAAATTCTCATAACCGCTTTGGGCATAACAGCGAATAAGCCAACTCGTATGACTTTTGTTGATGTCAGTGCTACCCACACTCTAGCCAAATATATCGAAGCTGCTGTATCCCTCAATATACTCTCTGGTCAGATAATAGGTGGACGTAAAATATTCCGTCCTAGTGATTCAATGACACGATCTGAGATATCCAAAGTTGTAGTAAATGCATTCCGTCTTTAGGCTTTCTATCCTATAAAAAAATACTCCTTGAATTTAAGGAGTATTTTTTTATAGGATTCATAAATCATAGGCATAAGATAGAGTTTGAAGAATTATAAGAAATTAAAATTTCTTATAATAGAAGATGAATAATTTGTCTTTTTTTTGTCTTTTCTTCTCTAAAAATATTTCATATACTTAATTTAGTCTTTTGAAAAGCGTGCATCTGTTCTTACCTTTTCTCTGCAAATTTATGCATTTTAGGCAATAAGCTTTGTGATTGGAGACATAGTCTCACTTCATCACAGCTTGCCACACAATAATCTTAGTCTAACTAGATTATTGACTATCGCATCAATAGAGACTAAAATAAGAACAATAACGACTTTGAAAGATCTATTTTCTCCACACTATAATCAGTTAGTTAGATTACGGATATATCTCAACAGAGATCTGTCTGAAAAATATATTTTAATACTTTTATTAACGAGATAGTATATTGTAAAACGGACTTCTCCGTTATGTTTAATCTTTATTACTATTCTCTAATAAAAATGTGTTACTATATCTTACTTCAAAATGAATTCGAAAGATTTACATTGAATTTATCTGTATAACTATTTGTGTAGGAACAAAATATGAATTATTATATTTTAATTTTTTGTATATGAATACGTTTAATACTGGATCTCAGGATGGAAGTGGTCAACCAAAGAAAGGTTTTATACCAACTAACACTGGATCTCAGGATGGAAGTGGTCAACCAAAGAAAGGTTTTCACGCAATGGCTGATTCTAGTGGCGACTCAAAAGATGGAAGAAAGGATAATAATGGTTCTTCTTCTAGTGGAGGGTCTGGTGGTGGAAAATCATCTTCTAGCTCTTCAAATAGCAAGAAATAGATTACAGTATATTACTAACTTTACTCTATATGAATACTTGAAATAACCATGATGATATGGATACTAAGAAAAGTGGTGCAGGAATGGGCCAGGGTGATATGGGAACACCAGGTCAGTCTGGAAATCTAGATGAGATGCCAGAAAATACTGGTAATCCATCACACAAAGCAAATGAACAGATGTGACGGTAAGTATCTCATATTATATAAAAAAATACCCATCAAGATTGATGGGTATTTTTTATTCTTTTAAAAAAATGGTGGAGATGGCGGGCACCGCCCCCGCGTCGAAAAAGGTATATCATATATTTCTACTGTGTATAGCTCGATTTTAGTATTTTCGAGAATAGAGAATGAGCAAAAAACTCTCGAAAAAACACGATCTCTATATGAACTCTTTGCGAGAATTGTGTCAACGAGGCAAAGGAAAACTAAAAAGTATGATACTTCCCTATCAGTTTCAAGAAGTAAAAGTTGTAGCAGGCCATCCGGCACTCATCCGCCAAGGCGGAGGCTACACTATTGAAGCGATTAGGCAGCAATAGCGAACGCAGGAGTCACAGACTTCTTGAAAGAAGCTGCAAGACGAGCGAGAGGTGATGTTTTTGCATCTATTGTTTGCCCTTTGATAACGAGGCGAGCCGCCCCAACACAGCATATACGGCATACGAGTCTTTTCCTCGAATCCTATATCATCCCCAGAATGTTAAAGAACAAAGATATAGTAGCGAAAAATGAGAAAAATGCAACTGGATTCACTTATAATTCAGATACATATTACTTATTTACCAAAAAAATATATATTATTTTCTTAAATTTTCTCCTATGGGTTTCTTTAGTATTGTTAGTAGTATTGTATGATTATATATGATCTGAGATCTGATGTATCAGTTCTACAAAAAATCTAGTTCTAGTAATTTAGATTTTAAAATAAATTTTATTGAAATAATTCAAGTAACATGTATGTCATCAATAGTAATTAGCATATTACTTTTCCTCAGCATAACAATAGATGGATGGTATATGACATATGGCTACACTATACCAGAAATAATAGCTGGATTATCTTGTTTTTTAATATTTCTAATTTTATCTATTTTTAGTATAAAGAAAGATCTTTACCCATTATGAAAATTGTTATGAATGCTATGTATAACTCTCATTCCTTCACTTCTATTATATGTTGATTACCAAAAAGAATATCCATGAAGTTTTGGTACTAATGGTATAAATATATGGATCATAACATATATTTTAGCAACTATTTGTAGTATTTGTTTCATTACCGGATTTTTGCAAAGTAAAGATCATACCTATACAACACCTTTAACTAAAAAAACGAATCTTTTTGCATATTTCATACTTCCTTTTTTTCTATCCTAGGATTATTGTTTCTTCTTGGAGTATTTTTAGTTTCATCACATTAATAAAAATCCCCCATATAGCGAATCCAAACGCAAGGGGGATAAAACAAGGATGAGGATCGAGACTATCGACTGTGGAGTGTTGCGAGTATGGTTTTAGCTCGACCAGAGGAGAGATCTCACTCGATCATTGCTATACCATTTGGCAAGCGGGAGTAGCTGCGTGGATTTTTTCATGTATTTTGTGATTCTATCTCTTGTATAGAGAGTGTGGAATAAAAAGATACCCGAATCGAATCCTTATCATAGACGACTCCCTCTCAAGGACGGATCTCGACTTGATCAACGCTACCATTTCCTTTTTTCGCATAAGTATCTCATGGAAAACTCGTGAATCCATAACCAATTTTGTCATTCCAATAATTGGATGTCAATATAGAAGGTTTCACTGGTACATCTCTGAGGGATACACTACTGTTACTATAAGTAGTAGAAAATAGATATATTCCTGACAGAACCATGAGAGTACATATTGCTTGCATGAACTCTGCTCCACTTCGTCGGGGCCTCTGAGAGACTGTATGTTTCATAACCTTTACAAAAAGAACAAAATAATTATAGCATATAAAAATAGAGAAGTCAATATATTTGATAAAAAATAATATATGTCAAATATACTTGATTGCTTTCCACTCGATTTTTTCGATTTTTTCTATATAGTGCTAATATACTTATCACAACTCATTGTTACTATGTCCCTCCACCTCTACAACACCCTAACTCGTACACTCGAACGATTCAAGCCACTCAAACAAGAAGAAGTCAAAGTTTACTACTGTGGACCAACCCCCTACAACTATGCACATATCGGCAATCTGAGATCCTACCTCTATGAGGATTTTGTTGTGCGGACCCTCAGATTCCTAGGTTATAGAGTAAAAACGGTGATGAATATTACCGATATCGATGATAAAACAATCCGAGACAGTCAGACATCAGGAAAGAGTCTACTAGAATTCACGGAATTTTATACTAAGGAATTTCTCCGAGACTTCGAAAAACTCAGTATACAAAAAGCAGATATTATAGCTCCGATATCGACACTCATTGACGATATGGGGACGATGATACAGGGACTCATCGACAAGTGATATGCATACCTTGCAGATGATGGGAGTGTATATTATTCAGTAGCAAAATTCAAAAAATATGGTCAACTCGCTCATCTCGATATGAAGTGTATGATCTCAAGTGTCCGTATCAACAATGATGAATATGATAAGGAACAAGTAGCAGATTTCGCACTGTGGAAGGCGTATAATAGCGAGAATGACTGAGAGAATGCCTGGGAGATAGAAGTTGTGATTGACTGAGACAAAAAAATACTCAAATGACGACCAGGATGGCATATCGAGTGTAGTGCTTGCAATATAAAATTCTTTGGTGCACAGATAGATATCCATATGGGTGGCTGTGATCTCATATTCCCACACCATCAGAACGAAGTAGCACAGACGGAGGCATATACTGGGAAACAGTTTGCACAATACTGGATGCATGGAGGACATCTCCTCGTTGATAACAAGAAGATGGCAAAAAGTGCTGGTAATTTTTATACTCTTCGCGATATTTTTAAGAAGAACTCAGACATTTCTGAGGTATTGATCGCAAGATGATTCCGTCTGATGGGTTTACAAAATCAATATAGGGAGAATTTTAACTACACGGCTGATCGACTCAAGGCAAGTATCAATACTATCACTGGACTCGATGAGATGATGCGGCGACTCGGCAGATACCAAACGACACTCATCGGAGAAGATATGGATATTGAGTGACTTGAGGATCTCCGCGAACGCAATGCGAAGGGACGACTCAAGTTCCATGAGATATCTCGTGAGTTCCGCGACAATCAGCAAGCATTTATGCAAGAGTTCATCGAGAAACTCGAGGACGACTTCGATACACTCGGTGCTATGACCATAGTATTCGAATACCAGACGTATATTAATAAGAGTATCGATGATGCACTATTCTCGCTTGAAGAGTGCAAATCTATAATTGATTTCTTAAAAACTTGGAACGAGGTGATTGCGATATTTGATTTTGAGCTTTTACAAAACAATGAGATCATCCCAAAAGAGATGATAGCCCTACTGGCAGAGCGTAATGAGGCAAAACTAAACAAAAACTATGCAGTGGCTGATCGTATCCGTGATAAACTTGATACAATGTGATACAAGATAATAGATGAGAAAAATGGTGCGAGAGTAGAAAAGAAGAAATAGTTATAAGTATTGTTTATAGTTGTATATTTTAATTTTGGTAATTCATGCTCACTTCCATCATCTCGGCTCATACCTCTGCTCTCTATCCGAATGTCTCATTCTCCCCTATTCTCTCAGCTCCACCGAAGAGTGAACACTGAGAATATTGTTTCGGGGTTTTCACCTTGGCGAAGCCACTCGGAAAGTCTCCAAATCAGATTGCTGAGGAAATTGCAACCGAGCTCCGCAAAGATACTATTCACTTCACTCAGATCAATACGATCGGTGGATATGTGAACCTGAGCTGTACTGCAAGTGTATGGATGGATATCCTCAGTACTATACAAAATGGAGCTCACCAAGCTATTGGTAAATGTGCGATTATGGAAATTTTCTCTCTAAATGTTGGAAAGCCTATACATATTGGACATCTCTGTCCTACTTCTATAGGTCAAGCAATAGTAAATATACATCGATATCTCGGTTGGAATATCATAGTAGATAACCACATGGGCGATTGGGGAAGTCTCTTCGGAAAGCTGATAGTAGGATATCGTCGATATGGAAATATAGATAAACTCAAAGAAGATGGTGTAGAGCATCTCCAAGAACTCTATGTAAAAATAACAGCTGATATAGAAAATAATCCTACTGTAGATCAAGAATGCAAAGATACTTTTAAAAAGTTATCACAATGAGACACTGAACTTATGGCTCTCTGGTGAATCTTTACCAATACTTCCCTACAAAAAGCGAATTCAGTTATTGCTAAGCTTCATGTATATAATGATGTGGCTATAGGAGAGAGTTTTTATGAGTGACTTCCTCTGCCAAAACTAGGAAATTACCCAGAATTACACTTTACAATGGATACTATCATTGCAGAACTCATAGAAAAAAAAATAGCCACAAAAAACGAAGATAATAGTGTAGGTATTGATTTTCAGAAATATATCGAAGAAAATGGCGAAAAACTCGGATATTCTCAGGAAGAAATAAAAGAAATCATGAAACTGCCTTCAACTATACTCGAAAAGAGAGATGGAACACATGGATATCTAGCAAGTGATCTGGCCTGCATGAAATATCGTATGACGAATGGATGGAAGCCAAATAAGATATCAATAGGAACTGATGTACGCCAAGCACTCCATTTTCGGCAGGTCTTTACTACATCTCGACTCGCTGGATGGGTAGATTCCATAGAACTTGTACATATTGGCAATGGATTTATCTCACTTCCAGACGGAGCGATGAGTAGTCGAAAAGGGAATATTATTCGACTGGAGGATCTTATAGAAGAATGATTTTCTCGAACTAAGACAATTCTGAAAGAAAAATGAAGAATACTATCTGATCCGGATATCCAAGAAATCACAATCGGTGCTATCAAATATAGTTATCTTATGCAAGACCGAGAGAGAAATGTCACTTTTGACTGGGACAAGGCGCTCAGCTTCGAAGGAAACTCTGGACCATATATCCAGTATGCATATGTGCGTGCCCAGAAAATCATCGGAATAATAGCAAAAAAAGAGTACGACTTCTCCCAAATAAAGTGACTCTCTCCCCATGATACTGTTCTCATACGCACACTCGCTGAGATGGAGACTAAGATACAGATCACGGCTGACAGCTACAAACCACATATTCTCACACTCTACGCATATGAACTTGCTGTATGTTTCAATAGTTTCTATGTACATACTCCCAAAATTTTGGAAGAAAATGATGAGTTATTAAAAAATCTCCGACTCAATCTCTGTTCTTTAACAGCTCAAAAACTGAAACTCACATTCGAGCTACTTGCCATACATATGCCAAGTGAGATGTAGATATTTCATTTTGATTTTATCTCACTTTTCCCTACAATCAGCCATATGATCAAGTTGCTTCACTCATCGCTATTTTTAGCATATTTTTTATTCTCTCTCGGAGTAGTTTTTGCTGGAGAGATGCCATTTACAGATATTCAGACTACTGATCCATATTATGATGCGGTACAATCACTCTATGACTCATACATTATAACGGATAATGGTGATCATCTATTTCATCCAGATAACTTGATGACTCGCGATTTTTTTGTAGGACTTTCTGTCCAGATTGGGTGTCATAGATGTGATACTCCGAGTATAGTAGATATAGTAAAATATAGAGCTGCACCTTTTGTAGATCTTACCAAAATCAATCCTCACTACTATTGTATAGCGTATGCAAAAGATGAGAATATCACTCAAGGGTATGTGATAGATACTTCTGGAAAAGCAACATGTGAAAATGCAATACAATATACCAGTTCACCATTTTGTGCGGATAATACTATCACTCGGATCGAAGCTACAGGCATTCTCCTGAGACGAGCGAAACTATGGGATGATATTCGTAATTCTGGAAATTTTGATAAGTCTATGGTTATACCAGATACTACCTCATACTGGTATGGGTATGCAAAAAAATGAATAGATATCGGTATATTGAAACAACAATCTGATAAAAAAATCTGACAAGATGAGAAGATTACTCGTGGCGAATTTGCTCTCATGGCAAATCGTATTCTCGGGTATACACAGTGTCAATCTGAGAATAGCAACAACACTATGGCATCCTCAATCAGTATTCAAGATATAAATAACAATACTATAGAAAGGAGTGACTTTGGAACTGGAGAAGTATTGTGGCTCGTACCAAAAACTAGTAGTGGCACATGGCTATATAAGTGGAATGCCATTGATCCGAATACAGGGAAAATGGCAACATGAAATGGCAGTAGATTTTCTGGTGCCCAGCTCGGAAGTGGTAATTGGATTGTAACACTGAATATAATCGATCCATTAACTACACGTGTTATTTCTTCTCCAACAATAAGTATCAATCTAGGAAGTGCAGCAAATACGATTACTCAACCGAGTTGAAATCCATCAGTGCTCCTATCAGCTGATACACTCATTGCAAATATTTGAACATCAGTTTGATTCACGGCAACTGTCAGTGGTAACAAGAGTAATCAGACATATAATTGGAACTATGGAGATGGTATTATATCGAATACTATTGGTAACACTAGTCATATATATACCGCTCCGGGTATATATACTATTACTCTTACCATAACAGATATGGTCACAAAAAAGACCGTACAATCAACTCTAATAATGAGTGTCGTAGGAGATATAGACACGGATTGAGATGGTATTATCGATACGGAAGATCAGTGTAGGCTTGTATACAGCGTCACTGCGACGGGCTGTCCAACTATCTCAATATATTCTGGAAATAGAGGAACATGAAATTGAAATAGTAGCATAAATACATCAGCCTGATATTTCGATACTAATAACATATGTCTCTCCAAACGAAATAAAAATCAAGGCCTCCTAATTGGTAAACCGAATTGTATTCAATGTCCCTGTATCAATAGTATATCTATAAGTTCAGCTATCAGATCATGTGATATAGTATTTCCAACTATCCTATCCCCAAATCTCGACACAGTATATTCTCGTGGTGCCTTTTTCGTCATTCCCTAGATTATGCTTACACAGATATTCTTCAAATCCCAAAAATCAGGTACTAATAGAAGTGGCTCTGCACAAACTATAACACAACAGAGAGGATCCGATTGGTCTCATCTTCGCATATATCAGGATAGTGACGATATCCGAGATATTGTCTGGGGTCGTATTAGGCCTGAGTGACTCTCAGTTCGGGAGCGTGAGAATCACGGAGATTATTCTATCGTATCATGCTGGAGATCTAGTCTATATGATAACTTCTGGATTGAAAACAAAAATGATTCGAGAAAAAATGCCACCGAAAAGACTCGAGATATAATCAAGATGAGTGCAAAATATGGACAATATCCCTATCGGGAATATTCTGGAGATATAGGACTAACTCAGCTAATAAAGATGAAACCAGAAAATGCACTCATATTTATCTGTGGCTTTGATATAAATGATGACATAAAACTTCTTGCCTATCATAATGACCTTATCTATATTGATCTTATTCATCCTTTTGAATCAAATCCCAATCAATCTATATTCTTCTCCTGAGGGGTACTCGATACAAAGCAATATAAAAAAGCGTTTCAGGAGGCTCAAGAGAACAAGAAAAATAATCTCAAAAAAATACAAGCTTCATACATATCCATTCCAACAACTGCCGATGTAGGAATCATACTCAACACTTTTTTCAAAAAACGATACACCCATGGATAATCCTATATCACCCACTCTCGCACTCGTTGTACTCCATAGTAGCGGATTCACACAAAAAGACCTCCAAAGATTCTTCGAAAATCAACAGAACTACTCTGATATTCTCTTTGATTTACTATGAGCAAAAAATACTCCGACACCCTGGATGACGAGAGAGCGCAGAGTAAAAATACTCGAGAAACTCGCAACAATAGATACAGCAAAACTAGAAGAAATACTTAAAACCAAAAATATACACATCATCACAATGGATTGAGATCTCTATCCAGAAAAATTACGTGCTATCAAACAAGCCCCATATCTCCTCTATGTCCGTGGGATTCTCAGAGAGGAACGCAAGATGCTGGGAGTGGTCGGATCTCGCCGGAGTACCAGCTACGGTCGCAAGATCCTCGAGATGATCATCCCAGAGCTTGTGCATGCAAATTGTGGGATCGTGAGTGGTGGTGCATACGGTATCGATGCCATCTCTCATGAGCTCACTCTAGCGGCAAGTGGATACACGATATCAGTATTTGGCTCTGGAGTGGATCTCTACTATCCAGCTGAAAATACGAAGTTATTCGACTCTATTATAGCACAGTGATGAGCTCTCGTCTCTATATTCCCACTTGGGACTCTCCCTGAGATGTACAACTTCCCTATCCGCAATGAGATCGTAGCAGCACTCTCTGATGGGATAATCATCCCTGAGGCAGCAGCGAAGAGTGGTACCCTCATCACCGCTCAGCTCGCACTCGATCATGGTCGAGATGTATTCGCAGCTCCTGGAGATATATTCCGAGAGACAAGTATGGGAACGAACTGACTCATAGCACGTGGTGAGGCCAAGGCTATATCGAGTGCGACGGATATCCTCGAAGAATACTTCCCGAATCTAACAACTAAGACAATATCGATGTTCGCTGATAAGGTATTCGATAGTGATGAACAGAAGGTGGTTTATGGTATCATCACTGATGGAAATAATACCCCAGATAGTATCGGAAAAAACTCTGAGTATACTATCGATATCATCACGATAACTCTCACGATGCTCGAGATCGATGGTCATATTAGACTCGGAGCGGGTGGTAAATACGAAGTCATATAATAGATTGATTTTTCTGATCCATTAGATATAATCTAATTTTATTTTTCACATACTTCATATATGTCTCTCCCTGCTGTTGTCCGAGCATTCGTATTTAATCCTGATGGTCAGATCCTCATGACTCGACATACTCCTGCTGCTCCATGGGTACTCCCTGGTGGTCATGTAGAAAATAGTGAGAGTCTCCATGAAGCTATGATACGCGAGCTTACCGAAGAGTTTTGACTTTCTGCCCGATTTTTTGAGATAGATCGAGATGAGATACTCAGACATAAGGGCAAAAAACTCGTCCACTATCCCCTCCCGATAGCCACCTACGAGCTCAGCTATACGAGTAAAGATGGTAAGGATAAATCTAGATCTGAGTCTATTTTTCTCATGGAAACAGACACGTGAATCACACAAGAGCTCAACACCCAGAAATCAGAGATATCAGGGTATCAGTGGTTCGACGCAGATGATATCATCACGATGAAGCCCAATATCGAAACTTGGGACTTTATTATCGAGATGCTGGAACGGATTATAGATAGTGAAGATGAGCAATAGAAAAAATCACAATGCATAAAAAACTCACAGAAACACTCTCAAAATATACTAAAATAGTTCTCGTCGGCGGAGGAACTGGCGGACATATACAGCCTATTGTATCGATAGTTAGAATATTGGAATGTAGAAAAGTAGGAATGTTGGATATTCCAAAATTCTTATGGTTGGGAGGATCAAATTCTCAAGAAGAGAAAACTGCAACAGAAAACAATATAGTATTCGAGTCTATATCTACTCTAAAACTCTCAACAACAACATCTCCGAAAATCCTCCTATACCCATTTGTACTCGTAAAGTGAATCATCGAAGCGAGACAAATACTCTCGAAAATCCAACACTCAAACACTCAAACACTCAAACACTCCATCTGTATCTTCTCCAAGTGATGACCAGGCTCCGTGGCTATCGGAGTGGCTGGCTGGTCGCTATGAATACCACTCTATATCCACGAGTCGGATACTATTCCAGGCAGGTCAAATCGGATACTTGGGAAAATAGCGAAGCGGATTTTTCTCGGATTTGAAAGTGCGAGCAAATACTTTAACGAGAGAAAATGCGAAGTCGTGGGGCAGATATTGGATCCTGTATTTTCCCGTTATTGCGAGGCTTGAGCCTATCCCGCTCAGTGGGAAAGCAATCCAGAAAATAATAAGGAAAATTTTTTTTCTGATGGATCGCTGTGCTTCACTCGCGATGACGGCAACAAGATACACTGGAAGACCACCAAACTACATATTCTAGTCATTTGCGGAAGTCAAGGATCTCGATCTATATTTGAAGAGATCATCAAAAAATATAGTGATCATAATGAATATGAATGGATCATCGCTCTCGGCAGGCTCAATAGCGGAATGAAAGATACATTTGCAAAAATGAATAATTGCCAAGCAGTGGATTGGATTTCTCAAACTGATCTCGCAAGCCTTATATACAAAGCTGATCTCACTATTACTCGTGCAAGCGCTACGACTCTCGCAGAACTTACTACCTTTAGCAGTGCTCAACCTCATCTTATCTTGATACCACTTCCCTATTCAGCAAACAATCATCAGTACTATAACGCCCTCGAATATCAAAAAATGGGTCACGTTATCCTCGAACAAAAAAATCTCCATCAATTAACAGAAATCATAACTCAATATGTCAAACACAATAGCTAAAATAACTGATCGAAAATTTTCATTTTCCACACTCTTCGAGATGGCAAGTCATCTCCAAACTGTCAAAAAAGATTGGAAAATGATCAGTTTTCTATTAATCATATTGGTAATATCTATATCAAGTGAACCGTATTTCTACAAGTGGCTCATCGGTAGTATAGAAAAAAGAGAGTGACTCCATACATTGTTCCAGATTATTGTTATATGGCTCGTTTTTTGAGCGGTCACTATCATCACTAGATATCTCTATGGGATGAGACTACTACAAAAAGCCATGAAAGACTGGGGGGACTATATGATGAAGATAATGTACAAGATGCAATGACTCCCAATCGAGTATCATCGCAATATCCAGGCGTGAGAAAAACAAAAAATCGTAGACAGATCCGCTGAAGCAGTATGGGCTGTAGCTGATAACTTCATCCTCACGGTATTGCCTCAGGTATTCGTATTCATCATATTGCTCATATCTGGACTCTATATTGATCCGATTTTTACATTGATCTGTCTCGCATTCCTGCCGATAGGAGCTATCGGCGTATTCGCTCTCGGCAACACCGCACACAAGAATCAGAAAGTTGCCAACAAAGCCTGGGATCGTATGTATGATCGTCTCGTTGATGGAATTATCAATCTCCCTGTCATACGAATATTCGGTCGTATCGACTCGGAGCACTCGCTCATGAGAGAACGTATGCAGGCCGGCAATGATGCACAATATGGCGTGAGAAAAAACTGGAGCCAATTCAATGCGTTCGGGAGGTTTTTCACCATCATAGCAAAACTGATCACCGTATCATGAGGATGAATTCTCCTCTATACTGGACAGACTGACTATGCTACATTTTTCTTTTTTATCGCGTTCACCGATCGTATCTATTCTCCGGTTATGGAGCTCTTCAGCGTCATCCAGAGTAGCATGAGAGATATAGCATACTATGAAAAAGCTAAGGAACTATTTGCCATGGAGAGTGAGGTAGATGAATGAGATATGATACTCCACGAGGTATCAAAGGGTATCACATTCCAGAATCTATCATTCTCATATCCATCAAGCGAACGAGAAGTACTATCTGAGATAGTTTTCACAATAAAAAAGTGAGAACGAATCGCTCTCATAGGGCATACTGGGAGTGGGAAGTCAACGATCATCCAACTGCTCATGCGATTCTATGAGCCGAGTCAATGAAGGATACTCATCGATGGAGTTGATATCTATGAGTTCACCCTGGAATCATATAGGCAGAAGTTCGCAGCGGTATTCCAAGATACTACGCTATTCAACGAGACCATCCAGCACAATCTTGAGTATGTCAGAGACGATATCACGCAAGCAGATATCATCAAGGCTTGCAGAGAAGCCAATATTCTCGACTTCATCGAGTCACTCCCAGAAACATGGGAGACGCAAGTCGGAGAACGAGGACTCAAGCTCTCTGGTGGAGAAAAACAACGTATAGCAATCGCTCGGGCTATACTCGCTAACCCTGAGATACTCATCCTCGATGAGGCAACCAGTGCACTAGATACAAAAACTGAGAAGCTAGTACAAGGAGCGTTCGATCACCTCATGGAGTGACGCACTTCGATCATCATCGCTCATCGCCTCTCGACGATCATGAGTGCAGATACGATATACCTCATGGCTCAGGGTCGCATCATAGCGAAGTGAAGCCACAGAGTACTCTATCGGCTCTCTCCAGAGTATAGAGAGATGGTGGATCTCCAGCATGATGGATTTGTGGGAGAGGAGGTGGAGGAGGAAGAAATCTTATAATTCCTTACTGTTTTTCTATGAAAATAATCAAACCTTGAATAGAATCATCTGAACAAATTGAAAAATTACGAATCCATCTCTGGGAATTTGAAAAATCTGTTGCGGATTTTAGAATTAGCATTCCAAGTAAGGAGTCCATCTCAACCGAGATGTGAGCATATTATAATTATGCTACCAAGAAAATATTCGGACTTGAAGAATGAAATGAGATAGTTGGTTTTATTTATGGAACTATAGAAAAATCAGCAGAATATATAGAAGAATATAATAAGACTGGTTTTATAGAATGAATCTATATAGAAGAAGATTTTCGAGGAAAATGATGATGAAAACTTCTTATTGATTCTATGTTCGACTGGTTTCAGAGCGAAGATATACATCTGATTCAACTTGGAGTTTTAACAACTAATACTGAAGCACTGGAAGTATACAAGAAATATTGATTCCAGAGTTACTACACTAAAATGAAAGTGATAATGTAATTAATACGAAAATCATGTCCACATCTAAGTCCACACTCGCCTATCTCAATATTTTCTAAAGATATGCTTGAAATCAATATTGGAAAAGATATAATAAGCATCTCTACATACTAATCTCAATGAATATGGGCGACGTGCAACAACAGGTTGGAGTACTCGAGAATCAGCTCGTTGACGTATTTGCGAAGGCTCCTCATCTCCCTCAGAATATCAGGGATATACTCATTACTCTAGCTCCGTGGCTCGCCTTGATTTTTGGAATTCTTGGCATTGTCTCGTTATTGGCTCTTGGATGACTATGAGTGCTCCTGACGATAGTGACCCTCGGAGCATCTATCTGGATAGTGATCCATGTACTCATCGGTCTCGCATTGGCTGGACTCGCACTCTGGGTATATTCAGGACTCAAGTCAGGACTCAAAACTGGCTAGGACAAACTCTTTTGGTCACAGATTGTATCAGCTCTAGGAGTCATCATATCCATATTTGGTAGTACATTCTCTGGATGATCTCTCATCGGAGTCTTGATTGGCTTCTATATACTATTTGAGATACGCTCTCACTACAAATAATATTTCTCGAACTGTAGGAAATAAGACCTTATAGTATGTCCACCTCTAGATCCACTCTCGAACATCTCACTGATTGCCTAGAACTTGTACCTGATATCACTTTCAAACCAATGATGGGAGAGTATTGTGTGTACTCCGCATGACGCATATTCGGGCTCGTATGCGACGGTACACTTTTTCTCAAGACGACTCCTGAGACAATAGAGATGTTCGAAGACAAAGAAACGCGGGCATATCCAGGATCAAAAAATACAGCATAGGTAAATGCCGAATGGCTCGAAGATAGAGAGAGCTCGCTAATATTGTGAATATAACACTCGAAAAGCTCCCGATACCAAAACCAAAGAAAAAGAAAATCTAATCTACATTCAACTCTCCTCTGTACCGCTCTCTCGCGAGTCTCGCACTTTCTTTTTGATCCACTATTGGAGTATAGTATACCCCCTGGAGTTCTAGTGAGTGGATTTTTTTAGGATCGACTCATTCTAACTCTGAAATATATTTTTTGATAAATCGACACTCAGTATCGAATCTCTCTGACTGAAGGAGTGGATTGAATATTCTGACAGGCTTGGGATCAGCTCATACCGATGCACTCCACTGCCAGTTACCATAATTGACTGCCTCATCATAGTCGATGAGATATTTTTTGAAGTACTTTTCCCCGAGCCTCCAGTCTATCCCTAGATTCTTGGTAAGGAATGACGCCACCACCATACGCAGTCGATTGTGCATCCAGTTGGTCTCTATGAGTTGCCTGATTGCCGCATCCACAAGTGGATATCCTGTCTTGCCAGCCTGAAATCTCTCCCATAGATAGCTCGACTCATCCCGATCCCACTCGATAGTTCGTCTGCGTTCTTGGAACTCAATCTGATAGGTAAAAGGGAAATAATACGCAATCTGATACCAGAATTCTCGCCAAATAATCTCAGAGAGGAGGGTTGGATTATCTTGTATCTTGATATATATCTCCCTGATAGAAAAAATCCCAAATCTGATATACGGAGAGAGGCGAGTCGAACCGTCTACGGCAGGCAGGTTGCGGAGATCGTCATAGTGAGCAAAGTCTCGCTCAAGTCGAGATCTACCGAATGCAAGAGTCCAGAGTGGGTGATGTGGCACACTGATGACTTCCTCGATTTCTCTGCGATCTGGTGGTGTGAACCATTTTGTACTATTTCCATGGAATTCTCGCATATTCAATCTCTCTGGATTGGCGATGAGAAACTTTTTCCAGAGCATCGAGTACGGTGTGAATACCTTGCGTTGCTCACACTCATGCGGCTCGACGATCAGGAAGTCCTGAAATGAATGAAAATCGACTCCACTTGCATCACAAATCCCGAGTATAGTATCATCTCTCGCCTTCCCTCTTGGTGAATATGATCGATTGATATATACTGCGTTAATGTGGTATTTTTGTATGATTTCTTGTATTATTTCTTCTGGTTTTCATTGATACACTGTGAGCCTACCTCCGACTTTTTGAAGGTCAGTATCGATCTCTTCGAGTGCCTCTCGTATCAGTCCGAAGCGTGGATCATCGCGACCAAAATCCTCGATTGCCCGAGTATCATGGATAAATATCGGAAATATCTCTTTTGAGTTTTGTATCGCTTCGATGAGTCCAGTATTGTCATGGGTCCTGAGATCCTGACGAAATATAAAAAGGGTACGATTATGGATTTTTTTCATAAGCAGAGTATAGCAAAAAATCATAAAATGTATATACTCACTCTATGTTTTTTCCATTTTTCTCACTCGCGATCTATCTCATTATCTGGTGACTCATGTCACTCGGTATACTCCCAGATATATCGAATCTCTTCGAACTCTCGAATACTCTGGGTCCATGGACACTCCTCTCTATGATGTGACTCATCATATTCGCAGAGAGCATCATCTATCTCGGATTCTACCTTCCATGACAGTTCATCGCAGTCATCCTCGTGATCAGTGGTGTACACTCATGGCAAGATATCATCCCACTCACGCTCGTATCTATCATCGCTGTGACACTCTCTGCCATAGTCAACTATACTCTCGGATCACTCTGGCGGGAGAAAAATCAGAGCATAACACCTATAGACTACAAGAAGCTCCTCCTCTCAATGATACATATAAACACACTCGCACTCGCACTCTTCGAAGCTGGCAAGATGCGATATCCGAAGTGGATCATAGCAATAGTGGGCATACTCAATCTCCCCTACTATCTCCTCATGATAGCAGTCGTGTACTACTTCCAAGATGCTGCCCGAGAGCTCGGAGAAAATCCATACTATCTCCTCATCGCCCTCATCCTCTGGTGTGGATATAGCGTATGGAAGGGTAAGAAATAGGGCTACTTCTTCTTTCCTTTTCTACACCTATCTGAGCAGTATATGACACTGTCCCAGATAGTTTTCCACTTTTTCCGATTCGAAAAAGGTCTCTGGCAGACAGGACAGATTTTGGATTCACGCATGACTCATCGATCGAGGATTTTCATAGTTTCGTGCTTTAGTTTTTCATAACATAGCGTTCGACCAGTTTCCAGTAGGCAAAAAATGATGCACAGTACTGAGTCACCTCTGGAACCATGTATGGATATGGCGTCTTCGTCACTCCTGTGATATGCGAGTAGAGAATATGATCAGTGAGGTATATGGCTTCGCGTGAGAGCGAGTGGAACTCATCTCTGAGTGCTTCGATCTCTCAGACATATATCTGGATTCCCTCGATATTGTCCTTCGCGAGCGAGATCATGAACTGTATAACTCTCTCAGATACTGGGAATCTCTCGAAGTGTGAGGGTGCGAGTACGAGGATACGATTCGCAGATATATCACTCATCCAGTCAGGACGGATCGAGTAGTCAGTATATATGATCAGTGGGATCATCGGGTCGAGCGTGACATCTGACTGAGGTGGGAGTGGTGTCGTGAGCTTGAGTGGCACATATACGAGCATATTATCTGGTACTGTTGTCGTCCATATATCATCATATTTTCGGTCGAGAAATGTCTTTCTCTGCGTCGAGCCTGTATATTCGTTGATATTGGTCTGGATGGTGATATACTTCTTGGAAGAAAATGCTCCAGCGTTCCACTGCCAACTACACGTATTGGATGCGAGATCACCATCGAGGAGATGATAGTACATCCACTGACTCGGCGTCCACCAGTGAGCTCCACTCATATTGCAGGCTATCCCTGCGATATACATACGCAGATGGTTGTGCATATAACCTGTCTCATACAGTGCCTCTATACTCAGATCGATAGCCTCGATCCCGGTAGTAGCATCTATGAAAGCTCTCGGCATAGCATGAGTGAGGACATCCGCCTGATCGAACCGGATATCCAGCATCATCCGATCTGTCCCGAGTCACTCCCATACTCTGAGGAAATACTCTCTCCAAGCAAGCTCCTTCAAAAATTGCTCTATCTGGTGAGGAGCAAATCCTCTACCCAGTACTCGCCGTCTGATATCTGCTATCGTGATGAATCCTCTCGATATGTACGGTGAGAGCATCGTCACATGCCCTGTGAGATGATTACGATCTCGACCATAACTGAGAGGATCTATAGAGTCGATGCGAGCCTCGATACTGGCTCTGTCGGTTGGGAATGTATAATTGGGGATTTTCATAGTTATTTAGACTTCATGAGATTCAGTTTTTTCATATATTCCTTGGCATCAGCGAGAAATCCATCAAATATCTGAGTAGCACCTGAAGTGACGACTCATTTCTCTCATGATTTCCTCAGTATCAGATACTCCGATCCACGAGATTCACAGACGAGCATCCAGAGATTTTCGAGATTCACGCGATCGGTCTGGTCGACGATGAGGTATCATCGCTTCAGTGCTCGCTCATACTCCTCTCGCTCATAGATATAGAGATGATGTGGGACAGATCGACTCCCGAGCCTGATCCCTGACTTCTTCCCTTTCGAGAGGGCATCGATATGTTCGAGTTTCATTTTTGGCATAGGAGTAGTATAGAGA
Source organism: Candidatus Altimarinota bacterium (assembly GCA_043741945.1). Taxonomy (GTDB): domain Bacteria; phylum Patescibacteriota; class Gracilibacteria; order BD1-5; family UBA2023; genus JABFSX01. The sequence goes on from JAYTZT010000001.1 coordinate 71,055, forward strand.
AAAAGTCGATATCTCCAAGTGGACTATGAGAAATACAAAAAGATTTCTCGGCTTGCTAAAAAGAGAGGATTCCATAGAATATTCGGGCTAAAATAAACATTTCTTCATCGAATTTCCCACTAATTCGGCAATATATAGATACGCAAGGGCAACTGAAAAGTTGCTCAGCCCTTTCTTCGATATATTGTCGTAGGGAAGTGTTTATTTTAGCGAATAATGAGTGATGACTTCGGTTGCCCTTTTTATTTGCTAAAATAATCCAAAAATCCGTGAAGCCCTCATTTTAGCATTTACTTTTGTAAGTGCTTTTTTATATGGACAATTCTCTCCGCAAGTGACGGATCACTCACCACTCGAACAAGATTGGACTCTTCGATGCTGAGCGTCAATCCTTTATCAACCAGTCTGGCGATGTCGTCCTCTCTTTCCCATATCGGGACTGTATACTCGAATGAGGGATGTCCAGTGAAGAGGTAGGACGAGAAGAAAAATTTTTCCATACGACGATCGATCGAGCAGATATCGATGTTCTCAGGGAGCCAAAAGTCCTGACAGGATTTGAGCGGGTAAACTCGAGTGGAGTTCATACGATCACGGATCCGAGTGAGATAGAGTTTTTTGATGCAGAGGGCAATCTCCAGGAAGATCTCCTAATAAAATGAAACAATCTCATCGCTCTCTATTCTCTCAGGTCTCGTCTCGCAGGCAAAGTGAAACTCATCTATATAGATCCACCATACAATACTGGCAATGATGGTTTTCGCTACAATGATAGCTTCAACCAATCATCATGGCTCGTATTCATGAAAAATCGACTGGAGATAGCGAGAGAACTATTGAGGGATGATGGGGTGATATTTGTACAGTGTGATGACAATGAACAGGCATACCTGAAAGTACTTATGGATGAAGTATTTGGGAGGGATAATTTTATAAACTGCATAGTTGCACAAATGAGCAATTTATCGTGACACAAAATAGAACATGCAATACAATGAAGAAAATTCCCAAAAATCAAAGAATACATACTACTTTTTTCAAAAAATAAGACCGAAATAAAATTGAAAATTCCCAAGATAAGTAAGGCAGAATGGGACGATGAATACAATCTAATTATTCCAAACATTAACGAAGAAGATATTATCGAAATTGAAGAATGGATAGAAAATAAAGATTTTGAAAGAATAAATAAATACTTTTCAGATAAAAATATTATATCACTAAAAGAATATGCAAAAAAAAGTAACAGTGAACTAACTATAGAGTGGAAAAACTCAAATTCTTATAAGATATTTGCCAGCAAGCCAAATACTGCACTTAGAAATAAGGCAATGCAATTTGAATTCAATCAATGAATATATGCGATCCCCAATCAAAGATGAGACCTAAAAATTATTAAAACTGATTTTAATAGAGAAACCGATACAGCAAGAATAGAGCTAGTTTCAGCTCTAAAAAATTCATCATCTTATGTCTGAGATATATGGTATGATATAGTCACGACTTGATGAGTAGCTCAAGAATGATGAGTTATCATGAAGAATGGGAAAAAACCTGAAGATCTTATTTCGCAAATTATTCAAACTGCTACTGTAGAAGATGATATAGTTCTCGATTATCATCTCGGCTCAGGTACGACTACAGCTGTCGCACACAAGATGGGGAGACGATGGATCGGTATCGAGCAGATGGACTATATCGAGGATATCGCCAAGGTCAGGCTCCAGAAAGTGATCGAGTGAGAACAGGGTGGGATATCGAAGAGTGTGGATTGGGAATGAGGTGGAAGTTTTGTCTATATGGAACTGCGCACCTACAATATCGAATATCTCGAACGGATGGAATCTGCTCAGACCAAAGAGGATCTCCATGCTGTCTATATCGATATGGCTCGCAATGCATTTCTCCAGTTCTGGTTCGACCGTAAAAACTGGGAAAAAGATGAGAACTATCTGAAACTCACACTCGAAGAGCAAAAGATCAAGCTCCGAGAACTCCTCGATATGAATCAGCTCTATCTCAATACGGGAGATATGTATGATGCTCGTCATAGCGTCTCTCCGCTCGATCAGTCCATAACCGAAAAATTCTATGGCAAAAAGAACTAAAACTGCCATCAATGAGACTCTCTCAGAGTTTCTCTTTGCTCGGATCAGGGATGATGCAGGATATGGTGAGTTCTGCCTGATTCCCCTCCCACAATATATCACAGACAATATCCATCCATCCAAATCGCTCCGTCCCTATCAGGAAGAAGCAGTGAGATATTTTATCTGGCTTTATGAAAATGAGGGGATTTCTGCTTGCAAACATCTCCTCTTCAATATGGCGACAGGAGCTGGGAAGACACTCGTTATGGCTTGTTGCATGCTCTATCTCTATGAGAGATGATATCGCAAATTCATATTCCTTGTGCATCAGGTACAGATACTCACACAGGCTCGTCGCAACTTCACAGACTACAAGTTCGAGAAGTATCTCTTTCATCCTGATGGAATGAGTTTTTATGGAAAGCATGTGGGTACTCGGGATATCAAGACTTTTGATGAGGCAGGAGAAGATGATATCAATATTATGTTTCTCTCGACCTCGCTTTTTTACAATCGTATCAAAGAATCAGGAGAAAACCAGCTCACGAGTGAAGACTTCTCCAAAAATGATGTCGTCATCATCGCCGATGAGGCACATAGACTCAATGTCGAAACGAGATCCAATAAAACTGAACTCGAAGAACTCCTGAACTGGGAATCCGCCGTCCAGAACTCCATCGGTGCAAGGAAAGGCAATATACTCATCGAGTTCACAGCAACAGTCGACCTCGCCAATCGCAATATCCATGAAAAATACAAAGATAAGCTCGTATACAAGTATGACTTCGTAGACTTCAATCGTGAAGGCTATGCGAAGAATGTCCAGTTCCTCTACAATAATGAGACACAAGTGGAGGATCAAAAGCGACTCCTCATCATCCATGCTGTCGCACTCTCTCAGTATCGCAAGATACTATTTCGAGAGCTCACGAAGAGTATCGTACATCCCGTGATCCTCGTGAAGTCCAAGAGAATCGCTGATAGTGAAGAGGATAGAAAATATTTTAATACTGTGATCAGTGATCTCTCTGTCCGAGATCTCGAAAAACTCAGAGAAGTCAAACATGATGAATATCATCTCATAGCCAATCTCTTCGCTGAACTCGAAAATCGTGGCATCAGTCTTTCGGGTTTTGTTGCAAGTATACGAGAGGACTTTGCTCCACAAAATACGATGATATACAATAGTAAGGTCAAGGAAAATGCATGAGCACTCTCAGATCTCGATAATCCAAAAAACAGGATGCGAGTGATATTCTCTGTAAATGCTCTCAACGAATGATGGGATGTCCTTGCACTGTATGATATCATACATTTTGATATCGGAGAAGATAAAAAAGTATCTCTCCAAGATATCCAACTCATCGGACGAGGAGCCAGATATTGTCCTTTTGATCTTCCTGAGAATTTTCAGGATGGACTGATGGGATCATACGATACGGTACGAGATCGGAGAAAGTTTGATGGAGCACGCAGAGAATCTGCTCGTATACTCGAGACTTTTTTCTATCACTTTGTGAAGACGGGGATGTTTCTCGAAAATCTCCAAAAAGAACTGATGGGAGAAGGGATCATCAGTGAGTGAGTGGAGAAACGAACAGTCGAGATGAAGCCACATTTCATCGCATCGGATACCTACAGGATGGGTTTTGTTCTCCAAAATCGTACAGAGAAACGATCACGAACAACTGAGGATGAGAAAAAAGATACTTTCGATAAAATAATCACTGTTTCATCATATGAGCTCCAGGCTCGTGGACTCACGGATCGTGAGGAAAATCAAAAAATAGCAGAACAAAAACCCGGAAGAATCGGATTTAGCGAAGATTTTTTCTCGATCCATATTCTCCGCAAGGCTCTTGTTCGAGCAGAAAATGGATTTTTCCGATTTGAGAACCTCAGGCAGCATATCATGGATTTATCGGGGATTGATGAATTTATCACTCGAGATCTCCAGCGGTATACGATCCAATACTTTTTTGATGCTGAGAAGGATATATTCCGTCTCACTCCTCATGAGAAGATACAGCTCCTCATAGGTGCGATCCTCCCAGAAGTGAGAAAACATATCGATATGACTCTCCCGAAGATCGTAGGAAGTCCGATTTTTCGTCCTGTTTCGATCTCCCATGCTTTCTCGAAACAAAAAGATCTTTTCTTTGCTTCATTCCCGATGATCAACGAGGCAACAGGAAAGCTCGAATTTGCTCGACATGATGAGCGGATGAAGCCACAGACAGATAATCCAAATATTGATCTCGAACTCGATATATGAAGGCAAGATTGGTATGCGTATACTGAAAATTATTGAACGAGTGAAGAAAAGAAATTCGTCCGATTTATGGAAACTAAGATGGATGCACTACGAAAAAAATATCCTGATTGCGAGATATTCCTTGTAAGAAATGAACTCGAATATTGGATGTATGGACTTTCCAATGGAAAAAGATTCTCCCCAGATTACCTCATGTTTATCAGTGATATAAAAAGTAAAAAACTCTACTATCAATGTGTATTTGAGGTGAAATGATCTCATCTCGAAGAAAAAGATGAATGGAAAGAAAAAGCTCTCCGAGAAATCCGAGATGCTACAGAACTCTCATGGACAGTAGATAGAGAGAATCCGGAAAATACAAAAAATTATCAAAGATATATCGACTCTGTACAACAACAGTGATATGAAAAAATTCGAAATATTGGATTCGGATTTTATAATTCGGAAGGTAAGGAATATGAGTTTATCGAAGAGTTTGATTCTTTACTCTTATAGTATCATGCCATAGTTCAATCATAGATTGAACTATATAAATAGATCTCTATCATTGTATTCTACGAACAAATTTCTTTTTTGTCTCCCTGATCCGCTCTATATTAATCTTCATGAGGGTCGAGCGGACATAGGGGATAGAGTTGAGGAATGATACATGAAAGTCAAATGAAGCGGATTATACAAAAGAGATGATCAAGGAAAAGATTGGTGGAATCTCAGGGCTTGTGTGTATTATAGTGAGTTTGAAAAAGAAAAAGTGGTATGGCAAGAAATAGCTCAAAAACCTACATTTTCCTATGATACTCAATGAGTATTTTGCAATGACACGGGTCATATTTTAACTGGGGAAAATATCAAATTTTTCGTATGATTGCTCAATTCTCAATTCTTCAAGTATATATTTCCGAGCTACTATGCAGGTGGGTGGCTATGAGAAAAATGAATACGATACAAGAGTGAATTTATGAAAGATTTTTCTATCCCAACTATCAGCTCTTCGAATCAGTCCATCATCTCTCAGATAGAGTGACTTGTAGATCATATACTGGATATGAAAAAATGAGACTCAAAATCTGATACAAGTGATCTAGAGAATCAGATAGATGAGCTCGTGTATCGACTGTATGATCTGACTCCTGAGGAGATCGCGGTGGTAAAGGGAAGTTAGATGTATCATGCAATCCAAGTCTCAAAAATATTTTTGCAATACTCAGTGATCTGAATCGAGTATAAGTATACAAAATATACAATACTATATACTTCTTGCAAGGGATTTTTCTTTTCATATATTGATATCTGGATATAGTGTGGATGTATTTGATTTATCTCTTCACATATAGCTTATATGGTAGATATTACTACGCTCGTACAGCGGACATTCGAAGATATCAAACTGACTGATGATACAGGCTTCGAGTTCTGGAATGCTCGGACACTCATGACCGCTCTCGGATATAAGAAGTGGGAGAGATTTGGCCTCGTCATCCAAAAGGCGAAGGAAAACTGTACGAATAGTGGTGGAGATATCTCTGAACATTTTCAGAGTGAAAAAGAGTTTTTCCAGGAGGCTGGAAAAACTCCAAAAGAGTGAAGACCATGAGAGAACTATCTCCTCACTCGGTATGCCTGCTATCTCATAGCACTCAATGGCGATAGTCGGCTCCCAAAGATTGCTCTGGCAAAGAGCTATTTTGCGAGTCAGACACGCAGGCAAGAGATGATAGAGCAGAGAACTGAGGAAAATAAGAGACTCGAGGCACGACAAAAACTCAAAGCAAATGAAGCGAAAATCGAAGAAACAGTATATGAGCGAGGTATCACACTTCCTATAGAATTCGCTACATTCAAGAATAAGTGAATCGAAGCTCTCTATAATATTTCTGTTCTTTCTCTCAAAAAGAAACGAGGCATCCTCGAAAAAAGAGCTCTAGCAGACTTCGATACTGATGTCGAGCTCCGAGCCAAGGACTTCATCTATGCTATCACGGACCATAATATAAAGACAAAAAATATACACGGCAAGCAGAGTCTCGAGCAAGAACTCATAGAAAATAGTAGAGCAACGAGAAAAACTCTCCTGAATCGAGGGATCACTCCAGAGAATCTCGCTCCACAAGAAGATCTCAAACAGATAGAAAAAAGAAGAGAAAAAGAGGAGAAAATGCTAGATAAGTAGTCCCTACAATATCACTCCCTCCTCCACCAATATCCCTGTAGTCAACACCTCTTCATGATAGCTCCGAGAGCTCACGACTCGACAGAGATAGATCGCGTGGTCTCATCCACCATCTGCTAGCCTCTCGATCTCCTCGAGTTCTATATATCAGGCAATTCCTCCTATCATACCATCATCTCATAGGAGTCACTTCTTCGAGAGATACTTTATCTTATCATAGGTTTTCCCTGATTTTTTGCCCATGACTCGGACAAGTGATGCGTGCTCAGGAGCGAGGATCTGGAGTATCCCTCTATGACTCGACTGCCAGTTCGAGAAAGACTGTGTATCATGATAGAGGGCGATGATATAGTGCTTCGGAGACATACTCACAGGGATCACATATGTCATGATATTCATATTCCTAGGAGATTCTTGCAGGATTTCCATTTGAGGATTTTTCTCTTGAATACTCTCTGTGATGAGCGAATAGACAGGATATGATGGGAGATTCCAGGGTTTTCGCATAGTATGGCGTAGAGTGTTACGAGAGTTTTCGGACGAATACTTCTTTCGCCTTTCGGATCTTCTCGATATCGACTTTTGCGAGTGTCGAGAGGATATAGGGAGTACGCCCAGACTGGAATATGCTTTTATTATGATCGACAAAGTCCCAGTAGAGATGCGTCATTGGACAGGTTTTCTCCTTCACACTATACTGACATCACTTGCAGTAGTCACTCATCTTCTCGATATAGTTGCCCCCTGAGATATACGGCTTGGTCGCGAGACGCCCGCCATCGCTATACTGGCTCATCGCCATCACATTGGGCGTGACGACCCACTCGAACGCATCAGTGTACATCTCAGCGAACCACCTGTTGACTGAGAGTGGATGATATCCCATCAGAAGTGTATAGTTCCCGACGATCATAAGGCGCTCGATATGATGTGAGTAGTTCTCACTCTGGACTCTCTTGACTACCGTATCTATACAATTCATACCTGTGATATCTCCTATATTTTTCTCTCCATCATAGTTCCACCAATTCTGTGGTAATGGTTCATGATGGTTGAGTGCATTCTGAGTATATATATCATTGTAGTGGTAAAGATAGAATTGCCTCATATACTCTCTCCATCCGAGAATCTGACGGACAAAACCCTCGACACTATTAAGTGGAGCATGCCATCCTATCGCCGCATCGAGGACCTCAGACGGATGCAATATACCAAAATTGATCGCGGTCGAGAGCATGGAGTGATGCACTCTCATATCGTCCTCATACATGGCATCTTCGAGTCGTCCGAAGTCAGCATAATGATACTCCAAAAAGTACTGCAGGAGAGATAGAGCATCCGATCTCGACACTGGGAGTGAGAACGATATATCTGGGGCACCATAATACCTACGAGCCTCATCGATATAGATAGTATTCTCTGGTTTCCATCACCACGAGAGAATATGAGTATTATCGAAGTTCCGATTCTCACTATCATAGTTCCACTTTCCTCCAATAGGTTTACCATCATCCTCCATGAGGATATTGCGAGATTTTCGCATATACCTGTAAAAAGTCTCCATAATAGGTGGCTTCTCGAATTGCTCTCTGAATTCTATATGGTTTATGAGAAACTGTCTATTCGCAAATATATGGAGTGATACTCCCTTTAGTATATATCTATCGATCTTGCGAGCGAGATACTCTTCCGATGATCTCATCAGTACAATATCTAGGATCCCTGTTTTTCCTGCAAAATCGAGGATCCCCTCTCGATAACTCTCCGACTCTATCCAGTGAGTCGTATATCCGAGTCTCTCACACTCTACCAAGAATTCTTTTGCGGTAGCGTACTCAGCGATCAGACTCCGAGTATTGAAGGTGAGATCGCCCATAGGAGAGGTGATACGAGATCCAGTGAAGAGTATGAAAAAAATATCCGTCACTCAAGGTTCGATATAACGGGTATTACACTGATCATAGAGGATCCATTGGGCTTTTTTCATAATATTATTTTAGTCAAAGAGTGAGAGATTGATATCTGATTTTTGTATTTCTTTCTTTTTTGTTTTTTTATGAGAGAATCACTTGCGACTCGCATGTTTCTCTACGATCGCCTTTTTCACTCTCGGATCGATATGTGACTTCATATTGTAGAGGATCACTCGTGCTGTTCTATTGGCCTCCTCGACATCGACTATAGGAAACGGATAGTCTCGCCCAAGGACGAAGTCATACTCGATTGACTCCATCTCGGATATTCCCCACGGACTCGCCTGAAGGTGCTGCGGCAGTCGAGCGAGCTCTGGCAGATATGCATCCACGAAGAGACCATCACTATCCTTATCATGGAGTTGCTTCATCGGATTATATATTCGGATCGTATTGATCCCCATAGTTCCTGACTGCATCTGGAGTTGCATATAGTGGATTCCTGGCTCATAGTCAGTGAAAAGTCCAGCAAGCCAGTGAGCAAATCTCCCCTGCCATGGCTGCATACAGGTACATGTGACAAATGATACCAGTGTGGCTCGTGCTCGGAAATTGACCCATCATATCGCCTGGAGCTGTCTCACGATTCCATCGATAAATGGAACTCCCGTTCGAGCATTCTCGATCGCTGTGATAATCTCCTCATCGTACTCGGTACGGATCGTATCATAGAGCTTGACAGCATTCATCGTCTCGAGTCTTGGCTCATCTTCAAGCTTCTGGATGAAGTGTGATTGCCAGTGCAGTCGGGAGTGGAATGCCTGAAGTGATCTGAGAAACTTGGCGTCTCACTTTCACTTGAGATCGTGCATACGAGCCCAAGTCATATGAACTACCTGTTTCAGTGATATACATCCATAGGCGAGATATACCGATATTCGAGAACTCGCTTCCTGTCACTCTATCGGGCGACTCATACCACCCATATATTTCCGACCTCGGGATATGAGGAATGATGCGAGTGTTTTTTGTCATTCTTTTTCTCATCAAGCCTGGATGTGAGGGTTATCCATATTGCGTTGCCAGTCATCTCCAACAATCTGAATATACCAATACTCCTGTCACCGAGGAGGAGGTAGTATCGGTATCATCATGCGACTCTGCCAGAGGCGAGTCCAGTCGTCACGAGATGAGAGTCGTCTCACGACTCAATTGGTCGGATACTCAGTCCATACTATATTCTTGGATCTGAGGTACTTGCCCATCATGATATCTCGATCATAGGTGATGGCATTCCCCGTCTCTTCATGAGAAAAAACACAGTCCACATCATAGACATCGAGAATATATTTCATCACATCTGATATATTGCGTTCGAATATTATGAGTGACACACCAATATTATGAAGAGACTCATTGAGATCTATGAGCGAATCCTCGATAAATTGCCTATGAAAATTTGAAAAGTCAGGAGCAAGCGTGACACGGGACTCAAAACTATAGAAAGCAATCACTGGAATATTTTTATTTTTTCATAATATCATGGCATCAGTCAAAGGACGATGATCACTTACACGAAGATCCCGCTTGTACCAGACGAGGATGATTTTTTGTTTTTTCTGCATGTATTTGAGCAATATAGTACGGATTCTCTATCTTTCTTCTACTTTTTTCTATTAGAAAAAGGGCTCTGGCAGGCAGGATAGATATTGGATTCACGCATGATTCACCGATCGAGTATTTTCATAGGAGATTTATGCTTTTTTTTGCATACTTCAGACAATCTTTCGGATAAGGAATCGTGGAGTAAATCTCACAGACTCTGTGAGTATAAAGTTCATCCATCCATATACTGCGACGACCTGACCCTGCATCATCGCATAATATCCATACTCTGCGACTTCTCGGGAAGTGGGAAGTTTCCTTCACTGGAAGAGTTTTGAGCTATCCATGTGAGATACTGACGCGAATCCTGACTCAGTAGGACCAGGACAGAGTGCAGTGACCGTGACTCATGTAGAGACGAGTTCCTCTGAGACCGCCTCAGAAAATGATAGAACATAGGCCTTCGTCGCAAAGTATACAGCCATACCAGGACCTGGCTGGAATGCTGCAGTCGATGCGAGATTCATGATACGACCATATTTTCCCTCTATCATGCTCGGGAGGAAGAGCTTCGTCATATGAGTGAGCGACTTTATATTGAGGTCGATCATCTGACCTTCCTTTTCCCAGTTAGTATAAGAGAATTTTCAAAAATCTCAAAATCATGCATTATTAATAAGGTGATGAACTGTGAGTCAGAGAGCACTCACTTCAGAAAATACTTCTGCGACAGCATTCGGAAGAGAGAGATCCTTCTCGATGATATGGGCTTTCACGCCATGAGTCTCTTGAAGTTCAGAAGCGAGTGTCTCGAGCTTGGGTCAACTGCGTGCTACGAGGATGAGATCATCTCAATGACGAGCTGCTATACGAGCGAGCTCGAGTCCGATACCAGAAGAAGCTCCAGTAATGAGGGTAGTATGTGACATAATAATGATCGATTATATTCATATAATATAGGGATTTACCCTTTGTTTTCAAGAATATTTTTTCTTTTTGGATATTTATCCCTATTCTCAGAGAATAGGGATTCTTATATTTATTTCTTTATCCTATATCGTATCCATTCATAGAGCATATGTAGTCTCAGTATGAAAAATGCCCTAACTGAATAACGTCGGATAATTCTAAGTCAAAATACGAGTACTCCCGATGTAAGGATCATGAGCCATCCTGCTGGGATAGGTGTGAGGAGGCCTACAATCCCAAAAAGAAATAAGAATACAGCAAAAAATATCCTCACTCCAAGTGGGAGAATCATAACACGCTGATGCCAACGATGGATACGAATTCGATAAAATATCTCTCGAAATTTTTCTTTATATGTTTTGTTTCTAATATAGTTCATAGCTATGATAATATGAAAAATCCCTTGAAGAACAAGGGATTTTTCATATTATTTTGAAATTACTATCGCTTTGATTATCTTCACTTCATCCAGTGGTTTATCATTCCTATCAGTCTTACTCGCTTCTATCTTCTCCACGATATCCATACCGGAGATAACATGACCGAAGATCGTATGCTTACGATCGAGGAATGAAGCATCTTGTGCTGTCACGATGAAAAACTGTGAGCCATTGGTATTGCGTCCGGCATTTGCCATAGAGATCACTCACTTCTTATGCGTCAGAGTCGTATCTGAGAACTCATCTTCGAAAGCTTGATGCCAGAGACTCTTCCCACCGCTACCAGTTCCTGTAGGATCACCTCACTGGATCATGAAGTCACGGATGACGCGGTGGAATACAATACCATCATAGTATCATTTCTCTGTGAGTCCGACGAAGTTCTCGACAGCCTTCGGGGCTGCCTGAGGGAAGAGTTCTAGAGTGATGTCTCCGAGAGTAGTAGAGAGGAGGATTTGTGGATTGGACATGATTTCGAGTTTAGATATTAGAATTTAGATTTTTGCTTTTTTTTGAGTTTTGATATTCTGTCGATGCAGTTTTCGAGAGAATTCCAAATGTTACCTAAATTGAAATTCTAGAAAACAAACCGGAAACAGAATAAAAATGAAAAAACAAAAAGAATGTGTTTTTGTTACTTTTTAATCATAAAAAGTAAAAGATGTTACATGCCAGGTAAATTCAAACCCATCTGACTCATAACTCCTTTCATTCGATTAGCTGCAATTTCCTGAGCTTTTTTCATACCCTTATTGATGGCATCAGTGATAGCTTTTTCGAGTTTTTTCTGATCTTTCATTATAGAAGTATCCTCGATCACCGTAGAGACAACCTTGAGTTGACCATCAATCGTCACTACAACTCCATCGACTTCAGCCTCGATATGCGTATTTGAGAGCTCATCTTGGATTTTGGTGGCTTGTTGTTGGAGCTTCATGAGATCTTGTGCTTGTTTGAAATCCATAATAATGAATATGAAAAAATAGTAAATAAAATCAGCAAAATGATAGCAAAATTCTCGGGAAAAGCAAACATTTCGATAAAATGAAATCTTAGAGTGAGAATCGATACAATCGTCAATCTAAAATTTCAGTATAGAGCGAGTCTGAGCTTGCAAACTCTCGCAATAGATATACTATATTCTTGCTTTTATTTCTTTTCTTTTTGCTATGGATCTCATTAGTATTAGTCAATTTGATATGGTGTACAACGCCTTCTCATTTGCCATCGCAGGTATGGGTGCAGCGACTCTATTTCTCTGGCTCGAGAGATCTCAGGTAGCACCCGAGTATCGTACAGCTCTCACGATCTCAGGACTTGTGACAGCAATTGCGACATATCACTATATTCGTATATTCAATAGCTGGGATGGAGCATACGAGATAATGGGCAATACTATATCAGTTACTGGTCAGGCATTTAACCATGCATATCGATATGTAGACTGGCTCCTCACAGTACCCCTCCTCCTCATTGAGCTCATACTTGTGATGGGACTTTCACGCAAAGAAACCTACTCGAAGTCAATCTGGTTCGGAGTCATGGCGGCCCTCATGGTCATTCTCGGATATCCAGGAGAGACCGCTACTGATATCTCTACCAAGCTCATCTGGTGGATTCTCGGGATGATACCTTTTATCTATCTCGTATACCAGCTCTTCGTCGGACTCAGTGCCTCTATCAAGAATCAACCTGCTGAGATCAGGAGCCTCATAGTTACGGCACGATGGATCATAGTGGCAACGTGGTGTTTTTATCCTATAGTATATATCCTCCCTCTCCTCGGACTTGAGGGATCGAGTGCTATGGTAGGAGTTCAAGTCGGATATACGATCGCTGATCTCCTCGCCAAGGCAGTATTCGGTGTCTACATATACTTCATCGCCGTACGCAAATCAGAGTCAGTCAAGAGATAATCTCCATGATTACAAAAAATCCGAGTCATATGACTCGGATTTTTTTGATGATAGGGGTCTTACCAGAATTTGAGAGCCTTCAGAGTAGTTCTCTTGTTTCTCAGAGACTGTATGATATAGAATCAGATAGTGACTGCATATATGACAACTCCTCCCTGTATCTCGAGTATTGGATGTGCTATATATATACCGAAAAGTGTCCAGAGGAATACGCCTGATATGATATATGTTCTATATCGACACTGGAGCTCAGATACTACAAGGAGGATCACACCGAGTGCAACTATAGCGTAGTAGAAATCTCCAATTCCACCAAATGACCAGCCCATATAGCGTATCCAAACTGTCACATTCAATGCTGTTGCCATGATAATCCAGCCAAGTGTGATATCGATACTCGATCTGATTATGATATGCGAGTCTCTCGTACGAGAGAATGTATAAACGAGCAACATGAGTATAGCGAGCATGATAACGAGGGATGTACTGATCCATAGATTGCCCCATGGGATGAGCCATAGAGCTGTGAGAGCTATAGCGAGAGCAAACCCAATAAGAGACATTGTATCAAGAGTATTTTTGGATCTCTGGAAAAACGCTATGCATACTCCTACAATGATCCACGAGAGATAGATCAACGACCATATCGCAAAAGTAAATCCCGCAGGTGTGACTGATGTGGCAAACATAGCAGAGATATCTGCCTGTGTCATGCCTCCGATGAGATATGGGGATCCTGGTATACTCACGAGAGTCGTGAGTCCGATCGTGAGGAGAGCTGAGATGAGTAGGAGATATCTGATCATAAGAGAAAAATTATAAGCATATATAGTGTATACTTTTTTCTGAGAATACAACTCTTGATCATTCGCTATTTCCGAGGCCACCATGGAACGAAGACGCTCGTTTTCTCTTTGTACTCTTCCCAGTTTGGTCTGCCTGCGTATCTCGCCTCTTGGAGTGGTACGCCCGAGACGAACAGGAGTAGGATGGTGATGACGAAAAATGATACCAATCACCAATATGAATACGGCAGAGCAATGAGGCTGATCCCGAGCCAGAATACACTCTCTCCGAAATAGTTCGGATGTCGAGAGTACCGATAGAGTCAGTTCACGAATATCTCTCCAGGCTTCTTGGTCTTTATGAACTTCGATAGTTGTATATCAGAAATCATTTCGAATATAAGACCAAAAAACGAAATTACTGATCCAAAGATCATACACCATACTACTCTATAACTGATCTCTCATCATATGAGAAGCCATTCTGGAGTATCTATATATCCTAGATTCACCACCAGTATCGCTGTTGCGACCACGAGCATCAGGATCATCTGGAGCATATACACTTGGACAAATGACCGAACGACAAAATACCACCCACTCCCCCACTCTTCCCGCCACTTGGCATATCGTGCATCTTCTCATCGCTCTTTGAGTTTTCGGAGTCAGATATGCGATACGATACGAGCTCCCCAGAGGCATACGAGTGCCGTGACGACAGTCTGTGATATCTGTAAATCTGACTGGAGATACGATATGACTGCAATAAGTACAAAGCCAAAACCCCAGAATACATCGACGATGGAGTTATCCTTGATTCTGAGGGAATAGAGAAACAAGAGGATATATGAGATGAGGAGAGTGAGGAGGATGGAGGTCATATTTAATAAAAATTATTTAGATTTTAACTATATCCAATAATTTAGCATTATCCAACTTAGAATTCCCGAAAAATTGTAAAATACAATAATGAAACTGATTATACCTATACTTCTTAGCAATCTGAAGTAAATCTTCTAGAAATGAATCTTTCTCTGCTGTATAAAGTAAGTTACATCTAATTCATATTAGATTTAAAATATTTCTTAAAATCAGCTAAGGAAATATCAAGCATAACTTTACAATTTACTAATTAAATCCTCTCCCCTTTCAATACCCACTTATCCCCTTCTGTGATTTTCACAGTTACTGTATCCCCCACTTGTATATCTCAACTATATGGGATAAATACCTCCTTAAAGTTGCGAGTTCTTCCCACCCAAGTCTCATCCTTTCACTCTCATGATATCAGGATCTCCTCGACTCTGCCAACCATGAGGAGATTGCGAGCGCTCGCCGTCTCACGCAGGATATCATTGAGGATTGTCCATCGTCTCGCCTTCTCACTGGGCGATATATCATCCTCGAACCGATTGGTTGCGGTAGTACCCGTCCGAGCGGAGTAGCGAGCGATGAATGCAACATCGAACTGACACTCTCGCATCGCCGTCGCAGTTGCCTGGAACTCCTCCTCCGTCTCCCCTGGGAACCCGACGATGATATCTGTCGAGATCGAGAATAGTGGATCACGAGAACGGAGATAGTCCACTTGCGACTTGAAGTCGGCATAGGTATGTTTGCGATTCATACGAGCAAGCATAGTATCAGAACCTGATTGCAGGGCAAAGTGGAGATGCGGAGTCATATGTGGCAGATCGAAGTGAGCTCCTAGGATATCAAGAGTCATATCATGAGGATTAGAACTCGTGAATCTGATACGGTCGAGTCCATCGATTTCGCTTATGTTTTCGAGTAGTTCCCTAAATGGAGTTTTCACTTCTACTGAATTCCAGGTGAGTAGATCCTGATTCCAGAGTTTCTTTTTCGTTTCTTTTCCATAGCTATTCACATTCTGCCCGAGGAGTGTCACTTCACGGGTTCAGTTTTTCACTACTTCTCGGATCTCGGCTACAATGGTATCTGGATCACGAGAGATCTCACGACCACGAGTGTATGGCACGATGCAAAACGAACAATAGTTGTCACATCCCGTCTGGATGATCACATTGGCACTGGCGGGATTCTCTTGGAGTTGGCGGACGGCGAGATATTCGTTAAACTTGGCATCATTGCCGATATCCTCACTTGTGATGAGAGAGAGGATTTTGGTGAGAAATGATACCTCCTCAATGCGGAATACAAAGTCGATCGACTGCGATCTGAGAAAGAGCTCATCATCATAGTTCGCGAGGGCATCACTAGAATCAAGAAGGGCGATCATCGAGGCATTTTTTCGCTTGTATTCATCGTTCATATTTCACTCTGCATCTCTCAGATACCGCTTTGCGAGTCCTGACTTGCGTACCATACAACCCGTAATACCAAATAGTGATTTTTTGCCAGTTGCATTTTTCTTATGATATCTCTCTATCTCATGGATGAATCAGAATACTCGATCCTCCCCCTTCTGACGGACCGAACAGGTATTGCAGATGACGATATCTGCCTGCACAGGATCTAACACTTTGTGAAATCCTGCGGAGCGTAGGATCATATCAACCTTCTCGCTATCAGCATAGTTCATCTGACAACCAAATGTTTTGATGTGGTAAGTTTTGAGCATAAAATAGTTTTGCACAGAGGTGTAGCCCTGAGTGTAGCTAGAAAGTAGTTTTATTCAAATCAAAGTATGCATACAGTATGTGAACAATCCGTGAAGAAAAATATTAGAACGAGATTGAAAAATACAATGGGAGTCTTATAATAAGCTTATCGAATTAGCCATACAAATACACGAATCGCAATAGGAAGCCAACACTTCGGAGTACAGATTTTATACATCTCTAACACACATACAATATATGGTAGCAGGAGAACAGTTCGTGGCAATAGATATCGGTAGCAATAAGATCAAAGCGATCATCGGTGAATGGAATGAACGAAAAGAACTCCGTATTCTCGGCGTAGGTGTATCAGAATCACAAGGTATCAGAAAAGGTAACATACTCGATATGGAAGCATTCAAGATGAATCTTGATAGTGCGTTAGGTGAGGCAGAGAAAATGACAGGAGAACAATTTTCTCATGTCTGTCTCGGTCTCTCAGGCATCCATATTGACATAGCTGGACGTGGAGCTATTGTCCCAGTAGCAGGTATCGAGGTAACAGAAGAGGATGTCAACAGAGCACTCGATATGTCACAAAATTGAATGGATACGATGAATCGTACTATCCTCAAAGTGGTTCCTGAGAGCTTTGGTCTCGATCTAGAAAGTGGAATCAAAAATCCAATCGGAATGAGTGGTAAAAAACTCGAGGTTCGTAGTCATATTGTATCCATCGGATCCAATGTACTCGCCAATATCAAAAAATGAGTGCTCGATGTAGGCGTAGAAATCATGGATATCTATCCCAATATCCTTGCGGTTGGAGAAGCAACCCTAACAAAGCGTCAAAAAGAACTCGGAGTGGTAGTGGTAGATATGGGATCGAGTTCTACTAATGTAGCCGTATACGAAGAAGGAGCCCTCATCTATGCTGGAGTATTACCAATTGGGGGTGAACATGTTACATCAGATCTCGCACTCGGACTGCGTATCTCTATCGATACTGCTGAACAGCTAAAACTCAATTATGGTGATCTTACCGTTCGTGATAATAAGGGTAAGGAAAATGATGAAGAGATTGATCTCTCAAAACTCTCCAATATGGAAACCATGGGTATCAGTCGCAACTTCATGAATGAAATCATCAAAGCTCGATACGAGGAAATATTCCACCACATTGTCATGGAGCTCAAAAAGGTAGGTCGAGATGGTATGCTTCCAGAAGGAATCGTAATAACGGGTGGTGCAGCGAAGATGCGAGGACTGGTAGATCTGGCTCGCACTTATATGCGTCTTCCTGCGAGTATCGGCGTTCCTGATGCTGTCGATGGAGTGAGTGGTACCTCGATAAGTGATCCGATCTATTCGAGTGTCGTAGGTAATCTTCTCCTAATACAAAAATATGGAACTGCGAAGAGAGCCTTCAAAATAAATTTCTCAATTGGAAATATATTTAGCTCACTCAAAAATATCTTCAAAAAAATAATTCCATAGCCTTCATTTCAGAAGTTGTTACGGAATTTTGAAAAAACAAATTTTATCATCATTGCCATACTATCTTCACTATAATAACAAATCCTATTCCTACCTTCTAATCTCTCTCCTATGACTGTTCCTAACGCTGCTGAAGATCGCCTCAAAAAACTCCTCCGAAATAATGTACCTCCTCAAACTGCTGTGGCTCAACCCTCACATGTAGAGGTCAATGTTGGATATATTTCGCCTATTGCTAATATCAAGGTGGTTGGTATCGGTGGTGGTGGTAATAATGCTGTAAACCGCATGATCGACTCCGGAATCGAAGGAATCGAATTCATTGCAATCAATACAGATGCTCAAGCCCTTTTCACCTCAAAGGCTCAAACTCGCATCAATATTGGAAGAGCGACAACTCGCGGACTCGGTGCTGGAGCCAATCCAGAAATAGGAAAAAAAGCCGCAGAAGAATCAAGTGAAGAGATCAAGCAAGCCCTCAATGGAGCGGATATGGTATTCATCACTTGTGGTCTCGGAGGTGGTACTGGTACAGGAGCTGCTCCAGTAGTTGCAGAGATAGCTCGCGGACTCGGTGCACTTGTAGTCGGTGTCGTGACCAAGCCATTTGCATTCGAAGGACAACGTCGTACAACCCAAGCATTTGATGGATTTGAAATACTCAAGTCTAAGGTTGATACTCTTATCACTATTCCAAATGACAAAATACTCACGATCATCGATAAAAAAACTCCTCTCCTAGAAGCATTCCATATCGCTGATGAGATTCTGAAACAAGGTGTTCAGTGAGTCTCAGAGCTCATCACACATCCAGGTCTTATCAATGTAGACTTTGCTGATGTGAGATCAGTTATGGAGAATGCAGGATCAGCTCTCATGGGAGTAGGCTATGGTAGTGGTGAGAGCCGAGCTATTGATGCGGCTCGTGCCGCTATTGAGTCACCTCTTCTAGAGCTCTCTATTAATGGTGCCAAGGGACTTCTCCTTTCTATTACTGGTGGATCCGATCTCTCTATGTTTGAGGTAGACGAAGCATCTCGACTCATCAAGGAACTCTGTGATCCAGATGCAAATATT
Organism: Candidatus Altimarinota bacterium; assembly: GCA_043741945.1. Taxonomy (GTDB): domain Bacteria; phylum Patescibacteriota; class Gracilibacteria; order BD1-5; family UBA2023; genus JABFSX01. The sequence goes on from JAYTZT010000001.1 coordinate 90,374, forward strand.
ATATTTGGTACGTCTATCGATGAGCGGTATACAGGCGAGATCAAAATTACCGTGATTGCAACAGGATTCAACGAAGAGACCAATGCTCAGATTGCCTCAATGAGTCGTGGAGGATTTGGGCAAAGTCGAGTATTTGGTCAGTCATCCCCTCCTCCTGCTGCCCCATCTCGACCTATGAGACAATGATCATTTGGTGGACAAACGAATACCACTCCAGAACCCCAAAATGACTACGATGTTCCTGCTTTTCTCAGAAATAAGATGTCAAAATAATCAAAACTCCCGAAAGGGAGTTTTTTGAAACAGACAAAAAATTGAATTATTCATTTTTTTTACTAGGATAGAATTTATTACTTGGAAAATATATCTATAACTATGCGCTTTGTAGCTCTCGATCTAGAAACCACTGGACTGTCCCCTCAAACCGATACCATTATCGAAGTCGCTGCAATCAGATTTCAAATTGAACAGATTGGAGATATTTTCAGTATCACTCACGCCGAAGAACATACTCAGCTCATTCATCCAGAAAGACTTCTATCAAAGGAAATCACCATGATCACTGGTATAACACCTGAGATGCTCTTATGAAAACCTAATTTTGCAAGTGTCTCAGACAAGATAAGAGATTTTATTGGCGATGCCGTTATTGTCGGACATAATGTTCTCTTCGATATTGCGATGTTCGCAAGTCATGGAATAAACCTCTCACAAAATATTGTTATTGATACATTTGAACTTTCGGAGCTCTTTTCACAGGATGTTGAGAGTCTGAATTTAGGATTTCTTGCAAATAGGTATGGACTCATTGATCCAACTGAAGAAGAACATAGGGCACTCACAGATACCAAAATATCTATCAGACTCCTCCTTAGATATCTTGCAATAGTGAGACAAATTAAATGAAAAAAAAAGCAAATCTGGAATACCTTAATATTATGCGATACAAGTCGTACCCTTGTTACCCTCTCAGAAATCTGTCATCTGCAGAGTGATATTCAACCTAATACTTGTGAACTCTTTTTGGATCTACTGGCGAATCAGGATACAAAAACTCCCACCATTAAAGACACAGCAGAAAAACAAGAAATATCTAAAAGCGAAACTTCATGCACCATAACTGATGGGGTATCAGAAATTATTCTTCTAGAAACTCATGGTGATCCGAGTGAAGAACTCATTATTATAAAAGATACTTTCAAGACCAATACTCATATTGCACTGGTTACCCCTGGCTACAAGACTGCAATTTGGATGTCAGGATTTTTGAGTCAAAATAGTATTGAAAATATGATATCCGTGTCCCCGAGCAAATGGTGTTCAGTAAAATATATGAGGGAACTTCTTACGAATGCTGAACCTTACTCCAGGAAAAAACTCATTCTTATACTGAAAATAGCATTCTGGCTCACTGACACAGAAACTGGTCTTCTAGATGAGATGAAGTTCTATGGTGAGGAAAGGACAATGCTCGAAATATTTCGCTGTCGAAAAAATGAATCAAATATTTGGCGACAGCAATATGAAGCGAAGATCAGAAATATTCCAGTAGTTATATATGATGCGTACACTTTTGAAAAAAAGGATACTCAGAGATATACGATTATCAAAGATATTGCTCTTCTAGAAGACATAACTAGACGAAGTAATAGTCATGAAATATCTTTCGATAATTTCTATAAGGCGATCGAAATACTCCCCTCGGATATGGGGAGCCTTGATGCAAAAATACATATGGCAGATATGGTCTCTATGATTCGATGAATCTATGAATCCATTCCAGATCGCCCTACTGGCCCCCTCATCTCACCTCCTGGGCCATTTGGTGAAACCTATTTTTTTACCCAGGCTATGCTGTGGGATAATGGTAATAAGTGGCTAATTCATGCAACCCGTACTCTTGCTATCTATTGGAAAGATTGGAAAAATACACAATTAAAGGATACTGAACATATATCACGAGAAGTTGAAATTAATAAGGAATATATCGAAAGGACTATAGGATTGCTAGTCAACTATCATATAAAATATGATACAAATTATAATATTACCCTTAATATTAATGATGAGAAAACCAAAATTATGCTCCTACCTAGGAGTGTAAAAAAGTTTATGAAAAACTCTCTCAGTGGATCTCTATGCTATGGAGTAAATATCTCGTTTCCTGAGACTCGATCTTTTTTGATACGAGAATACGGAATCGATAAATCTATGTTTTCCATACTTGAGACTCAACCAAAGCCCAAAAATTCTCATCTCAACTATACAGAGTACCATGCAGGAATAGTTAAAACTGGTACAGTAATACTCACAACAAGTCAAAAACACGCCCGAGATATAGGTCAAGTACTCAGAAAAATCCATGGAAAGAATATTGAAGTCCTTATCCAATGACTCTCAGGAGGAAAAGGGAAAATGCTATCTCTATTCAAAAATAATATCGATACAACTATTCTTATAGGAATTATTGATACTTGGCGAGATGAATATGACCTATGGAAGAACGCAAGAAATATTATTATAGCAAAATTACCATTTGACCCACCAACAGATCCATACTTCCTTGCGAGAACAATGGGTATGGGGAATAATTTCTCAGACTACAGTCAACCAATTGTAACCATACGTCTCAATACCCTTCTGGATCGCATCCTTGCAAGTGGATATAGTGGATGAATTGTTTCTACGGACCCACGACTAATCACTACTGAATGGGGTAAAAAAATCACATCAGAATTATTATAAAAACAAGGAATTTATGATTCGCAAGTGATTTTGGTGCTGAGATTTGCGTAATAAAAGATAATCTGCTATTCTCATACTATCATAAGTATATTCTCTATGGCTAACACTCCAACTCCCGTAATTCCAACCGATACAAATGGATCAGAAACCAAACTTGGCACTAATTTTTTGGATGCTCCTGGCGTAGCATCAGAGGCAATCAAAGCAAAAGATGTGCTTTACAATGATTTTTTCCAAGAAAACAGTAATGGAGAACTCACAATAGGATCTAAGAAAGAACGATCAGGACTCGAGATAGTTGTGAGTGTTATGCAATATATAACAATATTTGTAGTTACTGTAGGTATTCTCTTTTGACTTCATATTTTTATTAGATCGAGTCAGAGTGGATCGTTCTTTGAAAATTATAGTTTTCTTTGCCCATATTTGCATTATGATATCGAGGCACCAGAATCTGAGAAATTATGCAAGAATATAGGAGTTATTCAAAAAGAATATGCAGAAAAGCTCACTATTCTCCAAGAGAATATTATTACTGATCTTACGGAATATATACCTATCAAAGTTTCAGTAAGTATTCTTGATGCATCACCTGAAAAGGACTTCATTTTAAGGACATACGAAAGTAAACCTCATGTTAATAACGTTCTTGAAGCCTTTGAAAAAGTCAAAGCGGGCTCTCAATCAGCAAATGAAAATATTGAATGTACTGGTCTCACTGTAACTCAATGAAGCAAGCTCTCAACCCAATGTACAATATATGGGGGTAATATAGGTGATGCAGATACGAATGGACAACTGGGATCTGCTCGAATTCAGGCACTCCGTTTTATCGAAGACCTTAGTAATACGAGTAAGAGTTTTCTCATACTGGATAACGCTCCAACCTCACTCAGTATAGAAAAATTACCAAAGAAACAAGCAGAAACACTTGGTTTTTCAACTCGTACTACAATACCTATCCAGGTACGATATGTTCCACTTATACAAAAATTATAATTTTTTCTATGTCTACCAAAAATCAACGTGAACAACTCATGCATTCAGTAATTGGACAAATTACTGTTATCATTTTCACACTTGTCGTGATCTGGATATATGTCGTTCCTCCCTATCAAACTCTATCCGAGTCAGTACTCGCAACCAATTCAGTCATAGAGAAATACAATGAATCAAATCTCAATGGTATTTCCTATGCTGAGCTTGAGAAGATGCTATGAGCTACCAAATGAAAAGAAGAACTTCTTGCCATTATACAATCAGCTCCTGCAGAAACTCAGAAAGTTATTAAGAAAATAGGATGAGGTCCATATATTTCGTGGTTAGATAGTGCTATTAAGGGAAGTACAGTAGATCAAGAGAAATTAGCCCTCAAAAAAGCGAGGCTCAATAGTATACTCCCAACTCTCAATCCTATTAGTAATAATATTAGTGAAGATACGGTAAGCATGCGAAAATACATTGCTTTTGTAGAGAAAGATATTCTGAGACAATTTGGAATTGATTCGACGGCAGCACTTTGAATACAAAATATAAAATACGGAAAAAGGGGGAGTGATATGCCTGAAGTACTCGGATCATTTGATACGGAAATTAGCTTTACAGCTTCCAATTCTGGTATTGCAAATATGATTACATATATCAATCAATTAGGACATCCTGAGATTCTCCTCGATACAGGATCGACATCAAGTGGAGGTGTACCAGCCATTATGAGTAATCCTCTTGCAATGATTGATGCTCTATCACTGCAAACTACACTAGATCTCACAAAACCCGATGTTGAAAATGGAGGTCGTATGGTACTCAGATTCTATATACGAGGTTCTTCTGTAACAGATATAGAATTTCTCAGTGAGACACTAAAAAAACGAAAAGAATCTCTAAAAAAACAAATAGATGTAAGTATAGCATCGTGTAATACAGAAGTAACCTGTAGTAATAAAAAAAGTCTGGAACTGTTTGAGCGAAAGTATCGAGAATTCTCTCGTGCTACTGCACAAAATACTGTCAAACAAGGTACTGAAATGATATATTCGATTTCGACAGAACTTGACTCAATATATGCACTCGAAAAAGAACTCAAAAATATAACTGGAAAATAAATATATGCCAACTATTGTAGATACCCTTAAAGAAGCAATCTATAAGGGTGAGAACATCTCTCAAATCTGCGATCTCATAATTATGGGAGCTGTAGAGTCAGGAAGTTCAGATATCCATATCGAACCTTTGACGAATATCGTGCGTCTCCGCTATCGTCTCGATGGTATGTTGGCGGAGATTCTCGAATATCAGACATTTTTGCATCCACAAGTAATTGCTCGGTTCAAGATTATGTCGAATCTCAAAATAGATGAAGCCCGTATACCTCAAGATTGACGTCTCTCAACAGTTATAGACAACAAAGCTCTCGATCTACGTGTTTCAACCCTCCCAACTGTTCATGGCGAGAAGATAGTGATGCGTATTGTCGATAAGAGTAAAAAGATTCCCGATATATTCGGTCTTGGTATCGAAGGACATAACAAGGATCTTCTAGAGAAGGCTATTGCTTTGCCAAATGGAATAATTCTTACTTCAGGTCCAACGGGTTCTGGTAAATCAACCACATTGTATTCTTGTCTGTCCAAACTCAATGCTCCAGATGTTAATATTATGACCCTTGAAGATCCAGTAGAAATGCAGATCGATGGATTGAACCAATCACAGGTCTTTCCAGATATTTGATATACTTTTGCCTATGGACTCCGTACCGCCTTGCGTCAGGATCCTGATATCATTATGGTTTGAGAAATCCGAGATCATGAGACAATCAATATTGCAATAGAAGCAGCCCTTACGGGACATCTAGTGGTATCAACAATCCATACCAACTCAGCAGCAGAGACCATAACTCGTATCCTGAATATGGGCATACCTGCCTTTCTACTTCCCGCCTCAGTGAATGCTATTATCGCTCAGCGACTGATCCGTCGCCTCTGCCCCCACTGCAAAAAGGCTGTCCCCCTGCAAATTCTCGAACCTCGTATGAAGGCCCATGTAGAGAAGGCACTAAAGAGAACTGCCAAAGAAGAATTATTGTCTCGCATCTCATCTGCTATTTTACAGGCTCCGACATTTTATGAGCCCGTAGGTTGTGATAAGTGTAATAATGCTGGCTATAAGTGACGAGTTGGTATCTATGAGATCCTTGAGATTACCAATAATGTAAAAAAGATGATTATCGATGGTGCTAGCGCCACGATGATCAATGAAACAGCCATCATCGATGGTATGATTTCTCTCGAACAAGATGGCATTATCAAGGCTCTCAATGGGGTTACCTCTCTTGCAGAGGTCTATGCTGCAGCCAAGGAAAATGTATAATAATAAAATAAATATATGCCAACAGAACAAAATCAAGATATTGTAATCCTCGACATAGAGGATGGACAAGCAGAAGTTGTCCAAGAGTCAACTTTTGAATATATAAAAAACTATATATTCAAACAAGGATCAGTGAATCTTCGACAAAAAGTAGTATTTTTTCGGATTCTTGCAACCATGGTGAATGCAAGTCTCACCATACTCAAGAGTCTCACTGCCCTCAAAAAACAGGAGAAAGAAGAAAATATGATCAAATTCTATGACTTTATGATAGCTCGTATCCAGAGTGGTACAACTATGCATGATGCTCTCGCTGAATACTATGGTTGTTTTACAGATGCGGAGATATCGATCATCGAAGCTGGAGAGAGAACTGGTAAACTCAATACTGCTCTCCTCCAAATTGCCGAACAGACAGAAAAAATCGATTCTATCACCCGAAAAATCAAGGGAGCCATGACCTACCCTGTTATGCTCATTGTAGGTATGGTTGCCTGTGTAGCTATTCTTATGGTAAAAGTAATTCCGACCTTAACGGGATTTTTTTGAGATCCAAAAAATCTTCCAGACGCAACACGAGCTATTATAATAGTAAGTGATTTTTTCATACATTATTGGTTCTATATGTTCATAATGTTTGTCTGAGCACTTATTTCTTTGAATGTATGGAAGAAAACAAAGAATGGGAAATATCGATTTGATATGTTCCTACTCAAGATGCCGATCTATGGTCCATTAGTAAAAAAAGTTATCCTTTCACGATTTGCTCGAGTCTTTTCCAATCTTCTCGGAAGTGGTGTAGCAGTGGTGGAAGCAATCCGTATTGTATCGAGTGCCGTAGGCAACGAGGTATACCGTCAGCGACTCCTTCTCTTACGTCAAGATGTCAAAAATGGACAGAAGATCGCAGAATCTCTCGAAGACGATCCCCTCTTTCCGGATCTCCTCATTTCGATGATCCGTGTGGGAGAGGAAACAGCTCAAATTGGAGATACTGTTATCAAGATTGCAGAATTCTACGATGAAGAAGTAGATATTGCCATCAGTGGTATCCAGAAACTCATTGAACCAGTCATTCTCGTGATTATGGCGGTAGTGATCTGATTCTTGGCAATTGGTATCTTTCAACCAATTATGAACCTTGCAGGAACGATGGGTGGGTAAAATAATTGAAAAAACTATATATATTTTTAAAATAAATCACATCCATATTCGGATATATCAATACAAAAGGAGTATTATATGGCTGTCGATATAGTTTTACAAGCAGGAGATGTCTGCACAATGAAGGAGGATGAACAAGATATCGAACTCTTTTATGCAGGTACTCAAGTGACTTTAACAACTCAAAATGGCTCATATTGGTATTGCGAAGGAATGGTAAATGGCATAAAAAAGTCTTTACTCATTTTCGCTGGTAATCTCGAATTAGTACCAAATTAGTACATTGAGATCCAATTTTCAAAATCCCAACTTTTTAGTTGGGATTTTTTCTTGCATTTTCATATTTTTTGCTATAATATGCGAGCTTTATCTCTATTATTTTTTTCATTATGTTCTCTCTCGAAGCAAAGATCCGTACAGAGGTAGCGAAGATTGCCCGTGTAGACGGTGTGATCCCAGCGGTTGTCTACGGCAAGGATACCCCTTCGACTATGTTGACTGTGGGTGTGTCAGAATTCATCAAGGTATACCGCGAATCCGGTAAAAACCATATCATCACGCTCAATGTAGATAAGAAATCATACAATGTGCTCGTTACAGAGACTCAGCGTCACCCCGTTACAGGGGCATTCCGTCATATTGACTTCCTCGTTGTCAATATGAAAGCTGAAATACAGGTTCAGATTGCAATCAAACTTGTAGGAACATCTCCAGCTATTCTTGAGGGTGGACAACTTCACCAATCTCTCGATATGCTGGATGTAAAGTGTCTTCCTACTCATATCGTAGATTCGTTCGAACTCGATATCTCAAGTCTCGCTATGGGACATTCTCTACATGTGAGTGATCTCATAGTCAATACCAAGAAATTCCAAGTTCTATCACTCCCTGAGGAGTCTATTGTTTCTATCCATGCTCCTAAAAAAATAGTAGAAGAGGAAATCGAAGTACCCGTCGGAGATGTTGCTGTCGCAACAGCAAAGACAAATGCTGAATAATTCATATTCAACAAAAATACTCTCGATGAATCGAGAGTATTTTTTTCTTGCTTTTTGAGAGAAATGTGTACTATTGCGTCGATATGAATAGAAAGGAATGTGTATAAACAATTTCAATTTTGAAATACAATAAAATATTAATCTACTAAAATATATGATAATCAAACTTGTTGGTTCTGGAACTGAAGTTGAATCACTCGAAACCCTTGTCAAAAAAGCACTTTCTGAGCTCGCACTTGATGATGCAGTCAAAATAGAGATTACTAATGATACCATCTATAAACTCGATCTCGGAATCACAGAAAATCCCGCACTTGCTATCGAAGAAGAATCAATCGACTTCCGAGATATGATATTCCAAGGCGAGGTACCTGCCTACGATGAAATCAAGAGTATGTTTATCTCTATCCTCGGAGATGAAGAGGATCATGGATCTGGTGGATGTGGGAGTGGTGGATGTGGAACTTGTGATACGGGTTGTGGAACAGCGGAAGAATGAACTACAAAAGAGGACAATTCATGTGCAACAGGTTGTGCAAGTCATTAGTGTATTACAAAACTCACCTCTTCGTCAAGGTGAGTTTTTTGCAATATAATCAAAAAAATGTTATCCTGAATGGGTAACATTTTTTATCTATTGAAATATGTCTCTCTGAAATATAACTTCTGAATCTCAGGCTGAAAAATTAGTAAGTCCTACTCTATTGGTAGATTCCCAAAATAGAGTCAATAGTGTCGCAGCATCTGCTATTGCTATCCTAGAAAATGATCCAAAAGGTCAAGAAGCAATAAAGAGCCTTTTTGAGTCTATGCTCACAAATAAATTGTCGAGTCCAGAAAAAATAGGTCTGATACAAGATTGACTCTATACTGCTCGTGACGCTAGACTCAAGGATGCAAGCCCAACAGAACGACTCTCCATACTGGAATGATTTTCAAAATTCATTACACAATTCACTGATTGAATTGCTAAAATAAATAATGATGTTCAACTCACTAATGAGGCGCATAGTCTCACAAATGCATCTGATACTCAAATAGCACAAGTACAAGAAAACTATGCTCGAATTCTCTCAAATAATCACCCAACTCAATCCGCCTAATTGGCGGATTTTTATTTATTCATCAATTCCTGGAATTCCAGTATAGATATTATCGCTACTCCATATTCATTCGCCTTTTCTCGTTTTGATCCAGCATTTTCTCAAGCAATCAGATAATCAAGTTTTACAGATACTGATGTGCGTACTTCCCCACCCTGCTTCTCGATCAACTCATGGATCTCATCCCGCGTGATAATATCGAACGATCCTGTAACACAGAACGAATTTCAAGAAATTGGAGTATTGGCTTGTTCCTGTCATTGTGAGGGACGAAGCAATGCATTACCAGAGGTTTGTATATCTAATTCTGCAAATAGTCTCTCTATAACTTCCTTATTTTGATGACTATATTCGACAAGTGATCTTGCCGTTTCGGGTCAGATATCTTTTATGGTTAAGAGTTCTTCTTCTGTAATCGAAAATAATGTTTGTAATATGTCTTCATTTTTGATATTGACTATCTCCTTCAATCTACTGGCTATCTGTTTTGCGGTCTTCTTTCCTACATTTGGTATTCCGAGTCATACCAGCATTCGTTCTAGTGTGGTATGTCGGGATATCTCCAGAGAATTTATTAGGTTTTGTACGGATTTTTCTTTATATCATTCGAGTAAAAGTATCTGGTCTCGGTATTGTCCAAGCTGGTATACAGAAGCATAATCCGTTATCCATCACTTCTCTAAGAAGACTTCAATCTGACGAGGTCCCAAACCATCTATATTCATCGCTTGTCGATCTACGAACATCTCGAGTTGGCCTTGGATCTTGGCAGGACAATGAGTATTTGGACACCAGATAGCAATTTTCCCTTCATCTTGTTTGAGTGGTGTTGCACAAATTGGGCATTTTGTAGGCAGATCCACAATTTGTTCAGTCCCGTCTCGTACATCAGTTATTACTGATACGATCTCTGGTATGACTTCACCCGCTCTCATGATGAATACTTGGTCTCCCACACGAACTCATTTCCGATTCAGTTCATCATAATTATGGAGTGTTGCTCTCCGTACAACAACTCCTCATACCTCACAAGGCTCTAGATTGGCTACTGGAGTAACTACTCCTGTTCTTCATACTGAATGTTCGATAGAGAGTACTCGAGTTCTCACCTGTTTGGCTGGGAACTTGTATGCGATAGAATATCGAGGATGGTGTTCTGTACGGCCGAGATAATCCCAAAGTGTCACATCATCGAGTTTGAGAACCATTCAGTCGATATCGAAATCGAAGTGTTCTATTTTGTTCTGAGTTTCTTTTTCGATAATCTGAGTAACTTTGTCTATACTAGTAACACGAGAAAATGGGAAATCTTCACACTCAAATCCCCAAGATGCTAAAATATCCAAGAGTCAATGATAAGTAGCGGGAACACTCGTATCGTCAGAACGAAAAGACTCAAGTTGCGGTACACTGTACGCAAAAAATTGTAGTTCTCGAGATCGAGTTATTAGTGGATCCAATTGACGCAATGATCCTGATGCAGCATTGCGTGGATTCGCGAAGAGTTTTTCTTCAGATTCTTGTCGCTCTCGATTTACACGAGCAAAAGTTGCTCTACTCATCATAACTTCACCTCGGATCTCCATCCGCTCTATTGTTTTGAGTAGTTCTATTTCTTTTGGAATATTTTTGATAGCAAAAGCTCCGATAGTGACATCTTCACCTGCTATACCACTCCCACGAGTAATCGCTTGACTCAATTTACCATATTTGTAGACGATCGCGAGCCCCAGACCATCATATTTGGGCTGGATATAATAATCGAATTCTTTTGGAGCTTTTTCCTTGAGAACATTTCGCATGCGCTTTTCAAAATCCCGTACTTCCGTAACGCTATAAGTATTATCCAGTGATATCATAGGATACTGATGTTCTACCTTCTGGAATTGCTCTCCAGCGAGGATAGCCAGTCTCGCAGTCGGTGAATCAGCATCGAGCATATTATGAACTGATTCTGCACGAGCGAGCGCATGAAATAGCTGATCATATTCCGTATCTGAGATAATCGGCGACTCAGAGATATTGTAGAGGTAATTATGCTCACGCACTACTTCACGGAGTAAGAATATATCCTTCTTTTTGATATGATTTATTCGAGAGAGATACTCGGTTGAGAGAGAGAGGAGTTGACTGGATTGCATAAGAGTGAGTATAGAGAAATTTTTAGGAAAATCAAAATTGCTTTTTCGGTCATCCGATGCTTGGTAATATGAAGTATGTTATGTCAATTTCTCTATTATCATTCCATTTTTATTTGCTTTCATACCCTCTTTTCATATAATTTTTTCGTTTATTTCAGATTTTTACCTATCATCTATTCCCTACCTATAACCAATAGAACTATGCAAAGTACCGTCACTCGAAAAAATAGCTACACACTGTCTCTCAATATCAAGGAATCTGGCGTTGAACTACAAAAAGCTCGAAAACATATTATCGAAGACATCAGAACAAATGGGAAGGTCAAAGGATTCAAACAGGGTTCTTCAATACCAGAGGCTGTGATCGTCCGCGAATACGGTGAAGAGGTTATCAGGGAGCGAGCGCTCGACCGCGTGATGAACCATATTTATCCGAAAATTCTCAAAAAAGAAAATATCATCCCAGTAGCAGCTGGTAATATTACTGAAGTAATCAGTACAGACCCTATCGAAATCACTCTAGAGATCGAGGTCTTTCCTGAGATCGAGATTGATGAGAAAAAGCTCGAAAAAATACGAGTCAAGCGCACTCCAGTTGTAATAGATGAAAAAGAAGTAGATACCGAGATTGCGGCAATCAAATCTCGATTCAGTCATTTCCATGAGGCTGGATCCCATAGCGAAGATGGTGCTGATACAAGTGAAGAAAAAATAGAAACAGGAGATCAAGTTACCGTCACAGCTCAATGATATGAAAAAAAGGGTGGCGAAGCTATCAAAGAAACGTATGTGCCAAGCTATCCACTTGTTATTGGATCTGGATCTTTTATACCAGGATTTGAGGAGGAACTCATAGGAAAAAAAGTTGGAGATGATACAGGATTTGAGATTACTTTTCCAGCTGAGTATCATAGTGAGGAATTCCGATCTCGAAAAGTGTATTTCATTGCAAATATCGAAAAAGTTGAAAAACCTCATACTCCAGAATTCACCCCAGAATTTATCAAAGATCTCCGTGGTGTCGAAACTGATATGGCTGGATTTCGAGATATTATCCATAATGAGATCCAGACCAAAAAAGAAGCAGAAACTCGCAAAAAAGATGAGAATACGCTCATGGAAAAGATGCTCAGCGTAGCATCCTTCGAAGTGGGACCTACACTGATATCACAAGAGATAGATCAGATCTATCGTGAGCACGCATCGAATCTCGAACAACAAGGCCTCGATATCAAGGGATATCTCGAGCATGTGAAAAAATCTGAAACAGAATATAAAGAAACAGTTGTAGCACCTGAAGCATTGCGACGAGTCAAAGCAGAACTCCTCTTACGAAAAATTAAAGAACTAAAAGGTACTGATGCAACTGAAGCTGAGGTAAATATAGAAGTTGATAAGGTCATTGCTCAATATGGCTCAGCTGAAGTCATCGAGAGACTCAAGACAAAACTCGTGCCAGGCGATACATATTATGAAGATATCAAGAATCGGGTTATCTATCGAAAAGTAGTTGATATGTTCTGGATATAACCTTTGATAGCTCCTTTGTAAAGGAGCTATCGCGAATAGGGAGTGAGGATTTTTCTGCGTCAAAATAATCCCTCTAAATAGAGAGATTATTTAATTTTTCTGTAAATGTTTGTATTTGTCTAGCATGGTTCACTTTTTTTTGTACTATTTCAGATATCATCTGAGTAAGATTACTGTGTTGGGAAAGTAAACCCGCTAAAAATATATCTAATTTATCATGTCTCAATATTGCTTTTGGTTTGATACTAATAAACTATTCTTGGGGATATTTTTCTGTCATTCTTGACCAATATTTAGTAAAATGAACATTATTTATTTAAGGATATTTTCTTAGTAATAAGTTTTTCATATCCGAATAAGATAAGTCCTTTGTGGATGAAGGTATTTTTGTAGAAGGATTCATAATAGAGGAATTATATTCTAAAGTCTTCTTACTTTAGTCTTCCTCTCTGATAAGTAAAATGTTTTTTCAATTAAATATATATTTGTCAATAACTTCATAGTGTTTTCATTCTGTGAGATTTGAAAAATGAAGTTTTTTTTGTATAATCCAGCAGATTTTTTGTATTAACCAATTGTTATGTTTTCTATTTTCACTGATATATTCGCAAATGCGTCTGAAAAACGGGTAAAATCCTATCGTCGCGAGCTTGAACAAGTCAAACAGATTGAAGTAGAGTATGCTACTACCATCATTACAATAGACCAAGTTCAAGCAAAAACACATGAATTCCAGTCTCGTTTTACAGATCTTGATGTTCAGAATCCTACAGATCTCATAGAAATACGCAAACGATTGGAAGAAACCAAATATGAGGCATTTGCACTGCATCGTAGAGCTTGTGAACTTATCTATGGTAAAGAATTTGACCTTGAGAATAATCACCAAATGAATTGGAATATGATTCCCTACGATGTTCAGATTATTGGTGCCATGACACTGCATGATGGAAATATTTCCGAGATGCGAACTGGTGAAGGTAAAACTCTTGTAGCCACAATTGCTGCCTATCTCAATGCTCTCGTAGGAATACCAGTACACATAGTAACAGTAAATGACTACTTGGCTCGTCGTGATGCGTTAGAGATGGGAGTCATCTACAATACGCTCGGTCTCACCGTTGGTGTGGTTGCTCATGGACAGGGATTCGAGGACAAACAAATGGCATATGCATCAGATATTGTATATGCAACGAACAACGAACTCGGATTCGATTATTTACGTGATAATATGGCGTCACGAGTTGATCGTAGAGCAATGGGAATAAGATGGTTCGCTATTATCGATGAGGTAGACTCGATCCTTGTAGATGAGGCTCGTACTCCACTTATCATCTCTGCTCCTGATGCAGAGGCAACAAATCAGTATGCACGATTTGCTGCTATGGCTCGAAACCTTATGAGTGAGACACACTACAAGATCGATGAGAAACAGAAGACTGCAACTCTCACAGAAGAGGGTATTGCAAAAATAGAGGAATATATTGGGGTCGATAATATCTATGTGAGCCAACATTTCAATGATCTGCATCACATCGAGAATGCACTAAAAGCAAGTGCCGTATACAAGCGAGATGTGGATTATCTTATCCGTAATGACGAAGTGATGATTATTGATGAGCATACAGGGCGTGTACTTTCAGGTCGTCGATATTCAGATGGACTCCATCAGGCAATCGAAGCCAAAGAAGGAGTAACGGTACAACAAGAATCTCATACATTGGCATCAATAACGTTCCAAAACTATTTCCGACTCTATAAAAAACTCTCGGGAATGACCGGAACTGCCAAAACTGAAGAAGAAGAATTCTACAAGATATACTCACTTGAGGTCATCCAGATACCCACCAATAAACCAATTATACGTATTGATCGAGGAGATCTTTTATTTCGTAGTGAGAAAGGGAAATTTGACTATATTGTTCGTCTCATCGAGACTCTTCATGAGAAGTGACAACCCATTCTGGTCGGTACGGTCTCAGTAGCAAAGAGTGAATATCTATCAGATCTCCTCACTACAAGATGAATTCCACATAATGTATTGAATGCAAAACAAGATTCTAGAGAAGCAGAAATAATACAGACCGCTGGAGAGTATGGGGCTATCACAATAGCAACAAATATGGCATGACGCGGAACTGATATCAAGATTGATGATCGGGTACGCACACTCACAGGAGTCGTAAAAATCGATGGAGCAGCAGGAGCACAAGAATATGCTCTTGGAGGACTATTTGTTATTGGTACTGAGAAACATGAAACGCGTCGTATCGATAATCAACTCCGTGGACGCTCAGGCCGACAGGGTGATCCTGGACTTTCTCAGTTTATGATATCTCCCCAGGATGATATTATGCGTATTTTTGGAGGAAATCGTTTATTCTCTATCCTAGCGAGTTTTGAGTCACATCCAGAACATGATCCATTGATCGAGTCCAAAGCTTTGATGAGAAATATTACCACTATTCAGAAACAAGTTGAAGGCCGTAATTTCGATATACGCAAGCATATTCTCGAGTATGATGATGTACTCAACCAGCATCGACTTGCTATCTATGCCCGACGCAATCGTATCCTCGAATGAGGTGATATCCATAGCGAGGTAGTTGAGATGATCGAAAGTGAAGCAGAACGACTCGTGGGACTCGCCAATATTGAGCCAAAATTATCTGGACTAAATCCTGAGAGCCTTATGATAATAGCTCATGAAGTCAATGAGTTCAGTGAGTCTGATATAGCCGCTGTATGAGACTATGATAGTGCTACAGATACAAATACGCTCATCGATACCACGAAAATGATCCTTGCAGGAAAGATAGAAATATTACGAAATAGTGGAACTGAAGAACAGTTCGCTGAGTTCGAGCGACGCCTCACTCTTGCAGGTATCGATGAACTCTGGATGCAACATATTGATCGTATGGCTCATCTTAGAGAAGAAGTAGCATTTGAGGGATATGCCCAAAAAAATCCGCTTATAGTCTATAAAGAACGAGCATATGATCACTTTGTAACAATGATCCATACTATCGAACACCGAGTAGTAAAATGACTCCTGACGGCACGAGCAGCTGAATCAATTGATACAGTGAATCTAGAAGAAACTCTTCTAACAAGCTACTTAGAAAATGCCGAAGCAACACATGCTGAGAGCGCGAGTGCCTGAGATGGAGTATCTATAGCAATATCAATGATGCACCCACAGCATAAAACACCCATTAGGCAGATTCGAGCTGATGATACTATACAAAAAGCTACTTCCCTACCAGTTGTTGGACGTAATGATCCCTGTCCCTGTGGGAGTGGCAAAAAATATAAACAATGTCATGGAACTTAGACTTACCATTAGTATACTTTGTATAAGATTTTTTGTATAATTACCATCTACCAAAAAAATAATCTTTACTAAATGTAGAAATTATAATCCGAAACTTCCCATAATCTAATTTCTAAGCTTCTTCTCTATGTCTCATTCAGAATCATCCTTTATAGAAACTGATCTGCAAAAAGTTAATTCTACATTCTCTGACTTCACCAATTTTTTGAGAGACTTTGCCATAATTCTTATTATTGTATTTTTTATTCGGAGTTTTGTAGTTACACCATTTCAGATTAATGGACAATCTATGGAAGCAAGTTATCATGATAAAGAATTCATACTTGTAGACAAATTCTCCTATCTCAATTTTTCCCAAGACATGGGTGATCCAGCTGATGGTCCTGGATGGACATTTCTCACTAACTTATGGCAACAGATTCCCATACATATCTGAGATCCTGTGCGAGGAGATGTTGTTGTAATAAAGCCACATGTCGATAAAACTCGAGAACATTATATAAAAAGAGTAATAGGTCTTCCTGGAGATACTATTAGATTTGAGAGTGGGTCAGTACTACTCAAAGTTAGTGGAAGTAATACATTCGTGACCCTCCAAGAACCATACCTCTCTGCCTCTAACAGAGGACATACTTATCTTCGAGATTATATCGAAGAGAATCAATTCATCGTTCCTGCTGATTCATATTGGGTTATGGGGGATAATCGTCAAAATTCTGCAGATAGTAGACAGTGTTTCAAGGATTGCTTTGGTGTGGGAACAAATGCTCATTTTATTAAAAGATCCAATGTCATTGGACGTGTACTCCTTAATTTTGGATATTTTAACATATTCAGTGATGGTGGATTATTCAAAACAGGCAAATTTCAATGGACAGAGCCACCACGATTCCTGTCTCATCCTCGCAATGCCACTTATCCCCAACTTGATAAATAGAGTATGTTCTATCTTATCAACAAGCCTTCTGGATTTACTAGCTTTGATGTTATACGCAAACTCCGTAAGATAACTGGTATAAAAAAAATGGGGCATACCGGTACACTTGATCCTCTCGCTACAGGTTGTCTCCTTATCGCCACAGATAATAGTACCAAGCTGATATCCAGACTTGAGATGGATACAAAAACATATCTCTTTACCGTGGATATGGGTTTAACAAGCCCCTCACTTGATCTTGAATGAGAGGTTGAAAGTGTTAGTATCCTTAGTATGATAAGTCATACTAACAATGATTTAGTAGAATTTTTGGGGAATCAAAGGATGCAATTGCCTCCAAAGTATTCTGCAATCCATATCTGAGGCAAGCGAGCCTATGATCTCATACGAAAATGAAAACAATTTGAAATACCTGAGCGACCGATATGTGTCACGAATGTAGAGATAGTAGAAAAAACTCTACCAAAAATCACAATCAGACTCACACTTTCAGCGGGTTGATATGTACGTTCTTTTGCACCTATTATTGCTAATTTTTATGGTATAGTTGGAGGTGGCTGTATAACCAGTCTTCATAGAGAAAAAGTATGAAATATCGATCTTAGCGCAGCAATGGGATTTGAAGATTTCAATACAGAACGCTCCATCCCCTATGAGGATCTGCTCACTAACCACCATATATATTATCTGGATATTATTTATCAAAAATCTCTTATAGATGGACTGATAGTCGATGTCGGTACAATCAAGGAACGATCATCATGAGCCGAAATACTGGTCTATTGTGGCAATATATATTCTCTTGCACACTGGGTAAGTGGCGGGATAGAGGTGATTCGAAACTACGTCTAACAAAATCACACAAAACTCGCAGAACTGGACTTGCTTTTTCTCTATTCTCCTGTATTCTTGCATTGTTATGTTTTTACTACGTTTTCTGTGCATCCTAGTATCTCTACTGCTCATACATGTGGGGGATCAATCTTTTGCTGCGTCTACAGGATTGATAGCTACATCCGGTAGCGTCAGTATTCTCAAATCACGGGATATGGAAAAATCAGAACCAGAACAAAAAAATACAGATGAAAACACTGATACTAATACTGAAGAGAAAAAAGTAGAAGATAAGAAAAAAGAACAAATTATCTGAAAACTTACAGTTGAAACATTTAAGCTTCAGGGAAATAAGATACTTAAAGATATAGATGTCAGTGTAGAGAGGGTATATCCAGATCCAAAAATACGAATAGAAATTTACACCAGTATTCAGAAAACATTAGAATTTCGCAAGCAAAAGCTCGAAAAATCAGAATTTAGTACTGAGGCTAAGTATATTTTCAAAACATATCTAGAGTATATGATAGCTGCTATAGAAAAAAGAAAAAAAAATCTCGAGTAACATCGAGATTTTTTAGTATATACTAATTCTATAATAAACATGCCACACTGGTAAATATATATCTTTGTAGCTTATTCATTGGCATATTGAAAATAAATTCACTTGCCTTTTATGAGAGCTTCAATACACTTTTCATATGTTTTCAACCTAATCCTTTAGTGTTTATCTTATGCCAAGCGAACTCATCTTGTGGATCAAGAAGATCCTAATATTGATAGCGATACTCATCATTGGATACATCCTCTACAAAATAGAATCACTTCTAGTAATTATTCTTATTTCAGGATTTATTACCGTACTCATAACACCGCTTATTGAGCTGATGCAGAAGCGAGGAATACATCCAAGTGTGACGATAATATGACTCTATCTCATCGTCATGATTATCGGATCAATAGTAATAGGTACAGTAATACCAATTATCATCACATATGTCACCGATACCGTGACGACTGTAGTAGCATGGGCAAATGACGCACAATCGATATATGCACAAAAATGAATCAGTGGATTTGGTCTCAATCCATATATAGAAAGATCTATACTATTTCTTTTTAATGAGAAGAATATTGATCAGACACTCTCATTTATTAGAGATAATGCGGGAAGTATTCAATCAGTTATTACTACTCAACTTGGATCCCTCACGAGTGGTGGATTTTGGATCATATCAAGTGTGGGTTGAGTTTTTTTGAACTGGGTACTCATTGCTGTGATGACTTTCTCGATGGTTATAGAACGCCACCAGATTGGAAAATTTATACTTGAAATATTACCTGATCAGATCGAAGTATATCTTAGAAGACATTATGGAGAAATCCAACAAACCCTCAATGCTTGGATCAAGGCGATGCTCATACTCTCTATGAGTATATTTTTTATCACCTATATATCATTGACTATTATAGAGTTTATATTTGGTTTTAGTACGGGTCGAACATTTACACTCGCACTTATCAGTGGAGTTATGGAATTCATACCATATGTATGACCTATTCTCTCTCTGATTCCGGCACTGATTATTGGTGCAGGAATATCCTGGAAAGTAGCACTCGCCATCACAATTCTCTACTTGATAATACAACAGATAGAGAATAACATCTTAGTACCATATGTAATGAGTCATTCTCTGGATCTCTCACCATTTCTCGTGTTCGTAGTTATGATTGCAGGAGCAACACTTTGAGGAATTCTAGGAGTTCTTCTCGCAGTTCCTTGTGCCGCAATCTGACGTGTAATATATATGAACTATCGTAAACGAGAAATCAAAACACGTACTGTGGAATCAGTGAAAATACCATCAAAGAGTAAAAAAATATAAAATATATGACAAAAAATCAAGACAATTATTAAGCACTTTTGTACATATGTTGATGCTACAAAAACCAGTGAATTATTGGAGTTAAATCCCAATACAATAGATAGATATTTTGGTATCTTCAGAGAAATAATCTATGAAAATAGAATGAATGCTTTCAAAGAAAAAATAGGCTGAGAAATAGAAGTCGATGAAAGCTACTTCTGAGCCAAGAGAAAAAGATGATTTGCTGGTAAACTCAAACGATGAAGATGAACATTGAAACAACCAGTATTCTGACTTATAAAAAGAAAGAACGAATCAGGACGAGTAGAAATCTATACAGAGATTATTCCAAACTGTAAAGCAGATACACTAAGACCTATAATACGTGGTAAGGTGAACTTTGATGAGTCTATTTTGTATTCTGATGGTTGGAGATGATACAATGGATTGGTTGATGTAGCAAGTGAACGACACTTTCGAGTGAATCATGGGGATCATGAGTTCTCGAAAGGATCAGGAACAGGGATTCATATAAATTGAATCGAGAACTTCTGGAGCTTTACGAAAAGAAGACTCAATAAGTTTAATGGCACGAAAGTAAACTTTCCTCTTCACCTAAAAGAGTGTGAATGGCGATACACCAAAGAAACAGTTGAACTTGAAAAAGAACTCACTATAATGATCAAAACTTTTTACAAAAAACCCTAGAAAATCTTAATTTTATTAAAATATTCTAGGCAAGAGCCAATATAATTATATGAGAACAACTATTCACTCTAAATTTTTCTATTTCTTCTTATTTCATTCAATACTGAAGGAAAGATTTATATAGTTTGGATAATTATTTGGAATATATGCACCTCTCCTTCAGATATCACTGAATGAGTTTTTTATTTTATTAATTCTAGAAATATGCATACGATGACTCGCACTAAATGCATACCAAAAAAAATTCTCCTCTGGAAGAGCACTTAGTTATCTTAAAAAAAACAGATTTCTTCTGAGTTGCGTCCTTTAATAGAAGGTCTAACTACTGAACAAATTGTAGCTATAAATAATGTCTGTATGCTCAAATTCTCAGTAGAAGTCCTGCGACCTTGAATCGAATAGAATGAATAATCGAAGGAGTACTGATAAAAGAGTTAAAATAGCGGATTAGAAATAAAATTAATACATTAAAAAAGGAAAGAGTAACCTATTCTGATATAGTAGGAGAGCGACTAATAACCTATCTGGGATTAGTTAAAACAGGCTTCCATTTCTAGAACATTACTTGAGATTGGATTTCCATGAGTATCCTTTCGATAACCTTTCGATCATTCCACTTTATACTTCATTTCTGAGTTACTTGTATTGTCTCAGCCCCCTTCCCTGCCACGATGAGCACATCACCAGGTGTGAGCATTATCAGAGCAGTACGAATCGCATCTTCCCGAGAAGGTATTATCCAAAAACTCTCACCCTCACGACGTGATATCCCTTCACTTACATTTCGAATAATACGAATCGAATCCTCAGTGTACGTATCATCATCAGTCAAAATCATAACATCTGAGAGATCATCTACAACCTTACCCATTTTGGGACGCTTGCCACGATCTCTATCTCCTGTAGCCCCAAAAACAGTAATAATTCTTTTAGTCGATGGTATCTGACGGATAGTCTCGAGTACACTACGAAGCGAATCCTCAGTATGGGCATAATCTACATAGATTTTAGCCCCTAATGAATTGGTAACCTCCTCCAATCGTCCTGGAACACAGGCAAATTCGGCAATAAGAGATTGTATGTTAGCAATATCGATCTTTTGTGACATCAAAATAGCAACCGCACAAAGAATATTTGATATATTAAAGTTACCAGGGAGTCGAGAGGTCAGATGAAATACATTTGAGGGAATACGAACATCAAATTCTGTAGTGAGCTCAGTATTAGTAACATTCTCAGCTCGGATCTGGGCTGATGGAGAAAAACCAACAGTATAGAGATTGTCCACAACAATATCTTTTGAAAGAAATCGATCAGAATATTCACTATCAATATTGACTACACCAACCTTTCTGACACCTTTTTTAATACCATTTTTATACAAGTTACGAAAAAGTTGTGTCTTAACTTCGACATATTTATCCATTGTTTTATGTAGATCCAAATGGTCTTGACCAATATTTGTGAGCACTGCTGCATCATACCTGAGACCGTGAACACGGTGGTAGAAAAGTGCATGTGATGATGTTTCAATGACAGCATACTGACAATCTGCATCCCGAGCATCACGAAGCCATTTCCACAAAACAAATGGAGAGGGAGTCGTCATTTTCATATTATTATCCTCTACTTCTCCATTAATTGAAATATTTACAGTTGAGAACATAGCTACTTTTTTACCTGCTTTCTGGAGTCATTGAGCAATCAAATTTGTAGTTGTAGTTTTTCCCTTGGTTCCTGTTACTCATATAACAATCATATCTTTGGCAGGATTACCAGAAAACCAGAATGCGATAACACCACAGATATAATGATATGTTACACGCAAAGGAGAATCCAGACTAATAAATTTTCGTAGGAATGTGAACATAGTGTAGAGAATAGAAAAAGACACTTGAATTTTATGAAAAATTGGTTATTATTCAAATAAAAATTCCATTTTCTTCTGTACATTTATACATTCAATCATTATGCCAAAATTAAAAATAGAAATATGAGACGATAACGAGATTCTCAGGAGCGTATCAAGTCCAATGAAACCAACTGAACTAAAACAGTTCAAATCACTCGCTGAGGGTATGATTAAACATATCAAAAATCCTGACAATGGTGGAATAGGCCTTGCGGCTCCGCAGGTGGGAGTGAACAAGCGACTTATTGTTGTTTCATTGATGAAAACCTATGATGATGAGAGCTACCGAGTAATCGCTATGGTGAATCCTGATATTATCGAGCATTCTGAGGAAAAAGTCAAATGAGAGGAAGGATGCTTGTCAGTTCCTGGAGAAATGGGGGATGTAGAAAGATGGAATTGGGTCAAGATTGCATTCTTAGATCCAGAGGGTCGCAAGTATGCCATGAGACTTGAGGGCCTAGCAGCCCGTATTGTCCAACATGAGATCGATCATCTTGATGGAATACTTTTCACAGATAAAGCAGACAATCTACAATTCCACTCGGATACAGAATAGACATATAGCATTATTTTTTGTCGGTTTAATTCCAGTTAGAGAATTATGGAAAATTATATTCAATGCATAACTTTCATTCATTATCCCTAAAGTCACTATGCAATTCTGAACACGAGCTGATCTCAAAGAAAAACTCGGTGATAGAGATATGTTTTGAAAGGAGGATTGTCCTTTTTGTTTTGATCTAGAAACCAATGAAAGAATTATTTGGAGATGAGAGTCCTGGGCAATCATTTATAATCAATATCCTTATATTCTCTGAGCAAAGCATATTATGTTGATCCCAATTCGTCATACATCATTTTCTCATGAGATCACATCTTCAGAATATAGCAAGCTCCATAAGGCTTATGATTTTATAAAAAATTTTTATAAGGATGAGACTTATTTTTCTTTCACTCGTGAATCCTTGTCAGAAAGAAGTGTTGAACATGTACATACGCATTTTATAACTGGAAAACTCAAGAGACAAACTCTAGTGGAAATGCTCAGAAATCAAGGATATAAAACAACGGAATAAAAAACCTCCCCAATTTGATTAGATATGTGTTGCACTAAGCTACTTTCCTATTTTCTCCACATTAGCGAGGAGTATCCGTTTATCCCCGGCATATCGCATATTCTCGAGAGCTCGTATGAGACTTGCGAACATCTGAAATTGGTTCACAGATTCAAATAGGAAAGCATTTCCAGTAAACTTCATCGGATCAAATTCCGAAAATATTTTATTATCAGAAACTGGAATCACTGGTACTACTCGATGTTTCGCAAGATCGATGAAAGGCACACTATCATCGATAACATCAGTGATCCAGATATCAGCGCCAATGAGACTCAGCGTATCAATATTTGTAATGAGGAAGATACCCATATCATAACATGCACTCTGCATAAATTCTCTTATCTTTGTGTCTCGGATATAGGAGAGCACTACTGCACGAGTCCCCTTCGGTAGATCCAGGTGACGCAAGAGGAGCGACCTCGCCTCTGCTTTTGTATTTTTTGGATTTATTAGCATATTTATTTTTTCTGATGTATACGAATACTCTAGCATATTTTGTCAGAAAAAGCCAAAAATAAATATTGACGAGATCACTTTATGTATTTGTCATAATAAAAAATTGGATTTTTAACTTTTTTTAGATATAAATGACTCTCATTTTTGTCACTCTAAGCGCAAGATACATATCAATCCAAAATTATTCTCCTTCCTTATGTCCAACACTTTCTGGTCTGATCTGGCATCTCGTGGACCTATATCTGCATTGGCTCCAATGGACTGATATTGTGATAGTCCCTATAGACAAATAGTGAAGAAAATTGCTCCAGAAACAGTCGTATTCTCAGAATTTTATTCAGCTGACTGAATCGTCCATTCAAAGGAACTCCAAAGACGAGCCCTAACACATAATTCTAGCGAATATCCTCTCATAATTCAAGTATTTGGCAAAGACCCTGCTATGTTCGCAGAAGCTTCGAAGATCATAGAGGGATACGGAATAACTGGAATCGATATCAATATGGGATGTCCAGCCAAGAAAGTCGTAAAAAGTGGTCATGGCTCCTCTCTAATGATAAACCGGGATACCGCATTCAAGATAGTAGAAGAAATGGTAAAAGCAGTGAAAATCCCAATATCCGTCAAAACTCGGCTTGGTTGGGAAGATAGTTCTCTTCTCGTAGATTTTGTCAAATGACTTGAGTGAGCAGGTGCCAGTCTAATATCTGTACACGGTCGTACTTATAAGCAAGCATTTACAGGTAAGGCTGATCTCACGGGTATCTACGAACTCAAACAACATATATCTATCCCTGTAATCTGTAATTGAGATGTATCCTCATATGAAGATGGTGTAGCAAAGATAATAAACCCAGAAGGAGGTAAAAATCTCGATGGCTTTATGATAGGGCGATCATCTTTTGGTAATCCCTGGTGTTTTATCCCGTCAAATTATGAACCAACTCTCGGTGAGATTCTTGATACCATGTGAGACCATTGAGATTTACTTTGGGAGGTAAAATGACGTCACGGTATGATGGAAGCACGAAAACATCTTGTCCAATATCTCCATGGATTCCCAGGAGTGAAAGAATATCGATCAGCACTGGTACATGTAGAATCCAGTGAGGACATATACAGAGTTCTTGATTCGATCAGAACAGCACATCCAAATCTTCTCAAACAAAAAATACATGGCGGTAATCCAGAAAGTCAGATGGCTACTTGGGATTGTGGTATAGACTAATCTTGACTACTAGTGCGTGTCTCTACGGTTCCAGTAACTCTATCAATAACAACAGATTCCTCAAAACCGTTATATCCCGCTGTAACTTTTAGGGTACGAATAGTGGAACTAGAAATACTTGTATTAGTACTACTTGTCCCTGTGATTACTATGTCTGAGTTTGGACTGATCGTGATAGCAGCACTCATAGCACCAGTATGGTCCCACAAAGGAACTCCTCCTGCTATGAGTCCACCCGAGGAAACTGAAATATCATTAATCTTATAAAGAGGATCTGCATCAAGAAATGGGAATACCAGTTTGGTCTCACTACCGGTACTCGTGGTACCATATGTATAGTTGGTAAAGACTCCATTGCTCGAAATATCTATTACTCTTTTTGTTGTAACAACAAGAGTGGAGCCAGATAGTACTCCTCTTCCTATTATCATATTATTACGAGCCATCCGTATCATATCATAGATAGCATTGGCGAAACGTTCTGCCTTAGACTGATATACACGTACATCTTGGCTCATATAACTCGTCATCGTAAAAAAAATACCGATAAGTGCGATAACAATCATGAGTTCAAAAATCGTAAATCCTTTTTTATTATAAATCATAAGAAAATGTTATTGTTTTGATACAGAGAGTCAATATTTATTGCTTGACAGAAATAGTATTTCTACTGGTATGAGGAAAAATCATAGGATGAGTCTGACTATATTTCTGAAAAAATGGTTGCATCCAAAGTGAAGGAAGAATATGAGTAATATTTTGAGTATTCAGAACTTGAGTATTAATACCTGGTAGAGTTGACACTAGAGGTCTTAGTAATTGAGGAGTTACATCCTTTTTTAGAAAAAACCAAATCAAAGATATTATACACCACTTCATGAATATTGATATACTTCTACCAATATAGACTCTAGATGGATATATCCAATCAGTGAGTTTAGGACTCTTTGGAATATTTTTTTCAGAATATATCTCACTTGGCCATGGAGTGATGAGTCCCAGATCATGATGGGTAATATATTTTTGTCATGAAAAATTGGAAATCGACCGTACGCCATATGGACCAATATATCTGAGGATAGTGTGCATCCAGATGAGATCAGGCTGATATTCGTGTATTTTTTTGGTGATACTCCATCCCCTCCAGAATGCAAATGGAGACAACAACATAAGCCAGATACGCATCAATTTTGAGAGATTTCCAGTATATCCATATATATCTACTATCTTTCCGAGACTACGAAGTGAGTGAGCCAATTCATATACATATTGTTCAGCACCTCAAATTCTCTCTATATAATCAGTAACAAGCAAAATTCTATGAGTTCATTCTGTTAGATTCTTTAGTCTCTCCATCCAAATTTCATATGAAAAATCTGAAACATCAAGAACTGGAAAGATTCAATTATCTAAAATTCGAAAAAAAGAATCAATCGGTTTATCTGTATCGAGTATCAATGCTGGGTGAATAAATTCAATCAGTCCTCATCGAGCAAATCCACATATGGGTATTCCTTTAGAGAGTGTCTCTAGAGCTACGAGTCAAAATGTCTCAAGAAATAATGAAGGCATTAATACTAGATCTGTAGTATTCAAGATACCATTTATTTTTTCTTTTTCAAGATATCCGTAAATACGGATATCTAACTTTTCATACTTTTCTAACTTTAGTAATCGATCATAAAATGATCCATCTCCACAGATATGCCATACAATATTTCTCTCTTCTTCTCTTCATCTTTTTATAGAATCAATAATCATCTCAATCCCTTTTTCTTTTTCAAGTCGTCCGATATAGGTAATATGTATTTCTTTAGTTTTTGTCATTATGCTTTTGTGCGATAAGGAGTCCTATAAGGAGAAATAAGGATAATGAAACTACACTAGACTCAAATGTATGAAGAAATAGATTCATAATTCCTAGACCCATAAATAGAGCACCCAGAATAGAATTAATATAGATCAAAGATACAAATATCGACATCATAATGATGAGAAATAATATCCCTCATAGATATCCTCATTCTATAAACTGTTGAATATACCAGCTCTCAGGAATATAATAACGATCTAGCTCAGTAATATTTGTATTGTTGTTATCCAGTTTCATAACATAACGATAGGCAGGACCTGCACTCCCGAGTCACTGTCAGAAAGGATTTTCCATAGTACGTTTTATACCAACTTTCATCCTTTCAGAATGCCCGAGTGTAGATCAAGATCGCCCAACGATTGCAACAGATCGATCATAATTGAGAACTCCCACTACTCCAGCGAATAGTGTCAATATAACAAGTGTAGTAATAAATTGCGAACGATAAGCCCGCCAAAGTGAGGACAAACTCATAACAAGCACCATGATATATGCCAATACAAGTGCAAGGAGAGCACTTCGAGAATAGGTATAAAATGCCATACTGAAGAGTCCAATAAGTATAAGTGATATGAAGAAATACCATTCACGTCGAAATCGAGTAAAGTATGCAAATATCCCACTAAAGATAATAATAAAAGCTCCCATAGTATTGGGTCCATCCAGAAGTCACTGGAATCTACGGACATTGGCTCCATCTATTCCATGAAATATAGGAGGTGCTCAACCAAAATCCCAAGCAGAAGGATTACCAGAGTAACCAAAATACAATAGCAATTCTTCCTGAAGTGGCCACTTTAGCAATCCACTAATAAATAACATCACCCCTGCTGATATCAAAAAAATACGAAGATAGTAAGATATGGGTCGGTTCAGAAGTGGGAATCCGTGATATGCAACTAGAAAAGTAACTAGAAATGAAAAATCATATCGACCGCCAAATACAAGTCCTCGAATTCCAGTAGTAAAAATTGTTATAATGATCATTACAGCAATATATGCAAGTATTAGGTAATCAATTCGAGTTAATTTCAAGATATATTTCTTATCTGTCATATAACTCCGTAGATAAGTATATGCTAATGCAAGAACCGAGATTATAAGGATAATTTCTTTGATAAAAGATGACCCTGGAATTCCAAGACGATAGGTTAAGAAAACTGATAAGAATGAAGAAAATGGGAGAAATACAAGGAGAAATCGTATAGCAAAATCAAAAATAGAAGCACTAGAAAATACTGATAATCCTGCGACTGAGCGTGTTATAAAAGCCATAGAAAGTATAAAAAGTCTTGCGAATAGTAAGGATTTTCATAGAATATGCAAGCAATAACCAATTATATTCTTATGCTATCAAATAGTCAATTGTCGAATCTAAAATGAATACTACGAAAACCCCATGTTAATTCAACTTGTATAGGTTGTAGTGCATGTACAGCAATATCTGGAGATGTCTTTGAGTTCGATGATAACGGACTGTCTTGTGTCAAGCCTCTATCGAACTATGAGAACCACGATGTCGATGACTCCATAGCTGCATGTCCAGTAAATGCTATCAGTTGGCAAGAGGCCGATGAAAAAGATAAGTACAAAAATGGAGTGGTAGAACATATTGACGTATAAAAAAATCCCTGAGAATTCAGGGATTTTTTTAAAAGATAACTCTGCGTTTTGCTTGCAAAATATCAGAGAGGTTCTGCGGCTTGTATTCCATATGTCGAGAAATCGATAACAGTATGCCAATACCGATCATGAGCGAAAAAAGAGAGGATCCACCATAGCTAACAAATGGAAGAGTAACGCCAGTGAGAGGAACAATATTGAGGTTTACTCCAATATTAATGGAAGCTTGGATCAGAATCCAAATAGTGATACCCAGAGCCAGATACTTGGCAAAAGGATCCTTGACTGATCTTGCAATAAGGAATCAACGATAGGTAATAAGAAGATAAATAGTAGCTAAGAGGAATGCACCAAAAAAGCCGAGTTCTTCAACTATTACTGAAAATATAAAATCTCATTGTACTTCTGGAAGGTAACCAAATTTTTGAATTGATTTACCGAATCCAAGTCCAAAAAATCAACCCGAACCAATAGCTATAAGACCTTGTTTCATTTGATAATCTTTATCATCTCGATTATTCGTTTCTATAATATCATGACTCGAACGAAAAAAGTTATCGATTCGCTGGGATATATAACCAACTCCCGTACTCGGAGCTACTTTACCAATTCCATACACGCCAATAGCTCCTACAAATGCAACAATAATAGCCATTATAATATATCGAATATTACCTCCTCCCACATAGTAGAGAGCAATTGTGACAGGTGCTAGAATCAATATAGATCAAAAATCAGGCTGAAATATAAGCAGAATAAATACAAGTCCCACATAGAAAAAATAAGGTATGAAACCCATATACATATCCGCAATCATGGCTCGTCTCTTTTTCAAGAAATATGCAAGCATAATCAATAGTCCTATTTTCATAAATTCCACTGGCTGAAGGGATGGAAGACTAGGTATATCGATCCAACCCTTAGCACCATTATATTCAGTACCAATAATGAATACCATCGAAAGAAATATGAGGCTTGCCACAAAAATGTGACGAGCAAATTTCTCAAAGAAATGATATGGTATCTTGGAACATATGACCATAATAACTATCCCCATTGCAACATTAAACATTGTACGCAAAAGGTAGAAATAATTTTGCGTTTCACCCAGATTACCAAGAGCGACCATACGTGAGGTCACCTTAAAAGACGAATATACACTCACAGAACTAATCATCACCATGCCAAATATGACAAGTGCGAGTATAAGGAACATAAGGGTTGTATCAATAGTTTTCTTCTGCATGCAATAAGTGTCAAAAAAACCGAGAATACTCTCGGTTTGAAGCGGGAAGATTACGCTCTCTTACGAACGAGTAGAAGTGTAAGTGCGGATATAGCTGCTAAGATAATAAGTATAACTGTGGGAGTACCAGTAGCTGGAAGTGCCTCAGTATTTTGGAGTATAGTTGCTCCCGTTGCAGACCCTGTAGATGTCATAGTTGCTTTTGGAGTAGTAGTCTTTCCAGTAGGGACGATTACCGCATTTGGATTACTTGGAGCATTGAGTGATACACCAGAGATATTCACTGGGACTGCAAATTCACGAATAGAATCAATACCAGCATTGATTGTCATATCAGTACTCGACAGAGCTGAAGTAATAGTAAGAACATAAGAAGCTCCCGCAGTAAGAGGTGTACTAGTTTTAATAATTGCTGCCATAGGATCAAGAGATCCTGTAATAGTTGCTATCTTGATACTTTCATTAGTTGCCTGATCGATAATACGGACTCTAAGTGAATCGACCTGAATCGCCTGATTAAAGAGAAGAGTAATTTTCATACCATCATTCACAGTGATAGTACTCAAAAGAAGAGGAGTTTCATTTTTCTGAGTCACTGCTATAGAAGTCCCAGTACCAGTAGTTGAACCTGTTTCTGCTGCCGATACAGTTGTAATGAGGCTAGTAGATACAATCATTATGGTAGCAATAAGAGCAAGATGTGACATAGAGAAAAAAGTGATGTAATAAATACTAAATTTCAGTGTAATAAAAAGAATGAGAAAGGCAAGAAAAATTCTACAGTTAAAAAGAGATTTGTATATACAATTATTTTTTTATATTCATTATGATTTTTATGCTGAATATTTATCTTTTTAAATAAATACAATAGTACACTTCAAGAAAATAAATATATTGCATATAATAAAAGAAAAGATATGATATATTCCATAGAATTTTACTCCATTTTTTTAACCTATATTCTTATGAATACGCTCAACGAATCAGGTACACGAGAAAAAAGAATTTTTCATATAACACAATTTGTGTGGTACTTTTTATCTATTGTAGAAATACTATTAGTATTACGATTTGTATTAAAACTCCTCCAAGCAAATACAAATGCTACTTTTACTACACTTATCTATCAATTAAGTAATGTATTTACGCAACCATTCCGATATGTTTTCCCAACCCCTGTAGTAGAAGGAAGTATTTTTGAATGGAGTACCCTACTCGCTATGTTCGTCTACTGGTTACTTGCTCTAGGAATTGTACACCTTATATGTATGGGTCGTCCTATCACCCATGAGGACGCAAAGACTAAATTAGATCAAGAAGAGGTATAATTGAGGATAATCCAACTTGATATATATCTGTTTTAAAAAAACTCCACAAGTGGAGTTTTTTTAAAAGTGTTAATTCGAGGTGAAAGATATTATAGATTGAGACGAAAAAATATCGGGAGTTTCTTATCTTCCCTAAATCAGTAAATTCAATCAAAATAAGCAGTAGAAGCTCACCCATCGAGATTAAGAAGTGTTATCGGATCATTTTGGAATCTTGGGTCGCTCACTATCTGTTCCCCAGATTGAGTGAGAGTGATCTTCTTAGGTGAGACGAAAAAATACACTTTTCCACTCTGTGTTTTTCAAATTAGTGTCTGCTCATACGCCCCACGAGCATGCCAAGAGTCTCAAAAATCTTGGGCAATACAACTAGAGAGAACGAGTGGACCTGCTTGGAAAGCATCATCCCCACTCCCCAACTTCATATAAAGAAGATGCTTGTTCGGAAATATAGTCACACTCTGTGGCTCAGTGTGTGAGATTCGCACTACATGGGTAATATTTGGATCATCAAAGATCGCTGGTGATGATTCAATAATTCCGCTTCTCCATAGTCCTGCTGGGTAGTAGATTCCAGAATCCGTTACTCAGAAATATGATCCGTTGATTACTATACTCCCAGATACATAGAGATCTCGTGCTGTATGTGTCGCTCATGAGTTATAGAATATATCAAATCCAGAAAGAGACTCAATCGCGATCAGATGATCTCAAGGTGGTAAAGTCAAGATAGGCTGAGTACCTAGTGAGCAAGCCGAGAGCAAAATAACGGGATAAAAAACACCAATACAAAATGAAAAAAATCGCATATTATTTTTGTGCAAAATAGGAAAGTACAAAGAGAGCTAAAGAGCCACCAAGACAAAAAATCGTCCATAAAAGTGTGTGCTGACGATTCGAGAATACAAGACCTGCAAGTGTGGAAAAAGAAGTACAGTCCCCCATATCATAAACAGAGCACTTGTTCATTCGAGAAATAATTCTGCTCAACCATTTTTTGTTGTTCTCCCATAATAATATTGCTGACTAGTTCCATATATTTAATAAGAAATAAGACTGAGTATATATACTTGCTGCAATCTTCCCTGCGAGTGCGTAATATTTTTTCGGAAAAAATTCCATATAAGACATAGTTAATTATTATATTTGTACCGAGTAGATTCTGAAAGACTATTTCATGGAATAATCGTGAAAAATATAGAATTATTTCTTCACGATTACGAACGCATCCATGATATTACGACCTGGACCGATGATATACCGGCCCTGATCATAGAGTGCTAGAGACCCTCAGTTATCGAGATTGATTGCATCGACACAATTGAATCTACGGATCAAATTCGCAACATCCATCATAGATATCTTTTCGATGGTTCACATCTTCACATCATTGGTCACAGTACGGCAGATAAATGACTTGGTAGATACTACCTTCATCTTATCAATAATCAAATGAGCCCTATCATAGAACGGAAGGAGATTGCTTCAGTTTGCTAAAAGTATCGGAAAATTCGCAATCCCACTCTGGACTTCAAGAATCCTACCAGAATTATAGTTCTGCCTGAGACTCTTCTCACCATATATATTATTCTGGACGAGGATCGGCGTAGTATCACGAACAAATCCGAATATCCCATTGATTCCAGTATCAGGAAAATATCGAGAAAAGGTAAATCCATCTCCACCCATAATCCGTATGGTATTCGTACTATCAGGTTTACCCGTATAGTCACGAGGGCTGAAATATGCTCCATTGATCCCTGCTACTCCCCTACCACTCTCCACGAGACTCCGCAAATTAGATCCACTATTGGAGGCTATGGTAGTAACACGATATGAGTCATCATGCGGTATAACAAAAACCCGTACTCGATGTCAATCCGTATATTTGGTGACAAGAGAATATGCGGAGGTGTTGAGTGGAAAGAGGAAAAGGAGAAATAAAATGAATACCTTATACATATTGCTTTGGTGGATTATCGAATGTAATAACTGGAGTCTCTTCATTCAGCACATCACATGGGATGCCGAGCTCTCGGAAATATATCTGATCGACAGCACCAAAGAGCCCATCCTCATACTGGAATCCGAGGAGCTTGGTATACTGTCTCACGACTGCCTCAGTCTCGCCCTCTATCTCGATAAAAGGTCGGAGTCCAGGCCACTCATCGATCATGAACTCTATCTCATCTCATATCCGCCAGACCTCATGGTAGGTCTCTTGGTATGCCTTCTCCCGCAGTCACATAGCGGAGTATATATCTCGCATCGAGTCAAAATCTGACACAACACATTCGATTTCTTTGACAGACTCAATAGTGAGACTACCAGGTGTAAAGTACTTAAAAGTTGTTGTAATACGATCTCACTCATCTCGTACTCGAAGATATGAGTCGGTACTGCTAGGATGAGAAAAAACTACCCGACGCATGAGAGTCCGAGGCTTGGTACAAGTACCACCAAAACTGCTGATTTTTTTTCTCATTATCTCAGGATCTATATCCGTGAATGTGATCTCGAATTCAGTGTGCATAGTTTTATTTCATGAGCTTCATAAATGGGACATCTTCGCACCAATTTGCTCATATTTTCTTATAGAATTCTATTGCATCGAGATTCTTTTTCCATACTCAGAAATAGAGTCCGATAGAGTCTTCATGTGATTGGAGTTTCTCGATGAGTGCTCGTCCAACTCACTGACCACGAGCGTGTTCGGATACGAAGAAATCTATGAGATGAATAACTTTTCCTTGCATCTCATCGGGATCGAATCCATAGTGATACAGTGCGTATCAGACTATCACTCCATCTACCTCTATGACATATCAGGAAAATGATTTCTCTTCACCGAATCCATATCTGAGGAGTGTACTTTTCTTCTCTGTGGCATCAAAATCATCTCGTTTTATGCTCGAGAGTAACTGGAGATATTTATCGAACTCTATTGAGAGACCAACGACAGCATCGATGTGAGACTTTCGGAGAAAAAGGATTTGCATGTTCAAAATACTAATTAGTTCACTCCTACCACTTCCCTCACTACTCGCATTTTCTCATTGAGTCTTGCGTTCATAATGCGTGCTCATTCTGCGAGTTTTGCTTCGACAAATGGAATATCAAGAAGCAGTGCTATACGTCTCGTACGATAGGGTGAGAGATAACGAGTCAATATATCGAGAAGAGCCGTCTTGGCATGACCATATCCGAATCCCGTATTCGGTGTGAGGTAGTTCTGGCGGATTGAAGCCACCTCTTCAGGAGTTCCAAATACCTGGATCAATGCAAATACATTGCAAGTATCAGGATTCTTCACTTCATCCATACCGAGAGAATCTGTCACGATAGACATCACTCGTTTCTTCAGAGTTTTATCATCATCGAATATCCCGATGAAGTTGTCATAGCTCTTCGACATCTTGCGACCATCAATACCTGGGAGTGTAGCAACTGACTCATCGATGATTGCCTCTGGTTCGATGAATATCCCATGTCCATATGTCCGATTGAACGCTCTGACGATATCTCGTGTCATCTCCAGATGCTGGACCTGATCCCGACCGACTGGTACTGCCTCACAGTCATATCCGATAATATCAGCAGCCATGAGGATCGGATAATTAAATACTCACATATTCAGATCTATTTCCTTTACTTCAGAGTCTTTGAAGCTATGAGTCCTAAGCATGAGCGAATAGGGAGTCACATTCGAGAGGATCCACATGAGTTCTGTAATACTCACGATATCGGATTGACGGAATATGGTAATCGGAGTATCTATGCCATAGATGGCCAGATATTCGATAGCAACTTCGAGAGTCTGTTCTCGAAGCGTTTTTCCATCTTTCACACTTGTGAGTGAGTGGAGATCTGCGATGAATATCGCAGCCTCATTACCGACTGCTATACGTCCAAAGGGGAGAACGGCACCCATGAGGTTACCCAGATGCATAGATGAGCCAGTGGATTTGACGCCGGTAATGATTTTTTTGGACATAAGAGTTGAGTTATAATGATGAATGTGCCGAGTATATCTATTTTTCTATATATAACAAAAATACCTCCACTTTCATGGAGATATTTAACGGAAATTATTATGCTAAGACAGGGGTTTGAGCAACAAGCTTAGGAGCTATAGTAGAAACTATTTTTTTACAGGGAGGCTTTTTTTGATTATTGGAGTTGCCTTCTTAACTACTGATTTTGTAACTATTTTTTTTACAGAAAATGTCTTGGGAGTAGGAATTTTTTTAGCTACCTGAGTAGTAATTACCTTCTTTGAAGGAGTAACAATAATATTTTTAGTTAGAGTTTTTTTAGCTTCTACTTTTTTAGCTTTTGCAGGCTTTTTGTTTGCAATTTTCTTTGCTTCTTTCTCAGCTTTTTTTGCTTTCTTATCCTGTTCCTTTTGTACCTTTTTTGCTTCTTTTGCCGCTTTTTTCATCATCTTCTCATGCTTTTTTTCGAGTTTTTTTGCTTCTTTAGATTGTTCTTTTGATACTTTCTTAGCGAGTTTTTTTGCATCTTTCTCTTTTGAGTCAAGAGTTATTTTTTCCCGATTTTTTGAATGAGTCATAGGTATAGGTTAGGATATACTCGTCATAGTATGATATTGATATAGGAAGTCAAATTTTTTATACAAAAAATACCCACGAGGGGTATATAATTTTATTTTTTAATCTGAAATGATAAGAGATCGATATTGCATGAGAGACCACTTCCGCATCCACTCGATATATGGATAAACATGCCTCCCTGTATAGGTATCCCAGACTATAATATGTGATGGATTGGTAATAAGACCAATATATCATAGAAGAACAAATGCGTGCTCTCCAGAGAGACCAGTGATATTTTTTCCAGATTGAGTTATCCAATTCATCACTCGACTACTCGCGGATCTATCACATGGATTACGAGCAGGAAGTGGAAATAATGAGAGTATAGATCTGCCTCACTTGGCCAGTACACCATCCTCACTCTGAGGATCAGTACACCAATCTCACCACAGCAAAATATGCATATTTGGTTGTTCTAGTTTTTTGAGAAGGTTCATCATATGTAGCGCTGGATTCATCGATCCCGAATAGGTAGATTCATTGATGATCTCAGTATCTAATGAGAGATTCCTGGTATAGCGAGCCAATGGTGCCTCATAGATCCCATATCCTGTTCGCTTTGTCTGTCATCCATTATATAATCCAACAAATTCTACATCAGGATCTCACCAAATACCATCCGAACTATATGCAAATGGAAACTGCGGAATATTCGATAATATATCATCTTCTGATCGATCTATACCGAGACTATTCAATATAATTCGAAGAGCTGCAATCTCACAGGAGAGACTATATTTCTGTATACGAAGACGATAAGATAGTGACCTATCGACCGTAGGACGAAGTGCAAAAACCTGAAATGGAGTTGCATATATATCCATAAAAGTATCAAGGTCTCGAAAATATTTCCGAGTAAAAGCCACATAGGTATGCCCAGTCCCTGTAAGAGAATCAATACTTGATCTATTTTGGAGTATCTCCGAAAGATCGTATGCCATCTGAATATTTGAGGTTTTGGTAGCTCAATGAGTGAGAGATATGGAACTGAAGGTGATCAAAAAGAAACAAAGAAAACGAAACATAAAACCGAATATATTATTAAAACCCACTCTGTAACTCCAGCATCCTATGGTATATCTCTCATTTTGCAACTAATGATACATGATTACCTCGTTCTACGACTCTACCTCAATCGATCACGATGATATCATCTGCTTTGCGAACAGTCTGGAGACGGTGAGCAACGATGATGACGGTACGCCCTCGGAAGAGCTTATCGAGAGATACGGTGATAGCCTCCTCTGAGAATGAGTCGAGTGCGCTCGTCGGCTCATCAAGGAGAATGATCTCAGGATCCTTGAGAAATATTTTGGCGATAGCCAGTCGTTGTTTTTGTCCGCCAGAGAGTCTCACACCCTTCTCACCAATCTCTGTATCGAGTCAGTATTCCAGATCGAATACGAAGTCACAATGAGCCAGTTTGAGTGCTCGAATAAGTTGTAATTCAATATCTATCATATTTTTCTCTGTCATTGCGGAGAGGAGATTCTCTCGGATCGTAGCATCAAATACTCCAGGATCTTGCGTAAGATATCCAATATGAGGATAGTAACTTTTGAGAGCAGTTTCATCGAGCCTATTACCAAGAACCGATACACTTCCAGATTCTGGATGGAGATATCCTGCGATCAGCTTTATGAGTGTTGTTTTCCCTCCACCAGATGCACCGACGAGAGCTGTTTTTTGTCACCTCTTGATCGTGAGTGAGAAGTTATCGAATACTTTTGTTTCATTATACCTATAAGAGATAGAGTTGATAAAGATGTCCTTATTTTATGACTGTATAGAGAAAGTGGAACCAGAGTCGTATCACCTCATTTGTGGTCAATTATCTAATACTTCCCAGAGCTTTTCTATATCTGAAAAGTCCTTAGTGAAGTTTTTATAGAATTCAGTAGAGTCATAAAAAAATGATTCAAAGACGATCAACATCGCCATAATCGTAGCAAATTCTGTGAGTGTAAAATCTCAATTGAATACTCAATATCCAATCACGAAAAGAGCAAATAGCCTTATTGCAAGAGCAAATAGCCGAACCAAATTAAAAATATAAAACATGGATCGTTGTAGTCTAAAGTTTGCACCATCAATGATATCAACAGAAACACCTATTTTAGACAACTCTTGTTCTATTGTATCATTTTGGAGAATCTCATTTTTAGACATCACTATTCGGATGAGTTTTCGCCCGAGTTCACCCTTTTCGTTTGTTCGTACTTTTCGATCTTTATGGGCAATGGCATCAATATAGATGATGCCTATATGCATGATTATCAGTCAGCCCAATAATCCGATCACATAGATAAATTGAACTTGCGATATAAGATACAGTAAAAATATTAATGTAATAAGAATTCTTGAGGTTTCCTTGAGAAATATTAAAAGTTGATCTACCCATACAGTTCTTCATTCTCGTAGAATTGATATTATCTTACCAGTACCAATACTTTCTAGATAGTTATTATCCAATTGTATAAGCGTGGGTATATATTTTCTATATATCCACCTCTCAATATCATGATAGAGATGTGGCCAATCAGCAGTTCTCAGAAACCATGAAATAATAAAATATCCAAACATAATTCATATAAAAATATTGACATTGAGTGTATATTCTTCGATATTTTTATTCTCAATAGCTCGAAGTGAGCCCCGAATAATAAGCACTATTACAATGCCATATATGCCATACATACCATATTTCAAACACGATAAAAAAGTGAACTATTTGTTATATTTTAGTGGCTCAAAAAATCGCTTTGTTTTTTCTAAAAATGTCATAGTTAAAAGTTTGAGAAACTATTTTTTCTTCGCTGCAATCTTTTTCTTCGCTGGCTTTTTGGTTGGTGTTTTCTTTACTGCTTTCTTTTTTTCTTTGAAGGCATCAGGAATCTGTTCCGATATCATATCTTTCACATCCTCAAGAGTAAGGACTTTTATCTCTTCTATGTCTGTGATTTTCTTGCTTCCTCGTTTGAGATAGACATTCTCCTTACCGAACTTGATAAATGGACCATAGCGACCATTTTCTATGGAGATCTTGAGATCTGGCCAGTTATGAATATAGCGATTGGCTTCTTTATCGACTTTTGCAGCGATAAGAGTGCGAGCCTCAGTCTCAGAAAGATTTTCAAAATCAAAGCGAGCTGGAACATTGATATAGAGAGATTTCCACTTGAGAAATGGACCGAATCGTCCCTTCCCTTTTGTATATCCCTCTCATTCATAGTTTCCGACTGGAGCATCTTCGATCTTCTTGGCTTCGATGAGTTCGATTACCCGAGTATGATCGACCGTGAGTGGATCCTCAGTACGAGGAATAGAGATGAACGCATCTCCCCACTTCACATATGGACCAAATCTTCCTTGTCCGATGATGAGTGGTAGGTTTTCATATGATCCGATATCTTTGGGGAAAGTAAATAACTCTAGAGCCTGTTCGAGCGTGACATCCTCGATATATATTCCTGGAGAGAGATTCGCATAGCGAGGTTTCTCTTCTTCACCAAGTTCCGACGGCGCACCAATCTGGATAACTGGCCCGAACCGACTCATACGAGTGAGTACAGTGCGTCCTGTCGCAGGATCGACTCCGAGGATACGTTCTCCAGAAAATCTCCCCTCAGCACCGAGTGCTTCCTCGATCGACGCATGGAATGGAGTATAGAATTCACTGAGCATCTCCTTCCATTCAAGTTTTCCATCTGCAATCTGATCGAATTGTGACTCCACCTCAGCTGTGAAGCTGTATTGCATAAATACGGCGAATTCCTGTTCGAGATAGTCGACCACCACAAATGCTATATCAGTTGGTGCGAGTTTTTTGGATTCGAGAACTACATACCCTCTATCCTGAATAGTTTGGATCGTTGGAGCATATGTAGATGGTCGACCGATACCTTCTGATTCGAGTTTTTTCACTAGGGCCGCTTCTGTATATCGTGGAGGTGGAAGTGAAAACTTTTGATTTCCTGCGAAATCTTCGGATATGACACTTTCTCATTTTTTGACAGCGGGGAGCTTTTTACTATCTGATTCTTCTTCGATCTCATCATCTGTTCCTTCGATATAGAGACGCATAAAACCTGGAAATTTGATAACCTCACCTTTTACAATCCAGTCCTCACTCGGTGATGAGATCGGAGAAAAATGATAGGTCGTTGTCTCAAGGAGAGCTTCTTGCATTTGTGAGGCTACTGTCCGTTCCCATATGAGACGGTAGATCTTTGCTTCCATAGCATCGAGTCCGACCCTATCTGGAGTCTTGGATATATCAGTCGGGCGGATTGCTTCATGTGCCTCTTGTGCACTTGCCTGCTTCGTTTTATACTTGCGACCACTCGCGAGTGCGTATTCCTTTCCATACTCTTTTTGGATAAAATCTCGAGCCGCTCAGATAGCAAGATCTGATAGATTCACGGAGTCAGTTCGCATATAAGTAATATGACCATTCTGGTAAAGTCGCTGAGCAATATCCATCGTCATCTTGACTCCATACCCGAGCTTACGAGATGCTTCTTGCTGAAGAGTTGATGTCGTAAAAGGAGCCCCAGGCATACGCGTTCCCGCCTTGACTTCACTCTCTTTCAGTGAGAACTCTTCCTCTTGTGGAAAGGTAAATATCAGGTTTCATTTTTTATCCTTTTGTGTATGAGTAGCCGAAAAATCGATCCCATGACTCGCAAAAAATGAGTGAATTTCTGCTTCTGTTTTCATTTTGGCTACTTTCCCACCAAGTTTAGCTAGTTCTATCGTCATTGGAGTTGTTCCGCCAATTTTCGCTATAATTTTCCAGGACTCTTCAGGATTGAATGCTCGGATTTCTCGCTCTCGCTCTACCAATATTTTCACTGCAACTGACTGTACGCGTCCTGCCGAGAGTCCGGGTCTGACTTTTTTCCAGAGTACTGGGGAGACCTCATATCCGACGATACGATCGAGTATACGCCGAGACTGTTGAGCGTTCACGAGATCGAGATATATCTTGCGAGGTGTCAGAATCGCATGTTCGATGGCTGTCTTCGTGATCTCATGGAATACGATACGATCTACACTCGTTGGATCAAGTCCGAGAGCCATACAGAGATGCCAACCAATCGCCTCTCCTTCACGATCTTCATCGGTCGCTATCCATATTTTCTCTGCTTCTTTTGCGAGCTTCTTGAGTTCTATGACTCGTTTTTTCTTTTCTGGTGATATCTCATATTCTGGAATGAATCCACCCACAATATCGATACCCATATTCTTTGCTGGAAGGTCTCGGATATGTCCGAATGACGCCTCAACCCTATAATCTGATCAGAGGAACTTTTCGATAGTTTTTCCCTTTGCTGGAGACTCTACGATCACGAGATTTTTGGCCATATTACTGTACTTTTAGTGGATGAATTGGTTTTTAGAGTAGTGCGAGTCAAGAGAAAGTCAAAAGATTTTTGAATCTTTGGGTACTGAATTTAGAAAAAAGAAATAAACTATCTCATAATAATAACAAAAAGAAATAAAATATAAAAAATACCTATGCAAGATAAGAATGGTGTATATGTTTCAATTATTTTGGAGTTGATCCTGACCGATCGTATCCGAACTCTTCATATTATTTAACTGAGGCTAGAGCTTTACCGAGATTGAGTATAGAAATATTGGACAATAATGCAAATTATTTTTTGTGAGCTTGATAGATAAAAGCGGGACCAATATTTCGAGGTTCCCAATATATACGATCAATATGAAAGTATTTTTTCACATCTTTTTTGTTAGCCATCCAATATTGATATTGGATAAACCGACCTCATTTTTTTAGCACAGATTGAGCTGCACTGAGGATATGTAATACTCAAGGGTCTGAGATACTTCAGAGTGGAAGAGTAGAAATGATAATATCTACACACTCCTTACCTACTATTGTATCAATATGAGCCGCACTCATCTCATATACTTCACAAAGATGACCATATTTTTTCTCCAAAATCTTATAACTATCATGGTCATTTTCGATAACCACAAATCTAGTATGTTCCGATTTTTTTTGGAGAATATAATCTGTGACCTGTCATTGCCCTGCTCCGAGTTCAACTATAAGGGAAACATTGAGGATATCCGCTATTTGTACAAGTCTTTGAACAAGATATGAAGAAGATCCAAGACCATATCCAATATTTTTCCAAAATTCTACCGTCCAAAATTTGAGGTCCATAAATATAAAAAAAAGTATCAATAGTCTATCGATACTCATGAAAAAGCAAGTTTTTTGGAAAGAACTCTGGGATATTTATCTCATAATCTTGAGGAATTCTCTGATTTCCTCCATGTCTTTATCGGCGATAAGTTCGTTCTTAGAGCTGGATTTCTCTATAACACAGAGTATTTCTTCATTGATTGCTTGGCCTAGAGCTGAGCGAACCGCGGAAAGTTGCTGAATAATTTCACGGACTCATGATTCATCCTCAATCATTTGGATGACACCACGAAGTTGTCCTTCAATACGACGAAGCCTATTGGTTACTCGTTTTTTTTGATCGATGTCTTTTATTTTCACAGTATTATAGATTATAGGAAATAGGAGTCAATACTCCCCAGTAGTATATACGAAAGTTTCTATTTTGCAAGTTTTCTATTTGAGCAATTTTTTCCTAGGCCAAAAAATTTCCTTTTCTAAGATTTTTCAATATACTTTTGCTGATTATATCATATTTTTTATGGAAAATACCATCCTTATCTATGTAACAGATTTTTTTAATCGACTTGCGATTACTTTGACGAGTATATCTGTTAAGGTAATATGAGATAATATTGATATACGTATCGAAACACCAGATAGTCCACTTCTTATAGGTATACATGGGAAAAATATAGAAGCATTCCAACACCTCCTAAATCGTATGATAGAAAAAGAGATAAATCAATTCCTACATATACATTTGGAAGTCAATGACTATATGAAGATACGAGATGAAAAACTTTTTAAACTACTAGATTATAAATTAGAATCTGTTATGTCAATAGGGTCAATAGCTCACATCGAGAATCTCACTCCATATGAGCGTAAGCAAGCTCATAGTTATATTGCAGAAAAACATATTGCCGGAATAAAAACAGAAAGTGAGGGTGAAGGTAATAAACGAATTATCGTATTATCATACAATATTGATCAAAGCAACAAGAAACCATCCAGCTGATTACCGCAACAGAATATCAATATACCAATCCTTTCCCAAAAAACCATTTCGGATGATGGAGTCGGCATATAATTATACATGAAAAGAATATTTACTCATCTACTCGTCATTCTCCCAGTTCTCCTCATTCTTTGAGTTTTTGTATCATTTGGAACAGGAATAGGGTATAGTGAATATAGGTCAGATTGGCAATACCATCGTCTACATCCAGAATTAATTGCCTCACCCACACTTGTGAATATATTTGATATGTGACACTCTACTTCTTATGCAAGCTGGCAGTGGCTCAGTCTTATACAATATATTGGTGATAATGTTGGGGATAATCGTTTTCTAGATTTTTCGCATAAGATACTCCAACAGATTACGGTTCTCCATCCCTATTTTACTAGGCCCTATGAGATCGATCTAATATTGACACCACTTTCGGTAGGAGAAAATATGAGCCCAGAGCAGCGAATTAAGAGTCATATAATTACCAACAAGGCTATCGAACTCGGAGAAAAAGGACTCACAACTCTTTGCGATAGTACAAAAATAGAAAAAATAAAAATTCTTCCTATCTCAGAAAGTCTCTGGAATGATACAGTTCTCCGAAATCCATGTGCCAGTGGTATGCTGCCTTACTATATGGGTTTTGCAACATATGAAATGGGTGAAAATAAAGCAAAGGCATCAGAATATTATAAAATCGCAAGTATGAATGATGATGCCCCGCAAGCTAGTCGTATCCTCTCGATTCTTGCTCTCTCGGCTGAGTGAGATTATATAGCAAGTGCTATGAATTTTGCTCTCATAGGTTCAATAGGATATGACCCAGAACCATACACTTGCAAAACCCTGGTGAATAGTCTGATACAAGATATTTCCAGCAAGAGAACCGTGGATGTTTCCTGGGTCAATGAGCTCCAAAAAAAAGAAAATACCCTCAAAGATACTCGAATGGATGATAATCCAGTTTCTCAATCGAGTGATAATTGCTATGATATGACGACTCGTAGTATCAAAGAGTTATATCTGAGCTATATTGCCAGCAAGGCTCAAGGTACAACTGCCAAAAATGGTGATGATCTTTTGAGGCTCGGCATATTGAAGACACTCCCCACTCTTTC
Source organism: Candidatus Altimarinota bacterium (assembly GCA_043741945.1). Classification (GTDB taxonomy): domain Bacteria; phylum Patescibacteriota; class Gracilibacteria; order BD1-5; family UBA2023; genus JABFSX01. The sequence goes on from JAYTZT010000001.1 coordinate 134,801, forward strand.
TACACATTCGGGGTATACCGTAAGAGAAAAAAATGGAACCTGGGAATATCAATCACGATAAAATATTAACTACAACCCACTATGCTCACATTCGATCCAAAAACATATCTCGACTGGAAAGATAGAAATATAAAAACAGTATCTATAGAATTCATCAACTCAGGATGCGCAGGTACCAGTATACGAATTATCGAGGACAAGATAAAATCTGGATTTGGGGAAATATCGAATCATGATTCGAGTGTTAATATATATACTGAAGTAGGAAACAAACTAACCCTAAAAGATGCATATATAACTCATGCGAAGGGAAAATGGATTATGCGGAGCGACGCAGTACTCACGAGATGTGGTTGTGGAAAGAGTTTTGGTATAGCCACATGAGATGTGAGAATCGATAAGATACGAATCCTCAAATCAAAACTCTCCAAAAGTAAATGAGTCCATTCTTAAAGAAATACAATAGTAATAGAGTGTATTCATAATTGAATAACTGTTTCAGAATAATATTCTGGAAATAATACATTAAAAAAATACCAATGATGTTTTTTAATGTATTATTAAGATATTTTTATTACTTTTTATTACAGATTATCTTATAGGTATCTGCAAGTGTGGCATTCTTCGCATAAGTAGCAATGACATACGCCTCACATGCGACAGCACTCGTGAGTTGATCGATAGAGCGTATTTTTTCGATTTCTTTGAGAGCCTCTGGATATTTACCGATAATAAAATAAGTACGATACCTGAGACGCAGTACATCAATATTAGGAGTATTAGCTGTTAGCCAGGAATTCGAGAGAGATATAACAGAGAGATACCGCTTAGATCAATATGCGGCATCAATCTCGCTATACGTCACAGTTGGTGTTGTAGGAGTAGGTGTAGGAGTAACTACGGTAGTAGTTCCAGTTGATACCGTTGATATAATAGGAGTTGGAGTAATTCCGGTGCGGGGATCAGTAACCCAGATTCGTCTCACTCCTGGGAATATATTGTTACCTGTTTTTGTCATATAGTATCCCGTTGTAGCATTGTACTGGAAAAATCCTATAAGTTTGCGAGCGAATGTAGTCTTATCAAACTGATAGAGGATCTTCGCATCATAGCTCCCGCTGGCCGTAACCGATCCTGTGTAATTGATATCTACAAATACATGATCGAGTGCTCCCGATTGAACAAATTCATATCATGCAATATAGGCATTTTTTGGCATTGCATAAGCATCTCTGATCTTATCCCATTCGGAGATAAGACGACGAATAAATCCAGTATACTGATTTCCATAGATCTTTTCTATACTTACAAAAGATACTTCCCCGCTTGCGGTGACTGGAGGAAGGACTTTACCAGTATTAGTTGTACCCGTACTGATTGTACTAGTACTAGTGACAATGGAAATCTGAGAACCACTAGAAACTACAGTAGATGACACGGTTTGAATAGCTCCTGAGAAGAGTGCAAGTGGTATCTTAATACCTGCTTTTCTCATCTCTTCACGGAGTATCATGTTTTCAGTTTCGAGGTATTTCACACGAGCACTATACTGATCGAGGAGAGCCTTTGTCTGCACTATAGGATCGAGATCCACAGCAAATACGCTCGTGAAGGATGCGAGGAATATCATCGATACGAGAAGGAATTTTCACATAGACAAATAGAGAGAAAATAAATCTAGTGATTACTATATGTACGATCTTTTAAAAATCAATTTTTTCATATAAGTATCACGGACTCTTCACAGAACCAAAGTAAACCTCAAAGATTGCTTTTGATAGAGAAATATGGTATTATCCAGTATAAAAACCTATAATAATAGTTCGTCTATGAAAGAAAGCGTAATCCCCCCTATCAATAGTATTGAGCCCATACAAGTAGCTCCCGACAATGTGGGAAGCCATGGAATTCGAACAAAGAATCACACCAAGATCCAGTCTATTGAGAATATGGCACCAATACTGGAACAATTAGAGATCCTCGCAAATTCAGGATGATCTCGCACACTCCAGCAAAAGACATATAGAGAATTCAAAGAAAGCCTGAAAAGAGGAGAAAAATCAGGAACTATCAAGCTCCAAACAGGAACTGGGAAAACTCGAGTATTTGCCAATATACTCATGGCATTGCAAAAAAATGGACTCACCCTCGTACCTCGTGTGGACCTCTATGCGTCAACGATTCGAGATTTTCTCTCCATCGGGTTCAAAGACAATGAAATCAAACTCCTCGGAGGTGAATCAGGAAGCAATAGCACTGATAAGATGCTCTCGATCCTCACAGACCCAACAACTAACTGGTCTTCTGGACGTATTCAATGTATTATGACGTATCAGGCACTCACCGCTCTCGCCAAAAAAAGTCCAGAGATTGGAGGATTTATGCGATCACATTTCGATATCATCATCGAAGATGAGGCACATCGAGGCCTCTGAGATAGAACCCGAGAAGCAACAAAAGCACTCACAGACGAGACCGATGAGCAAATACCCGCAGATGGAGATGAGCTTATCGAAAAACTCATCGAACTCGAAGCAGAGTCTATCCTCGGCATCACCGATGATGCAAGATCTATGAGATATCACTACAAATTCACTGCCACCCCTGACCTCCTCGGGAAGAGCGTAACAGAAGATGAGGAATATATATCCTATGCGACTGTAGAAGATGCAGTCAGGACATGAGCTATACTCCTGCCACAATACGCCGATATGGGTGCTGCATATACAAGAAATGCGGATCTCTCGAGTTGGAAGACGGCAGATATAGAGCGCCTCGCCGAGGGAGATAGTTTTGTGGATGAGACTGGCACATCTATCCGAGACAAAATAATCGATGCGTACAATGAGAAGAGACAAGAACACAGCAATCTTCCTGCGGTTGCCTTTGCGAGCACTATAGAGCATGCGGGACAGATTGTCGCTCTCATGAATTCTCGAGGAATCAGAGCGACTCGAGTGACGAGTGGAGCAGGAGATATCTCCTCAAGTAGAGCTACTGAACTCATGGACAACGGTGAACTCGATGTCATCGTGACAGTGACCAAGGTATCCGAATGATTCGACTACCCTCCCCTCGCTTGCGCCATGTGGCTCACTCCAGCACTCTCGCCAGCAAAAATCCTCCAAGGCAATGGACGCATCATGCGTGACACAGAACTCAAGAGACCAGCGCAGATACTGGACTCACTTGGCAAACTCGTCCCATCTCCGAATAGTTATATCATCGCACCGAGTGTATGGTATGGTGGAACGAGTGCGAACAGTAGTACTGTTGGTGGGGGCCCTGATATAGATAAAACAATAGAAGGTGATGATGATAATCCAAGAAAATCATGAAAATGAAAACTCCCAAGAATTGGTAATTTTTATGAGCTCCTCATCGGACAAAACGAACTCGATATCAATAGTCTCTCATGAGATATGCGAAATATTATCGATATGAGCTCGAGTATCACTTGCGAAGTCGCAGAAGAGATAGAGATTGATGGAATCATATATGTAGGAGTTACTAACACACGAGAAGTGATGGGGGTTAAAGGAGAGACAATTCTTAATAATGCAAAAAGACAATGAATCACTAGGATAGTAGGAAAGCAACAGAGTGGAAATCCTGTTCAACTTATTCCAAAGAGTTTTATCGAAGGACTCAGAAAATAAGAAAAATAGAATATATAGGTACTTTTGATATCATGACATAATCATCTTTCCATAGATACCAAGTAGAAAAATTTCTATCGAAATATTCGATTGATTTTTTTATTTATAATTTACAATTTTCTCTTTTGCTCTATACTCGCTCTCGACTCTCGTAGGAGGAGACAGGTATACGCGTTCTGAGCAATCAGGATGAGGAAAGTCTGGACATCACTCCAAGATGAGAAGAGCTAACGGCTCTGGCTCGGCAATATATCCAAAATGTCGGGTACGGATAGTGCCACAGAGACAATACTAGTCTAGCAATAGACAAAAGGTGAAAAGTCATCTGGTGTTATCATCTTGATTGTCTGGGTATACTCAGATGTAAAGAAAAATAGCTACAGATGAATCTTCCTGACTTGTCGGGAAGAGTGGTAAACCCTCTCTGATGCAAGGAGAATGGTACTCAAGTTGATAATGTCTTGGAGCAGTCAATGCGAGTATACTCCGCTGGAGGCTGTGGGCGACTGCAGTCCTAGATAGATGTATACCGATATACAGAATCCGGCTTATTATCTTCTCCTATTAGAGTCATTTTTATACATCTACAATCAATTTATGTCTCATATCATGCTCATCTGAATCCAGTGAAGTGGAAAAGGAACTCAAGCACGCAAGATTCTCGAAAAATCAGATCACTATGTATTATTCGAAATGGGAACTGAACTCCGAAAATTTTCTCAAAGTGGTACACCAGAAGGAGATGAGACTAAGCGGTGTATCGAAGCAGGACTAAAGGCTCCCACAAGCGCTGTTGTGAAGATGGCAGAGACATATATCGAAAAGAATAAAAATAAAACCATACTCCTCGATGGAGTCATCAGAAGCCAAGAGCAAAATGATGCCTTGAAATCAGTATTTGAAGACTTTATTGTCATATATCTCAATCTCGACCAAGAAACTGCAGTCAAGAGACTTGCGGGTCGTCGAGTAGATCCTGTTACACATGAGACCTTTTCAGCTAGTTTCACATGACTCACCAATCCGAAGACAGGCAATGCACTCACAGTACGAGCCGATGATACAGAGGACGCGATTCGTAGTCGTATAGCATGGTCGATTGCTGATACCCTTCCTCTCATTAATACTTGGGAATCTCACGGACATAAGATCTATCGCATCGATGCAAGTCAGAGTGAAGAAGAGATATTTGCTGAGATAGAGAAAGTAATAAAAAAATAGGCACCCACTAGGGGTGCTTTTTTTGATGAGGGTGGAGTTGCCAGTAGATTACCGACGTGCAGTATTACCTACCGATGCCAGAGCTGCTAACTTTGCTGCCGTTTTACCAGCTGCGATTTGTTGAGCTCTACTCCTTTTTTGCCTTACGATGGCAGGTTTGCCAATGTAGCTTTTGAAAGAAACATGATTGGGTTTCTTTTTTGCCATGAGAGTCTCCATCTACACCGTGGGTTCTGCAAACACTCTAACGGGTAGATACCTTTTCGGTCATAGCAATATATAGAGACCTAGAAAAGTCAATACTATTTCAGAAAATAGGGTATAATACTTTTTTATTACCGATTCTTTTGTAATTTCTCTATTTTTTCCTATTCTCATATCCTATGACGGATCACTACTATATCCATATACCCTTCTGTCGACAACGTTGTCCGTATTGCAAGTTCGCATTGACACCTGTTTTCGATGAATTCAAAAAGAAACGATATATCGAATATCTGAAAAAGGAGATTAGAGAATATTTTTCTATCCCCTTTTCGTTTGATCAAAAAAGTATGGAAAACGGTATCTGAGAAAAAAATCAGAAAACCATCTATCTTTGATGATGAACTCCCTCAGTCCTATCTCACTCTGAGATTCAAGATATTTTGGAATGTTTCCCTTTTTATAAAAAGTCACCAATAGAAATCACTCTTGAAGCAAATCCCGAAGATATTACCACAGATTACATCGAGTGAATTCTTGAGCTCTGAGTCAATCGAATTTCTCTAGGCATTCAAACACTTGATGAAAAAAGTCTCAAAGAAATACACAGATCTGATAAAGATACTATTTTTGGTGCTTTGGAAAGTATTGGATTTTGAATTTTAAAGTCTGAATCGGAAATTTCTCTCAATATCGATTTCATTCTCTGAATTCCCTACACGCTCCCAGGAAATACTCTAAAATGAATTCAAGAACTCCATAATCATTTTCCACAGATTACCCATACGAGCGTCTATATGCTCGAGGATGAAAAGTATCCGAAACATTGGAAAGCAAATTCGATATCAGAAATAGAGTTACAGGGAGAGTTCCTAGATATTATCGAATATTTCAAATCTCTCGGTTGGGATCACTATGAACTATCGAATTGGGCAAAACCAGGATATCGATCAATTCACAATCAAGCCTATTGGGATCATTCGAACTCTAGAGGATTCGGACTCTCAGCAGCGAGCTACGAAAATGGAATGCGGTGGAGCAATTCGAGTAGTTTCAGTTGATACTATGGATGAAAAAGAGATAATGAAGAGATACTTACACCAGAGCAAATCGAGATAGAGAAGATGATGTTTTGACTCCGTAGAGATGGCATAAAAATCCAAGGTTCAAAATTACAGATTCAAGATAAGAAAATCAGGAAATTCCAACAAGACGGACTCCTAGAAATCCATGAAAATACGATAAAAACAACAAAAACTTGAATTTTTGTGATTGATCATATACTGTCCGAGTTGCTAGTAGATTCGTAAAGGCCAATTCGGTGAATTTCTTGGAGTTTTCTTACGTTATAGTAAATTTTGTTACTTTTTGTCAAAAAGTAATGGGATAGACTCAAAAATAATAAATCTGAACAAGAAAAAATAAAGGAATTAAAATATGCCGCCTTAGCTCAGCTGGTAGAGCACTTCATTGGTAATGAAGAGGTCTCGGGTTCGTATCCCGACGGTGGCTCCATTTTCTTTTGACATTTTCGTGTTTTGGTTATACTCATATCAATTCGATTCTATTTAGTCCGCTTCGGCGGATTTTAAAATGCTTTGACGAAAAGAGGAAATTCTATATACTCTTGCGTGTTAATCCCAGTCTATTATCTATCTTTTTTTCTATGTCTAACTTTATCACTGAGGCGAGTACAGAACTCGAGCATGTCGTCTGGCCTACTCCAGCTGAAAACAAAAAATATATGATATACACTATCGGTGTTATTGTAGTATTAGGAATTTTTCTTGCAGTCCTCGGATACATTGTAACCAATGGGCTCGCTCTGGCTCGTTCACAGTTTCCTCATGATGTTATCTCTGCTACTGTGAGTGGTGAAGATAACTTGAAAAAAGGAGAACTAAATAATATACTCAAAAAAATAAAAGCTAATACTGGTACAACTGTATCAGGTAACAAAAATATAACTGGATCTGGTATACTAACTGGCTCTGGAAACAAATAATTCGCAACTTTCTATTTTCTAAACTCTAAATATCTCATCATGTTTGACCTCCTTACAACGAAAGAAGAATGAGAATGGTATGTTATCCGGGTTATCTCGGGAACTGAAGATAATGTTCGATCATCTCTGATGCAACGCCGTGAAGCATTTGGTCTGGAACAATATATTATCGATGTATTTATCCCCACTCATGATAGTATCACCGTCCGAAAAGGTGGTGAAAAAGTAAAACGCAAAAAAAATATTTTCCCTGGATATATCCTTGTGCGAATGATAGTAACGAATGAAAGTTGGTATATCGTTCGAAATACTCCCAATGTGACAGGATTTCTCTGAGCTGGTACTGTACCAGTACCAGTACGTGGAGAAGAACTGGAGCAACTGAAGGGTGTCCTCGAAGAGAAGAGTGAAGAATACAAAACAAGTATGCAAGTTGGTGAATTTGTCACTATTGGGAGTGGTCCATTCGAAGGAAGTGAAGGAAAGATTGTCGAAGTGAATAAACAAAAAGGTCTTGTCAAGGTTATGGTCAACCTTCTGGGACGTGAGACATCAGTCGAGATAGAATTCTCTAGTATAGCAAAGAAATAATAACCAACACCTATGCGTATAGCACTGATAACTCTTGCTGTTGCTGCTCTTGCCTTTATTGGGAGCATTATTTGGATATTTGCTCAGAAAAACGGTATCGATATACTCCCAAACAATCCGACTACTACAACGGTAAAAATCTCAAACGAAACCGCAGCCATCGAAATACTCAGATCTCAGTGGAAAACAGAAGATCGCATCAAAGAGCTCGAGGCAAAAATCGATGCTCTCGGAAATAAAAATACGACTATAGAACAGGTAGCAACCCTCGAAAATTCGGGAACGACAACTCCTATCAAATCTGACACAGGTAGCCTGACATGAGCTACTGCTCCTATCATACCGATATCAGCAAAGTTCTTAACAAAGATAATCACCAAGGTGAGCCTTGTACTCGGAAAAAATAATGGCATATTTGGACTCTATATATTTGATACAAATACTGAATACTCGACCTATATAGATACCAAATTTGGCATAGTAGTTATCGCAAGTCGAGTTCCGTATGCTACTTGGCTCACCAACTTCCGGGCTGTAAACAAGTCACTATTTGCAGTAAACGAATCCAAAACATTTTCCTTTCCGAGTTTTTATGTCAATCCTCCCATAGAGGATGGAACCATCCGCATTGTTATGCAAGTTGAGGCCCAGACTCTTCTCATTAGTCTTCCCAAAGCTCGATTCACAGAATTCAAAACTATGATGGCAAAAAAATAATATTTTTATCATTAGGAAGGAAGTACCCTTATATTGACAAGGCCACTTCGTTCCTGGTGATGACAATATAGATACAATCAATCACTTATAATCAATAATTTTTCTACTATGACAGACAAGAAGATCCTCCTCACTCGTGATGGACTCACAGAACTCCAAGCAGAACTCCGCATCCTCCGCGAAGAGAAACGTGTTGAGATAGCAGACAAGCTCAAAGAAGCCATCTCATATGGTGATCTTTCTGAGAATGCTGAGTACCAAGCAGCCCGTGATGATCAAGCCCAAATGGAACTGCGTATTACTGAACTCGAAGAGATGCTCAAACCAGGAAGCTATGAGATTATCGATGAGAAAAAGAAGAAAACAGGTATCAATGTCGGATCAGTCGTGACACTTGAAGAAACTGATAAAAAAGAAACAATCACCTACACAATTGTCGGTTCTCAGGAAGCAAGTATTCTCGATGGTAAAATTAGCAATGAGTCTCCTATCGGTAGATCTCTCATCGGCAAGAATACTGGTAACAGTATCACTGTAGTTGCACCATCTGGGAAAACAGACTATTCTATTCTCAAAGTTGCATAATATGCTCATAGCCTTTCATACATTTCTCGAAAATCATATGATTATCATTCCTGTGATATCACTCCTGGTAGCCATAGTTGTCAAGTGATTGGTTCATGCTCTCAAGGGGCGATTCACTTTTGCTCGGATGTTCGGAAGTGGTGGTATGCCATCGGCTCATTCCACATTCGTCATAGCACTCTCGACAGCTATGGGACTCAAGTATGGACCATGGAGTGATGAGTTCGCTATCTGTCTCGTCATCTCGATTATCATCATATACGATGCGATGAATGTCAGATATCAGGCAGGTCTCCATGCGAGGGCACTCAATCGCCTCACTCCAAATGATAGTGAAACCCTCAATGAGTCTATGGGACATACTCCCCTAGAGGCTCTTGTTGGTGGTATTATCGGTTTTTTCACGGCAGTTGTACTACTCTGGTTATAGCTACAATGAATTTTTCAGTTTTAGTTTTTAAGTATTTTAATGTTTTCCATCCACGACGAAGCTACCATCATAAGTCTTCTTGAAACAAACGGACATAAAAAATTCCGATATGCTCAGATAGAGAATGCGATCTACAAAAATCTAGTGACCGATTTTGATATGATAGAAACGCTCCCTCAATCAATCCGAGATTTATTAAAAGAAAATTGTTCCTATACTTCCCTATCGCTCCATAGTGAAAAAACCGATTCGGAATGACAAACGACCAAGTTTCTCTTCACGACTCACGATGGAAAAATGATTGAGGCAGTAATCATGCGGCATCTCTCAGGACGCAATACACTCTGTGTGAGTTCTCAGGCTGGCTGTCCTATGGCTTGTACTTTTTGTGCAACAGGCAAGCTAGGACTCATCCGGAATCTCACATTTGCTGAGATAATCGAGCAAGTAATGTGGGCAGTGCATCATCTCGCAAAAGAAGATCGCAAACTCCGTAATGTTGTCTATATGGGTATGGGTGAGCCACTTCTCAACTATGGAGAAGTATCCAAGTCGATCCATATTGCCTGTAATCAGAAAAAACTCGACCTCTCAAATCGTCGTATCACCGTCTCAACCTGTGGAATTGCTCCTCGTATTATTGACTTTGCTCGTGATTTTCCCCAAGTATCTCTCGCGGTATCTCTCCACGCTCCCAACGATGAAGCTCGCAAAAAAATAATGCCCGTCGAGAATACCTATCCAATTGATGTCCTGATGGCGTCTATCGAGGAATATGTTCGGATCACCAACAAACGAGTATTTTATGAGTATATTATGATAAACGGCGTCACTGATCGCATCGAATATGCCACTCAACTCGGTGAGTTACTCAAATGAAAACTCGCTCATGTGAATTTCATCCCTTATAATCCAGGTGAAGGAACTGATAGCAACGGATATCTCCCAACCTCGAAAATGATCATCAAAAAATTCCAAGATACCCTCGATCGATACGGTATTCCCTCAACGGTTCGTCATACCATGGGAGATGATATCGATGCTGCATGTGGGCAACTTGCCCTCAAAGAAGAATGAAAAAGTCTCGCTACAGAAATAGGGAGAACTTTGGGGAAAACAACGAACAAAATATAACCTTCTTACTATATTTTCTCAATTTTTTCCAGATTCTAATACCCTCTGTTTACAGTTTTTATTGCTTCTTTGATTAGATGAAATTTGATTTTCTGTCATTCCTACTTAGGCAGGAATCTAGATTCCTAACTGCTTTTGTTACTTTTTTTCAAAAAATAAAACCTGGACTCAGCCTCATAATCTCATACCTATGGAATCCAATAATACTCCTGCTCTCCCAACAAAAGAAAAACCGTCACGCAAGCAGGTACAACGCGATGCTCGTCGCAAAAAAATGATAGAGAAAGCGAAGAGAAAAATAAAAGTCCTGAAAAAAACAGAACGCAAACTCGTCGTTAAAGCAGAACGAGTAAAGGCGAACAAACGAGAAAATAGTAAGAGAAAACTTGTAAAAAAAATACAAGCTCGAGAAGAGGCTGGTACTCTCAAACAAACAGATACTCCGATATCAAAACCCGATAAAAAAGTATTTGTAAAAGATAACTTCGGAATACCACAGAAAAAGTAGATTGATTATTTACCCTATTTACCTATACTGATGGCTATGGATACAAATCTACCAACTCCGCTCGATGACATTATCACAGATATTGAGACACTCAAGAGTGAGAGTAGATATAACGAAGCTCGGCAAACAGCTCTTCAGGCACTCTCGAAGTATACCGACGACTATCGCATCTATGAGGAGCTCGCCGATATCTACATTTTTGAGGAGAATCTCGATAAAGCGGAAGAAGTTATCAGATATGCCCGTGCACTCCACCCAGACTCTGGTACAGGAGCCTATCTAGAATGATATATTGCTGCTGCTCGTGGAGACTTCGATAGAGCTATTATTATACTCACTGTTGCCAATACCAAATTCCCCAACAATGCGGAGATCATCCGTAATCTATGATGGTCATATGTGATGCGAGGTGACATTGCTCGTGGACTCGGACTCTTACGTCGTGCCTACGCTCTCGCTCCTACAGACATGATGATTATCAACGATCTTTGAGTTGCCCTTATGGCTAGTGGTGAAGAGATAGAAGCTCGATTGCTTTTTGAGAAAAGTGGACACACTATTGGACTCGGTGCTATAGAAGCGATGGATAACTAAAAAATAATCTATGTTTACTCTCCCTATTTGAGATCTTCTTTCGAGTTATACTGGCGATTCACGTGAATTTGCATTTAGTGGTCCTATTTTTGATGGATACTATGAAGATATACGATTTCTCTCAGATCTTGAATTCGCTGTAGCTATCATGACTCTCGACGATGGTATCTATGTTTCTTGGAACTATCTTCGAACTACTGTAGAATATGAAGACAAAAAAGAAGAAATAGATCTCGCACCATTCGATCGAAACTGGAAGAAAAAACTCGAGAAATGAGATCCCGATGATATATCTGAGATAGATATGCGCACACAGACTATAGATCTCGGACCCATCATTCGAGAAGAGATCATCATGGCATGTTGCAATAGTTTCTAGAATTTTAGGAACCTTTTGATTCTATACAGAATTTTAAATATACTATATTTCCATGAAAGTGGGAATATTATTTTCTGTGGAAGAGCGATGACCTTTCATCCAAATCGAGATTTGAAAAAGCTCACTCAAGCCAGTGGATCATCTATACTATCTGGTGAAGATATCCCAAGAAAATCGTAAACAGAGATACCAAGAGATTTGGCAATACGCATAACTTCCCACTGTAGGAGATAAGAGCCAAAAACCTTACGGTCACAATATTGGGATGAGCTGGCACCATAGTAGTAAATAGCTCGATCAGAATTGAATACAAAAATACCAGCCGCTATCACCCGATCTTCAAACCGGGCAAAATAGAGTCCCCCACTTTTCTGTTGGTCAAGAGTACGAAGAAATATCTCATAGTATTCACGGCTATTTCCAGAAAATCCATCTCGCGAGAGTGTATCCGTAAAAAGCTGCATCCAAATATCTATATTCTCTTGTGTAGGTACAACACTCTCAATATGAACCCCCCTTTTTATAGCTGTACGAATATTATAACGTCATTTTTCATGCATTTTTCACCATATTTCATCTTCTGTTTGCGACAAGTCTATAATTCGTGTATATGGCGTTAGGAATTTCTTAGAGAATTCTTGATTCAAATGTTCTTTATTTTTTATTTTTATTTCATCGATTGGTTCGATCTGTAGAAATAATACCTTTTTATCAGATAAAATAATTTTCAAGGTAGAGAGATAATCTTGCCAATCATCTCCAATCTGAGTATGCGATACGCCAATTGCAAATGCACCAAAAAATCCGAGTCCAATAGAACGAATTTCGATAAGAATAAAAGAAGAATGTATATTTCCGTAATAAAAAGCTTCTCGAACCTGTTTGGATGCTGTCAATATATCAGCCCAAATCGGGGACTGCCAGAATGATAATTGAGAAGTATCAATACTGGAACTTAGAATAAAACTATTTTTCATAAGGAAAGTTTACAAAAAACAGGATAAAAGCAAGGAAAAAGTTGCAAGAAAAGATGAAAACTGATATACTCCTTATATATTTCCTATTTTACCAACTATGCTCACGCAACTCGAAGTCAACAAATCCTCTACTAATACTGGCGTCAAGATATTCGCCTTCAAAGGAGAACTCGATGAAACCAATGTAGATACTACATTCCCGAATATTATAATAGAAATCGGTGATTTTTCTCATTCTCGTACACTTTTTGATCTGAGTGAACTCACCTATCTCAATAGTAAATCTATCGGATATATCGCTGATATCGCACAGCGAACTGATGATGGAGGAGGCAAATTTTCTCTATGTAATCTCTCCAATGAAGTTCATGATACACTTGATCTTGTAGGGATTACCTCTATTGTACCAATATATGAAACGGCGGATACTGCGATTACAGAGATGTCTAAATAAAAATTATCTTCTACATATAAATCCAAAAATATGGCTGTATTTTATAAAAACATCGATACGACAAGATCAGCAGTACTACCTACACTAGATAAATCTGCGGAAGTAGGCAATATAGATATCAAATCTAAGCTCGCGGAACTCAAGGCCGCCATTACATGAGAAACTGATGCAACGAAAAGAAAAGAACTCCAACGGAAACTGAATCGTATGGAGAGATTTGATAGATTGCAAGATGGTATAAATATCACAGATAATAATACGAAACGAGATGTAGCAGAAATACTTAAGTGAAAAAATACAGAGACTTATATAGGGTCTGATCTTTTGACACTTCGAAAAAAAGGTATCAATATAGCAAATCTCACCCTCATCAACACAAAAAATCCCGAAGTGGAAGTAAAATCGAGTGAGCTAAAATCCGGAGATTCATTCACTGTGAATTTTGGTAATAATCCTAGCCTACGTGATCAAACTGGTGCTGGTGATATCCTCCCTGCATCAGTACGAAAAATTATAATCAATGGAATAGAATGTGAACGATCAAACAAACCTCGTCCTGGATACTACGATATAAAATGAAAATATCAGAAGATATATGATGGCTACTCTATCGAGCTCGTGACTATTGGCACTGAGACAGAAGAAGATAATAAGGCAAATGACGAACACTGGAAAAAGGAGCGATTAAAGGATATGATTCATACAAATAATGATAAACCTTTGACCGATCTTCCAGAAGATATGATGTTAGTAAATGAAGTAGCTAGCCATAAGGAATCAATTGTCATAAGATCACGAACTGGAAATGTGAAAAATAGAGCAGAATTTGAGGAGAAGTATTGAGCACACATGAATGCGATGTGTAAAAAATACGGAGTTCCTGTAGATACCATTATGGGCATATTTGCAAATGAAACAGCCGGTGGATTTCAATTTTTCTGACCAAAATCATCTGCAAAGGCCTCCTGAATATGACAGATTATCCCATCAACTTGGTTTAGTGTAAATAACAAACTCGGTGGGAGGCTCGATGAAGGAAATCCACTAGATCAAATTGAAGCTGCAATATACTATCTAAAAGAGGTGAAACAGCCATGAAAGGATTGGATTGATGCTGCTATAAGATATCATACTTGACCAGGAGCAAGTGAAAAAAACCTGACAACTTATATGAACTATAACCCAGCAATCAAGAACATAATGACTAAAAATGGTTATGATGATTGGAACGGTTATAGACAAGCAACCGCTGAATTTTATGGACTTGCCTAATTTTAGAATAGTCTCCCCTGCCCTTCATTGCCTGCCAATTCGGTAGGTTTTTGTATTGCATAGAGTCTTTTGATATCTGTCTTTAGTTCATATCCAATTATCTCAATCTTTGAATCAAGTAAAAAGGAAATGAATGATCAACAGTCTAGTACTAGTGATTTGATTATATATATATCACTGTCATATCCGATTGCAAGCTTTCCATAGATATCTGTTGATATAATTACGGGAGATGTGGTCTCATTTAATTTATGAGAGACAATTGCCCGTTGTTCGATCTTCAACTGAAGGGATTCTAGCTCTTCAGTAGTTTCAATTACATTTGTTTTCACCTTTATAGTTTCTTTTGGTACACTCTGGAAGCACCTAGGTATGAGCGATTGGAACTCGTAATTCTGGAGGAGTTCTATATATCATGGAAATAAGATACCTGGAGCAAATGGAGCTTCTGGAAGATGCGACACATCCAGATCTGTAACTATACTAGCGAGTTGCTGTGAGAGGAATGCATTTTCTTTTTGAGTTATCAGCACCTCTTGCATCTTGGGAGTCAGCTCACCCAGATTATCATAGATCCCCTGGAGGGTACCATATTTTGAGAGGAGATCGACCGCCTTCTTGGGTCAGAATCCTGCAATCCCAGGGATATTGTCCGATGAGTCACCTACTATTGCGAGATAGTCACAGACCTGTTGATATGGCACACCGAATTTTTCGATGACATCTTTTTCCTTCAGGAATTTGTGCTTCATCGCATCGAATATATGGACGTGTCCATCGCGGACGAACTGGCAGAGATCCTTGTCTGATGAGACGATCACGATCTGATATTCGTTGTTCTCATGCTGGTGTGCGATCGATCCGATGATATCATCCGCCTCATATCACTCTCGCGAGAGAGTCTCGATACCTGCCGCAGCGAACAGTGCAAAAACCCCATCAATCTGAGATCTGAGATTATCCGGCATGCGATCACGAGTCCCCTTGTACTCGGTATATATCTCTGATCGGAAACTCGCTCCCACATCGGTCGTCACGATGAGTGCAGCATCAGGATTCTCCGCTGCGAGTCCCTTCAGGAACTTCGCTACACCGAATACAGCATTCACATATTCGCCTGATCGAGTCGTCATCTCGGGAATAGCGAAGAACATCCGATAGATCAGATTGTAGGCATCAATGACGAAGAGGGTTTTTTTAGTCATGGTGACGAGGGTCAGAGGCTATAGAGAGGTAGGATTCATCGAGGATCATGGACTCGTATTCTTGCGTGTGATATAATGATATCTGTCATCAATTATGATGGAGCGACGAGTGGAAAAACTCTGACTCCGATATGATGATCCCTATGTGAGCAATCATATAGTGTCCATGAGTGAAGGACATACGCTCAAAAAATATAATGTCTCAGGGTTGGGCTAATTGGAGTGATATCTCTGTTGCTCCAGTATCGAGCATGATATTCGGTATATCTCCGATATAGGCTCGTGGCAATATATAGTCACTCATTTGTGATAAGATATATCGGATAGCCGTGACACAATCTGTATATTGTGGAGCAATACTCATATCTGCTCAACTCTGATAAACAGTATTGATCATATATTTTGTCACTCCTGATAATTTTTGAGTATCAAGAGTTGTATATGTTGGTCGGATAACTATTTTCATGATGATTTTATTTTCTCCATCATATAGAGCATTCGTTCTTCTGCAATATGTTTTTCTATTCACTCGATATCGAACCACCTGATGTCATCTACCTCAGACTCTTGTCGAGCAAATGGTGTATCCTCAGATATACTACCGAGATAGAGGATATCATGGTGGATATGTGCTGGGATTCACTTCCGATCAATAGGAATATCATGAACATGTATATCAAACATCCCATCATGTATAACTGGCTCGATCTCGATACCTGATTCCTCATGGAACTCACGTATCGCAACAGCGAGCACATCCGTCTCGCCATCACAGTGACCGCCGAATTGGACCCAGAACTGGAGTTTTTTGTGGAACATCAGGAGCACCTTGGTTTTCTCTATATTGGTGATGAGCATAGACCCCGTGATATGTCCTGCAGTATTATCTTTCATGAAGGCAAATTCATCATATTCACGAATCCAATCTATAGTTTGGTCTATATATGATTTTTCGAGAGGAAAATCCCGAGCATTTTGGCTAAGAGATGGGATGAGTGATAGGATGGACATATAGACTATATTTTTAGTTGTTGGATAATTCTCTCGAATATCTCCTCCTGTGATCCAGTCGCATCAATACGGATGAATCTATTCTTCATGATATCCAACTTTTCACACTTATCATACCCCCGAGCAATAGACTGGAAAAATTCCTTCCCCATCTTCTCCCACTTGTCTCCTACAGCATCGAATGTACGAGAGAGCGAGGTCTCCACATCGATATCCATATAGAACACGATATCTGGCAATATACCTCGTATTGCATCTTGATTCACGGATAGTATCGTATCGATACCAAGTCACTGAGCCTCACCCTGATAGGCACACGATGAGAGGAAGCATCTATCAGATACAACTATCTTCCCAGATTCTAGTGCTGGACACACCACCGTATGGAGTGTCTGTGAGCGAGCTGCAGTATAGAGATATGCATTGGTGAGCGGATGCATCTGTTCATTTTCCCATTCCTTACCCTGACAAAGATGACGGATATCCTCAGCGATCGGAGTCGATCCTGGCTCACGGACATGGAGGATTTTTTCATTTCCATATTTTTTTTTCAAAAACTCCACCAGTTTTTTTGACTGAGTAGACTTCCCTGACCCGACGATGCCCTCGAATACTATATACATAAAAATAATAAAGAAATTTGAAATATTCGGAATTTCTCAAAAACAAGAAGATCGAGGCAGAAAAATTTTTTCGAAAGAAGTTTGCTGATGAGCAAATGACTGAGAAAATAATTTTTATAACGAAGATATTCGTAGTTTTTCAGAAATTCTTATACAGCTATTGGTGCTTTGATAGCAGGATACGAATCATATCCCTCTACCGTGAAGTCCTCATATTTGAAACTAAATAGATCTTTCACATCAGGATTGATCTGCATAATCGGGAATGGCCGAGGCGTATGAGTGAGCTGTTCAGTCACCTGATCATAATGATTGTGATAGATATGTACATCACCGAATGTATGGACAAATTCTCAGGGTTGGAGTCATGCAACCTGTGCGATCATCATCGTGAGGAGTGCATATGATGCGATATTGAACGGTACTCCGAGGAACACATCAGCTGACCGCTGATAGAGCTGACATGACAGCTTACCATCGGCAACATAGAATTGGAATAGTGTATGACACGGTGGTGGTGCTGTGTCCTTGTCTTTGATGAGTTCCTCGATCTCCCCGACATTCCATCCTGAGATGAGATTGCGACGGCTATAGGGATCGTTCATGAGGGTATTGATCACGATCTGCATCTGATCTATCACATTCCCTTTTTTGGTTTCCCAGGCTCGCCACTGCTTCCCATAGACAGGACCGAGATCACCCCACTCGAGTGCGAACTCGGCATCATTTTTGATACGATCGATGAATACTACGAGCTCTGCATCCCACTCTGAGCTATAGCGAGGAAACTGAGCATCTTTTCCAGTTTTTTTGAGATACTTAGCGAACGCCCACTCATTCCAGATCTTCACATCGTTCTGCACGAGTGGTCGGATATTGGTCTCTCCAGAGATGAACCACAGGAGCTCATGGATGATCCCACGGATGAATACTTTTTTGGTAGTCAGGAGTGGGAATCCCTCAGAGAGATCAAACCTGATCTGATGACCAAAAATAGAACGAGTTCCTACACCAGTGCGATCCATACGATCCACACCAGTATCCATAATTTTCTGAAGCAAGTCGAGATATTGTTGTTCTGTATGCATAGATATAGGGATTAGGAATTGCGAATGAGAGAGATGAATCGACCCTGAGAAAAATCAGAGCTCGATACTTCATGGAAATTAGAGCGGAATTCCGATACTCGGATATCTCACTCATGTTCACCATCCAGGAGTGTGAGCTCTACTCGATCGACGAGTACATGAGCAAAGAATTGATCATAGAGCGAGGCTCATCCGATCAGCCATACTTGCTCGATTTTTTCTGTTTGCATAGCCGAGATAAAAAGCTCAATACTCGAATAGCACTCCAGTCCATCTATCGGTGTGCGAGTGATGACGATATTGCGACGATGAGGCAGTGGACGGAATTTTTCTGGCAGAGACACATAGGTATTGCGACCCATCACTACTATACCGCCAGCGGTGAACTCCTTGAAGCGATTCATATCTTCGGGAATGTGCCATGGAAGTCCATTTTTGTTACCGATCAGGAGCGTCGGGTCCATAGCAAGTATAGCTGTGATTTGCATAAGTAGTACTTTAATTGAGTCCTGTCGTCCCGAATCCACCACGATCAGTTACATTCATCATATCTACCAGTTGGAACTCTGGCTTCTCTATCTTCACGAACATACCTTGTCAGATTCTCTCCCCTTTTTTGATCACTACCTCTTCTTTTCGCATATTGATATAGGCGAATTTGACTGTATCAGCATCTCCGCAATAATCCTGATCTATAATACCGATACTATTGACCTGCATGAGACCATAGTTCTTGAATGTACCTGATCGAGGAGCAATAACGAGACAGTATCCCTCTGGGGTTGCGATCACCGTCCCAGTGTCGACGAGTTTCCACTCTCCAGGAGCAAATACGACATCCTCGAGTGCCTCGAAATCGAACGCACAGGCCCCAGGAGTCTTGTACTCGAGAACCTTTCCTGAACTATTTTTGATCCGAACTTGCATAGATAACCAAATCTTAAAAAAATACCTTCAGATTATATAAAAATAGGAGGATTTTGCTAGTGAAAAATTTATTTTTTCTCGATGATTCTCAGAGACCGAGAAATGACAACAAATCCATATGCCCAGAGTACTGGGAGCCAAATAGGCATAATCCCAAAGAGGCTATTACGAATGAAAACCTCAACACCAGTCGAGATAAAAAAATACTCAAAAATCAGCATAGCAAAAAATCCTATAACCAATATCAGATATTCTCATCTATTATACTGCAAGAAGAAGCTCGTAAAAATTATCAGGAGATAGATACCGCAGAGAATCCAGTCATCCTGAATCAGAGGGATGAGTCCAATCATCAGAAGTATTGGAAGTGCTTGAATCAGGATTTTGTAGAATTTTTTGCACATTTTTATTCTTTAAAGAAATATATGAATGTAGCTTTTGTCATTCCGTAGCGGAGCATAGGAATCGCTTTTTCCTGCAATTACGAAAAAGAAATAGTAAAAATCTCATAAGATGATTTTGAAAGAGATCCTTACAGGATGACAAAAAATACCAATACGATTCTTATTTTTTGATATAACCTACCATATTATTTTCTCCTTCTCCATATCTACCGACTTTTTTGTAGTCTTGCTCTGGAGGAGAAGTCATTTCAGCAAAGAGAAGTTGCGCAATATCCATACCTGGACGAAGAATGATAGGTACAGAGTTCATATTGGCGAGCTCGAAAGTGATATTGAGATAGTGACCTGGATTGATGAGTCATGCAGTATTATGGACAATGAGGCCGATACGTGCCAGAGATGACTTACCCGAAAGTTGTATAAGATATTTTTCAGAACCGAACTTCTCTATACTCGTACCCAGGACCGTCACTCCAGGGCGCAAAATCAATCCTTGTTCAGCTGTGACGATGAGTTCTTCGTACTCTGGCAGAATATGATTGATGGGATCAATATTTATTACAGAATAATCTTTTACAACGAGGAATCTATTACCAAGACGGATATCGTAGCTTGCAGGCTGAAGACGACTCACATCAAAATCCGAAATAGAAATAGTACCAGAATCTATAGAAAGACGGATATCACGGTCGGAGAGATACATACAATAGAATTTATTTTGCTTAGTATATCTATTTTTTTTGAATTTCAACTCCTCGAAGATAGTATTGTATAATCTTCTTATAATCCCATCATTCATTTGCCCAATAGGTAGCACCGATTCCTGATATTCCAACACCATGACCAGCTCTCACATGTCATTCTCATCCAGGGTCAACTACTGATTGTAGATATGGTATGTCCATACAGTTTTTGGATCCATTGTTATTACAATATTCGAGTGCAGAGAGTGTACGTCCATCTGAGGACGAGTGATACCATGGCTTGACGAGTTTATCCGCATAGGTAATCACTTGTGCACGAGTCGCATCAACCATATTTGCTACTATTGGAGATCTCAGCTCATAGGAATATCCTAGATATTTCTGGAAAGCATCAGGATCGTCAGAGCCATCATAGAGATTCGTATTGAATTTTCGATTCAGCGGATTCATATACCACATCGCATATGATCGAGCTGAGACAACTATAGTTTTTATCTTTTCTGCAAGATCACTATTCGAAACTTCTCCCATTCCTTTGAGATACCACTCAATGGGGAGATCATTTATGAGAGTCATATTTCAGTTCTCATTGATGACTCGGATAGTATCACGAAACAGATTATCATTGTACTTACCTGTTTTATCCCAATTAGGGATACGATTCCATGAATCAACTCGTACTACACTATGTGAAAGTCGAAATACTGATCCAGTATAACTAATTTCTCATACTTTTAATGTGAGTTGGTTATTTCATACTATTCCTATTTCATATTTTTGAGATAATGAAGATAGTATTTTTTTTCCATCCATAGTCAATTTTCCTATTTTACCATCGACAGTTGATAGAATTGCACTTTGAGGATCAAGGTAGGAGAGCTTCACTCTGAATTTTGGACCTATATATCGTACAGTTGGTATCGAGATTGGTAGTCGAATAGAGGTTGTTATAGGATTCACACTCGTCATAGCATTCACACTCGTTACAAACACTGACTTTGGAGGAGCAATGACTTTTAGGGTCATATTCATTATTCGATCGGATAAAGGAGACTCGATAACTCACTGTATAGGATTGTATACAGGCATATATGGACGATCGAGACGACTTATCCAGTCTGATATATATTGATGAATATCTGATCCTGGACAATCAGTATGACCTATATCCTTGTGCCCTACAAGTGACTTAGTTATTATAGTTTCGAGAATAGTACATCATGCAGTTATACATTTTCTAGCTCATTGTTTGCTATCTGATAGAGTTATACCGTATTTGCTGGCCATCATCGTGATTGACTTCTCGATTCATGCAATTTGATCACGATTGAGATGATCACGACTATAGTCACCGAGTACAGATATACCGACAGTTCCCATATTGTTATAAGCGGCATGCGAAGCAACAACATAGTCTCATCCAGCACGACCCTCATATATGAGTCCTCTCTGGCCTATGAGATAGTTATACCCTATATCACCCCACTCTCGAGAGAGCGTATGGTATGCATATATACCACGGATCATCTCCGCATCTGTCTTGGTGCTATCCATACTCTGAGCTGTATGATGTATGACAATCCTGGAGACCTGCTTTACTTTTTGAACTGGCCAAACAAGTGGATGTCAGTTCTCAGTACGAATCAGTGCAGTTGTCTCAGTAGTAGGTCAGCCATTCTTCATGAGAAAATCTACCCGTTCATCTTCCATCAGAATCGCATCAAGCTGAACCTGAGTCTTTGGATTACGGACATACCAGAGATATCCTGGATATTTACTCTTCCAATATGGGCTATCTGAATATCGCATGGTCTCATCTGCTCCCCACTCTGCTCTGGAGATAATACCATCTTCTGCAATTGCGCCAGGGAATCCAATAGTAAAACGAGATCCAGCTACCCGAGTATCCATAGTGTATACAGTGATATCACTTGGATCTATCAGTGCTCATCCCAAAATACGGAATGAGGCAATAGCTGTGGCATCAGCAAGTACTGGGAAAGAGAACAATTCAGAATTAGTTTCTCCATCATGATCGATACATTCTTGTTTTTTTTCTGTAGAAAAATCCCACTCAACACAGAGTTCCTCATCACCTTCTTTGGAGTTTTTGAGTCCTATATACCATATATTTTTAGCATTTTTGGCAGCAATATGATAAGTACCATCAGAAGATAGATAGACAGGAGAACGTTCGACAGTCATATCATATGTAGGCACAGAATGTAGAAAAATCCCAAAAAAAGTCAAAAAAATAACGGAAATGAAAGAAAAATAACGCATTTTATTTGCTAAATAATGAAATAAACGGTAGAATACATATTAAAGGTTATTTCCAAACTATGGTTTTCACGAGCGAAGTCAAGGACTTCATCAAAAACACACTCATTCTGACGCTATTCTTCACACTTGTCCTGCATCTCTCATGGTGATATATAGGACCGATTTTCTGATTGAAAACAAGTGCAGGCCCAAATGATCTCTCATTCCAACAAGCAGATATGACCTATATGGGAAATATAGCTACAGCGATGAGTCTCTCTATAGGACAAAAAGAAAATCAACTCAAATATGCTGGAGTCGATCTCTCGAGTAGCACCATATCTATTGCTGAAGTCCTCTCTATGCCAACTGCAGGACAACAAAAACTCATCGGCAGTAATATGCTGGCAGTATCGAGCTATACCAATATATTGTCTATGGATATACCGAATCTACTCGACAGTGCTGCGGAGCGGAGTACAGCTCTCAGCGAGCATATTTCACTACTCAAGAGCTACTATAATCGTACACTTGAACGACTCACTATAATCGGTGAGCAGATTGCCGATCTTCGTGGGATAATCAGTCAATCAACTGCTACTACCAATGGAGCCAAAACCACCATGCAGAATTCGTATGTGGGATTTGATTATTCTGGAGTTGATACTGTAATCGATACCTATTTAGTGGCCAAAAATATGGATAGCCGAGCACGAGTATATCTGATCTATCTCGAAACTTTCCAGAAGAGCTACACAGTTCTCCAGCTACGCAATCTCCAGCTCATCGATGCTCTCGTCAACAATCGAGATGCTCTCGTCAAGAGATCGAGTATAGTTATCCCTGCTTCTGGTACAGATATCATCAGAACTCTCAAACTGATACAAACTGAAGCACAAGCAAAAGCAGAGAAGGCTCTGCAATAATAGAGATTTTTATATAAAAATACTGAAATATTTGCAAAAAAATACAAATTATGGTCTAATGATTCCATAGAGCCCATTTCTGATTTTTGCATCATTTAGAAATCAAGAATCCAGTATCAATAGTAACTATGTTTAAAGGAATTGTCACATATTCACTTCTCTCTCTCGTCGCTCTCGGTGGGTTTTTTGGAAATGTGCATATTGAAACAGCGAATCAGAGCTATAGTATAGTGAGTGTATCATATGATGGGAATGGGATATATGCTGCTGGTGGATGTGCAAATCCTGATGGATTTTGAATCTGCCCTTGAGAACCATGATACAATGCTGACGGAACAGCCTGAAAATCAGGAACAAGCTCAGCGAATCAGCTGAAATTGTGGAATAATCTCATAGATACTCTCAATATCATCCTCGGTATCATCACTGCTATAGTCTCGCCAGCTATCATGTTTGCTGGTTGGCTCATGTCACCTGACTGGACAAGTGGAGATATATTTGGATTGCGGGCACCTATGTATTCCCTCTGGGTGACAGTATCTAATATTGTATATTTTGTTTATGCGATACTCCTCATCCTTATAGCACTTGGGACTATGTTTGGTAAAGATTCATTTAGCTACAAAGTGATGCTACCGAAGTTAGCACTCGGTATCTTGATGGTACCATTTACATGGTGGTTCGTCCAATGGACGATATCTATAGCCAGTGTCGTAACCTCTTCAGTGATCACCATTCCTGCTGAGACGATGCAATCAAAAGAAGGCAGACAATCTTGGGTAGACACACCCAGCATACCAAAAGATATCACGATAGATGAATCAAGTGGGGATCCAGCCAAAAAAAAGCCAGTAGAAAAATGTACTGCAGCGAATTGTATCGCCCCATCTACATTTCTCAGAGACGGATCTGGGATGTATGGCTATATGATGGTATATGCATACTCAGTATTCAAATTCCACGAAGTCACTCAACTTCCACAATGACTGGATATTCTCAAAACTGGACTCGGTATAATCCATCAAGGGATCATCGCGGCGATCATGTTCGTTGTATTTGGTCTTCTCACTATTGCTCTCGTGGCCATCCTCCTCGTGAGAGCTATCAAGCTCTGGGTATATGCAATATTCTCTCCACTATTTACCTTCCAATTTGTGGCAGGGTCAGCTATGATGGGAGGTGACAAAGATACCTTCACCTTAAAGGAATTCATCGGACTCGCATTTGTACCAGCGATAGTAGGTCTCGCACTATCTTTTGGACTCATACTGATAAATGCGGTTTCGAGTAATGAGATTGGACCGAATCCAAAAAAGTGTGATGCCACAAAATTAAGAGGTGAATGATGTGAGATCATAAGTATCACCGGTAATCCAAAAAATTCTATTATTCGAAAGATACAATGAACAGGAGCAGAGATGTATACTCAGAACATAGTGAATTTCGGCGGAGTTAGTACTACCTTCAATGGTAAGGCTGGACCAAGTACTGATGCTGCAGCGGTAGATAATACAAATACTATGACAGGGACTCTAAATTCTGCAGGTGGAATATTCGGTACCCTTATTATCGATATTATAGCTCTCGTATTTATATGGATAGCGTTCATGGCAGCCAAGACGGTGAATAAAACGGTATCAATGGCGTTCGAACCATTCGAAAGGATCGGAGGACAGGTGGCAAATCTCGCCAAGAGTATACCGAAATATACTCCTATTCCTGGTCTCGGTATGAGTATGAGTGGTGTCGATAAAGCAGTCCAAAAACAACAGATGAATTTGGAATCAAAGAGCCAAGAGAGAGATGCTAATAGCAGTATAGGTCGATGGGCAGGACTGCAGCCACCTCTAACACCCGCAACACAAGACGCGATCAAGAAACTTTCAGAAACGACGTTTGCTACCGCATCAAATCTCCAACTCGCACGAGCTCAACTCTCTGCACAATCAAATGAACAAAAACAAACTGGTACTATAGATGCTCTCAATAATCTCACAAAAGCATTAGGTGACAACGTAGGAAAAGATAACTTTGCAATAAAAAATCCTACAGAATTTAAGAGAATATTAATGGAAGGATTAAAGATAGATTCTGTCAAAGCTGAACAATTGATGATTGAACTAGATAAAAAACATGGAGTATTAGCAAAAGATTATTTCAAAACTGATCTCAAAGGACAAGATATACTCAAAGCTATATATGCAGGATGAGCACAAACTGAAGGTACCTGAACTTGATCTACTGGAGGAGCAAGTTCTGGTGTGTGATCGAGAGCATCCGATACTAGTGTTAATATAAATATTGCAGGTACAAGCTTTACAGTTGAGAATAAGAAGTGAGAAAAAAATGTAGTATTTGGTTCTGATGATTCAACGAGACTCAAGGGTAAAAAAGCAGGTATGACAGCAGAAGAATTTAGAAAATCTGTTATGACTAATGGTAATATGATAGATACTGCTGCTGATGATCTGATTACAAAGATCACAAAAGATCATCCGGACTTCTTTACTAAACCAACTCCTTAATAACTTCTATTATAACAATAAACACCCATTCTTGGGTGTTTATTTTATCTCACGTGTACTACATCTACGAGTTCTCACTCTCGTGTATATATCGGAGCTCAGCTATCTCCAGGAAGGAGAGCAATATCCGTGAGAACAATTCACGAGAGAGTCTCGACGTGTCCAATAGTATCATATCCGAGAATCGATCCACTCGGATCCAGTACCTTCCCTTCTACTCTCATAATCGATCCAGATCTATTTACCTCAGTATATATCGGGTCTCATTTTTTGATTCCTATTTGGACCTGTTTCCATTTTCCAGAATTGAGAAATGGTAGGTTAGGACTGGGATTATTTATCTTGCCAAAAGATGTTGAAAGATCAGATGTTCTAATTTTCTTGAGTAGAGCTCTATCCCCTACTGTATCTCTCTCTATCACCTTATATTCAACTCATCCCACCTCATATACCAATCGATCATCGCGTACAACATGAGCACTGGTGAGAATAGAATTCTCTGATATCGGAACTCCCATTCACTTGACGACTACTACACTATTTTGTCTCTCTTTTCCATCAATCTGAACTCCCTGATATTGCTTATTCATACAGGAGGTCAATACAATACAAATAATGAGGAATATAAATATTTTTGGCATATGCAGATATAGTAGAGATAAAATATAAAAAGAAAAGTTGAATTTTATGGATATACTCCTAGGATAGAAATATGCATAAAAATATCATACACATAACAGGCAATGATAGCTACGGTGTAGAGTTAGAGCTCCAGAGATGGCTGGGAGTATTTGACGATAAATTCGGAGATATAAATATAGAACGCTACGATCTCAGTGATACATCGAGCCTAAATTGAATTTGAGATATTCTCCTGATGAGCGGGCTTTTTGCCTCAAGTCGTCTATTTATTTTTAGATGAGGGAGGGATCGCAAGAGCAAATCCAAATGATTAGAAAAAATACTAACCGAAAAGATAGAAGATATACCAGAGAATCATTTTCTCTTATTTTATAACATTGGAGAGAAGGAAGAATGACTCTTGGTTTGGCTCAAGAAAAATGCCGATATCAGACAAATCAATACTATATGGGATATACAAGCTTGGTGAATGAGATCTGATATCGAACCTAATACATTGACACTTGTATTCAATACATACAAAAAAGCCGAAAATAGTCGTGATAGAGAAGATACAAATCCCCTCCTTGGTCATCATATTGCTCATACACTAGAGATGATAGCTCTCATGGAAGCAAGTGGACAAAAAATGGAAAAATCCGATATCATAAGTCTTTGTCATGGTTATAGTTGAGGTACAGTATTTTCCCTTACTGATGCTATCATAGGTGTGAATATACCCCTCAGTATAGAGATATTACAGAAGATATCATCCATCAACAAAGTCGATGGATGGTTTGGTATCTTTATGGGCACATTAAGAAACCATCTCTATATAAAATACCTAAGGCATCATAATTGCAGTGAATCTGAAGTAGCCAATTTACTCAAAAAAGATTTATATACTATCAAAAAAGGATATACAAGTCGAATATCCTATTCATTACTCAGAAGGCTCTATGAAAAGCTCGTCACCATAAATGTGGCATACAAAAGAGGAAAATGACTTAAAGATAATGAATTATGACGAATTTTATGAATAGAGCTAGCCCTACTGGACTTGCAAAAATAAAAAAATCCATAAAATGTTTTGTAATTGGTATTCAAATTCTTGTTTGCCTTTATATTTCTACTTTTTTATTACTTTCCTATGCGTATTCTCATAGCCTCTGCTCTTCTCCTCTCACTTGCGAGTTGTACTCTTCCAGGTATGAAAGATAACTCCGATACAGTAGCTCCTGTGACTCGTACACCTGTTGCCCAGACGACAACAACCTCAACGAGTGCTGTTGCAAGTACTGGATCAGTTGTAACTCTCAATTATACACTACATACAGATTCAGCTACTGGACCAATCCAAGAGACGACTCTCCAGTCAGTAGCAGTATCAAGTGGACTATACAAGACAGGTTCTACGTATCAGCCTTTTCAGGTTGCACTCGGACAAGGTCAGGTAATCCCAGGATTTGAGCAAGGACTCATGGGAGTTAAAAAAGGTGAGAAAAAAATGATCAAAGTTATACCATCAGAGGGGTACGGTCGTCCAGTAACCGTTCCAAAAGAACAGATTGCACCAGAATTCACACTTACTCGTGAGAAAAAAATGTTCGAAGATGTCCTCACTCAAACTATCGAAAAATCTCAGTTCCCTGCAGATATGCAAGCAAAAGTGATGGCCGCAAAAGTAGGAGATACTCTAACTGGAGCCAATAATTCTATAGCAAAAGTTTCAGAAGTATCAAGTGGATCTATCACTCTCGCTATAGCGAATACTGGTAATCCTTTCTATAAAAAAGCACTCACAATTGGTGCTATGGCAACAAGTTCAGGTGCAGACTTCAAGATACTCTCAATAAATGGAAACAATGTGACACTTCAGATCACAAACAAAGAGAGTCCATTCTATGGCAAATCATTTGCTGTAGGCGAGTCTGCAACTCCAAAAAATGGAAGTAAAATTACCATTCAGGAAATCGGTGACAAAACAGTTACAATCCTTGCTGATCACCCTTTTATGGCAAAAGATCTCTACTTTGATGTTGAAATCGTAGGAGTTCAATAATATGTTCATAGTTCATATCATCACCCTCTTTCCAGAGAGTATACGACCATATCTCGATTCCAGTATTATGCAAAGAGCCCAACAAAAGGGGCTCTTTCAGTATGTACTATATAATCTCACAGATTATAGTGTAAAAAGCACAAGACGTGTAGATGATCGACCCTATGGCGGATGAGCAGGTACTCTGATTACAGTAGAGCCTCTTACCAGATGTTTGCGCTACATCGAAAGTACCTATAGCAAAATGCCTATACTCCTTATGAGTCCTCGAGGTGATAACCTCTCACAAGAACTCTCACAAGAACTCTCCGAAAAATCGAACCAATATACGATTATCTGTGGACATTATGAAGGAGTTGATGCTCGGATACTAGAGTTATTTGATATTCGTGAAGTCTCAATCGGTACATATGTAGTCTCTAGTGGAGAACTTGCATCGCTCGTCATGATCGATAGTATGGTAAGACTCATACCCTGAGTTCTCTCTATTGCATCACTCTGAGAAGAGAGCTTCTCAGAAGGTCTGGGTGGAAAAAAAGAATATCCACAATATTCACGTCCTGAAGTATTCGAATGAATCAGTGTACCTCATATTTTGCTTTCAGGAGATCTAAAAGAAATCCAAAAATGGAAAATAAAAAATCTCTTATAATAAGAGATTTTTATTTCTGTAGATCACATATATTCAACCGGAAGAAATACTAATATAGCCTTCCTAACTCTAGGATAGAAAGGCTATAAATAAATTATGGATTAGTAACAGAACGAACTGGAACTACATACCTATCTATTTTCCCATCTTGTGTGATAAATGGTACTGATATTCCACCGATCTCGACTCCTACATACGGTGATTTCAGATATTCGCGATATCTTCACTCCTGTAGTAGATCTAGAAATCCAGAAATACGTATGATTGAATCATGCAGTGCCATAAGTGCATATTGTTGCTCCCCAGGAGCATACAGTGGTGCAATACCCTCATAAATATTTCGGAGAATAGTATAGATTGTCTCGAGATTGTCTTTTATCTTGTTATCAAACTGAACGTTGTCACCGTCGAGATATTGTTTATCAAGATAGATCTTGTTATCCAAACTGAATGCATAAGTTCCATAGAGTGATCTACTAATCGTATTGGCAATCGGCGCATAGAATTGTATAATGAGAGTCTGATAGGCTGATTTCTGTAGATCTGGATCTATGAGTCCCTGGATGTATTTCTTTGTGGCTCAGAATAGAGTCTCGATAAGAGCATATGTGGCATCCGATGAAAGAGATTCTTGGGTAAACATTTGTTTATCCTGTGCCTTTTGAAGAAGTTGATATGCATAGAGTGCAATATCAAAATAATCTTTGGACTCTATATTCGCATTTTCGAGTGTTCTCTTGAGCCCTTCAGCAGTTGGTGAATACGTATCTATACCAGAAAATGTAGGATCTCGTCGTTGAGAGATAATATTACGAGAATAGATATCAGAGAGGTATTGGAAAAATTTTCACTTACCACTGTCTGGAGTAATACCTAGAATACTTGCAGTCTCAAGATATATAGTATTGAATTGTGCATTTGCTACATTCCCGAATATAGCAAAACGAGCATCCGTAAGAAATGACTCAAGTGTTAACTGGACACTATTCCCTTTTACCAGTTCTTGTGACTCTGAATGGATTTTCTCGATCTTCTCACGAAAAACTGATGCGTCCATCTGGGATTGCACTGCTCGTGATAGCACTGCCCTCAGATCATCAAGAACATAATGATTTCTTTTGCTCGGATTATATATGAGACTACTGAGTTCACTAGAGGCCAGACCCCTATTACTGCTATAGTTTTTGATGAGGTCTACTTGTTTGATACGATCACGAAAAAGAAGGTGTAACATCTGAAATAGTGGACGAGTAGATATCGGCAGACGATACACGAAAAATATATCCTCACCTTTTCCACTATCAACTCGTGGATTGATAAACTCAAGTCCCGTGATCTTCGAATTTTTCTCATCGCCAAGTACGAGCATAATACGGAAAAGATCAGCTCATTTGAGTTCTCGACTAGCTTGAGGATCAAACCTGATATACATACCTGGAAACAGTATCATATTCGTCATCTTATTTCCCTGATCAAAAAAGGAAAGATCCAAAACAACGTCAATCGAATATATAGAAACTGTCCCATCAGGTTCATCTGATATATAGAAACTGCCATTCGTAATCTGACTGACTTGATAGGTCATATCAGTAGGATGCATATTATAATACATAAATGGATCATACAATGAAACAATTCCTTGAAGATCTTTAAAAAAGATATCATGGCTTCCTGAGAAAGATAGCAGTGGAGATGATGTACCCATTACAAAGGCTGTAGCCAATCTCCCAAATTCCAGAGAAAGAAATCCTGAAGCCGTAGAACCAGTAGAATATGCTGAGTAATCGATATTTTGCGATCATTTGCTGTCAGTTACTATGCTTGCAATACGTTGTTTGATTTGATGTGTTCCAGATGTTGTGACATTATTGGTTGTGAAACTACCAAATACGAAAGATCAATATACAAAAAAAGCTGAAAGAGCAGTCGCAAATACTAGAATGAGAATATTCCTGAAGATAGTCATGAAATGATAGTATCATATCTCATGATTAAAAGCAAAAAATGAGACTATCTGCAACCATCATGAATGAAATCCTTCTCAATCATATCTATGATATCATCCCGACCCCTGAGAATGATACCCATTTCTCTATTATTCTCGATCGCATTGTTCGTGAGATTATGACTGCCGATAAATACTCGAGTATGGTCTACAATGATGACTTTCGCATGGAGATAGGGTTTTCGGATCATTTTCCAATGCCAAGATGGAAACTCGAGCATACGACTCCGATTTGATTCATTATCTGCAGTGCATATTTCTATATTTTTCTTCTGATGATAGAGTTCTCAAATAAGGGTCAGCATATGTTCATCATCAAGGGTTTGTACATATATCACGAGATCTCTTTGGGTAGACAGTATAAGGGTCTCGATTTTGGATCTGGCATCAAGCGGTGACATGACCATATGAGATGGAATACTCGAGATATCCTTGTATCCCATATGTGTAGAATCTGCTCGAAATACAGTCTCAAGAAACTCGAGTGTAGTAATATCGTTTGCGGTATAGATATATTCCCGATTTTTGGTAAAAAATGATGCCGTCCAGTTCCCGGTACTAATACAGTAAGTATTGTCAATAATCCAGAACTTCGCATGTGTAAAAGAATACCGGTGATTATCGGCATATACAACATTGATTCCTGCATCTTTGAGTTTTTTGGCTATTGGCATATTGATACGAGGAGTTCCGAAAACATTGCCCTCAAGTACTACCGATACATCGACTCATCGAATAAATGCTCTAATAATTGGATCTATTAATTTGGCAGCATCCGTCCAAGTATATATTTCGATCCAGATTCGATTTTTGGCATTCTCTATGCGACTTAGTAGTTCATTCTGAGTATACGAATTTGGGAGAGACTCTACTCGACCATCAAATTTGGGTAGTTCTATAGGTGCTACGCTTATTTGGGATCATATCTCCGGATTTTCACGAAAAAAATGCTCATGATACGGATTGGAACAACCCGAAATAAGAAGAAGAGGAATAAGAATATAGATTTTTAAAAGAATCAGAAAATGAAATGTAACTACTTCTTTATAGTGAACTCTGACTTCTGATGATAGCTATGTAGATCTTCGATACTCCCAAATAGTGAGCGTTCTTCATCTGAATACCGAGAAAGAGCATTTACAAGTGCATAGATTTTACCCACTTTTGGCACATAGTGAGCTCGGAAATCACCCTCAGCGGCAGATGAGCGAATGAATAACGATCCATATTTGAAAAGATATCACCACATACTATTTTTACTCACAGCGGAGTCTCGGATATTACGGTAACGAACATTCATTGCATATTGGGACCAGAGTCCATTACGGATCGATAGTGTTACTTTCTGATTGCCGATCATGAGCCAAGAGTGATGCCAGAGATAGTGATCATATGCAATGAGCAGTGCAGAAATGATGAAAAATAAGAGAAGGGTGATAAACCAAGAGTACCCCGAGAGAAAATAAGCAATTATCGCCAGAGGAATCGCTACAACTATAATGAGTTTGAGGGAGCTGATGACAGGTATAATCCAATGCTGATGAGTTTTATAGAGAATTTTTTCTTCAAAAATTGGTTTCACAGACATATAGGAAGTGATAAAGTATAATACTAGTGATGTCCATGATCAGGGGCTGTCAATGCTGGAAGTGCTGGTGCACTCCCGTGTCATTCTCATCCCACTCCGACCTCATGAAACTCGACACGATACGCAGTATCCTCAGCCTTCCGATAGAATCCTATATGTGATAGATTATAAAAAATAGAAAGCGCCACTGCACTAACTATATTAGATAGCAGTAGCTTGTAGAGCATCAGGAGTATACCGAGTGGTATAATTACGTCCTTATGTCCCATAATAAAACCAAATACTGCCGAAGAGTGAATCACATTCTGATAATACCAATTATCTCGAAACCAGACAAATATAGTGCCCACTTGAAATACATAGGTCTGTTCAATCATATAAAAAAGTACTGAAATTGCTGAAAATATCAGAAACATTCCCACAAAAAGATACTGTAAAATATACATACCTTGATTGGTCGTCTCAGAAATAACGAGACCTCCATGAAGTGGAAAAAGTATAGCCAGCAAAAAAACAGCATATACTGCTATACTAATAATGAGTACTGCGAAAGGAAATGGGAACAAGCCACCAGCGGTCCCCATCGGTCCATTTCCGAGTAGGAGTACTGAGAGAAGAATATATATACCGAGACCTACCATGGCACCAAATGCAATTTCATAAAGAGTATGAAGTGTCCATGAATAGTACATAATCATTGTCATAAAAAATAAAACAAAGAAAAATATAATATCAAATTCACTTACCTGGAATGTTTGTGCAAATGCAGTAACAAAACCCATATACAATCAATTAACTATTAGATATAGTGTATGAAAGACAGAACGAAAGGCAAGCGATTTTTATACTTTGATTTTGAGGCTCGTTAGATATGCGATGGCAAGAGCATCAGCCGCATCATCAGGTTTCGGGATTTCCTTAAGTCCGAGTACCATTTTGAGAGCTTTTTGGACTTGGGCTTTTTTGGCAAAACCATTTCCTGCAATCCCCTGCTTCACTTGCAGTGGTGTAAACTCGATGAGAGGAATCCCCCGAGCAGCAAGCATATAGACCATGACTCCGCGTGCCTGAGCTACATCGATACCATTGGTAACATTGCGCAAAAAAAATAACCTCTCCATTCCACATATAATCGGACGGTAAGTATCGAGTATCTCTGTGAGATCAGATCCAATCTGTACCAGTCTATCAGAAAATGATACTCCAGGTTTTGTTGTAATAACTCAATATTCTAGTATCCTAACTATCTTGCCCTCCTTCTCGAGGACGGCAAATCAAGTCGTTGCAATTCATGGATCTATACCGAGGATTATCATGAAATGATTATATAGAAAATATCATTTCAAAGAAACTTTTATAAATTGTTTCATCGATTACTAATTCTCGTATTCTTTTGGCATCGCTGTAACTTACTTTGGCTTCATGCCGCTTGCGTGAGAATACCTCGAGTTCTATGAGATCGGTGAATGGGAGGAAACAAGTATCAGAAATGAGTATTTCAAATAATTTAGGGATTTCCTTTTTCCAGTATGTGATAAGACGCTCAATGTTAGATGAGAGGGGTTCATCTTCACGGATCATATAAACTATCTGATAGAGTCGGCCTATAGAGAGAGTATAGTTCTTGTGGAGAATATTCTCTATGTCTCGATCGAGTGCTTCAGATTCCCGTCGTTGCAACGAATGTGATAATCTAGTGATAAAAAGTGACTTTATTTTGCCTTCCGGATTGATTTGTATCTCGCGATGACAGAGACGAAATGGAGCAACCAAGCGATCCTCTATCCAGGCATCGAATATTTTCTGATAAGCGAGCACAATTGGAAGAGCATCCATGTGAGGATATTGTTGGAGTGTCTGCCAATATATTTCGGCATCAATAAGTCGCTCAAGAGTATATTTTGGCGCATTTTTGAGAGAATTATCGAATTGTTTTAGAATTCTTCGAGTGAGGATATCGAGTCACTCTGCTTCAAATATATTATGTATAGCGGTACGAGTTTTTTTTGTCGATTGTTCTTTTTGGATACGGAGAATTGAAGTAGCAACCTCACGACGCATCCACTTTTCGGCAAGTTCAATGCGTCATTTGAGTTCGATATTCTCGCGGATGATATCATCTTTTTTTAACATAGTGTGATTGTAGCACATATATCTCACGGGATCAAGTAGATCTCACTAGCCAGCAACAATTATCTCTTTAATGAATTCGTGGGTCATATGTGGTCCAATAGTTTTTTTGTAATCAATACCCACTTCTACTGCTGCGTAGTCATTGCCTCCTGGGAAGATCGCATCTCCAATAAATAACATCTCCACAAGAGGAATTGAGAGATATTTTTCCATCTGATATATTCAATATTTTTTATCTACTCATTTACGTGTAACATCGATAGTTGTAGCTCCACCAACCCGAGACTCATATTGTGGGATTTTTTTCTGGAGATATGGTAACATCGAGAGCCGCTTCTTCTGATCCGGATCCCACATAGATTTGATTGGAGGAGGACACTGTTGTCCAAGAGCTGACCACGATACCTGAGTACCACGATCTTCAATTTGGTCACCGTAGAGAGGTCACTCTGTCACTACCGCTGCTTCAAGCTGAGCCTCTTTAAGAGCTAGAAATATTTTCTGGATATCCTCGGGAGCAAGTCGCTCTTCATATACATTCATCCATTCCCCTTTCTGAAAATGAAAATATGAAGCTCAACAAGTAGGAAAAAGATACAAATTATCGAATCTAGCATCAGATGGAAGCTGAGAAATAACTTGTTTGAGAATCTGTTCATATTTTCCTCCTGTAATAATAGCGACTTTTTTGATCTTGAGAAGTTGAGCAAGCGCTATTGCCATCTCAGGCTGTATCTGAGATTTGCTCTCGGCGAGTGTATCATCGAGATCAAATATAATGAGTGAATGCATAAGTATGAAAAGTTATAAAAGTGGAACTATAAGAATTTTTCGAAAACAAGACGGTCGAGTTAGAAATATTTTTTCGAAAGTAGCTTCCTAATAGGAAGTGACTGAGAAATAAATTTTTCTAACAAAGAAATTAGCAGTTTTTCAAAAATTCTAGAAAAATTTGATCCACATATCGTGAAAATAGACATCATAGTCCGCAATCGCAGACTTGAATTGAGTATATCCAGCATATGCCTTTAATTGTCCACTATCTTGCATATGATCGAAGTCACAGTATTTTATTCATAATTCGTATGAGTCAAGAAACCAGCGATCTATCAGGGCAATCCCGATATGAAATGGATGAGAATCTCTATGATAAAAAGAAACCCAGTACTCACTCGTAACACCCTCATCGATAAAGAGAGCACCTGCAAGAACGCGACCATCAACGCGAGCAATATATATCCGATATCCTGAGCCTACCTCTTTAAATAGCTTGTTTGTTATACGGATACGAGACATTTTATCTCTATCAAATACTGGAGTATCTCTGTAAAGGTTAAGGAATTCATCTAATGAGCAATCCGTAAAGATTTCTATAGTTCCATTTTCGATATTTTTGAGGACTTTACGTCTATGTGCTCTCGCGGAGGCTGTCCACTTGTTCCAATAATCAGCTCGATCAAATATAGAAAATGCTGAGCGAGATGAATGGATATCTCTTTTGGTGAACCAAGTTGGCACTCTCCACCATCCTAGAGGCTTATCCATTTTTCTCATGGGAGTCCACCAAATGATTCCATTAGATACTCAGGATTTTTGGAGTTTTTCCGTTGTGACTTCGATATCATTTTTCTCTACTATGACACTCCAGAATCCGGGAAATATCTGAAACGCTGTAAAAAATTCATTTCACTTACCTATACGATTGATTATTACGCTTGTATACTTTTTATAATAGTCAAAAAATATCCGAGAGCCTGTTCGGTAATAACTAAAATCTATAGGAATGAGAGAACGAGAGAGAGTTTTCATAAATTAGATATTCACAATATGATAACTCCTCGCATAACCAACTCATGACTGTAGAACCATACCCCATGGAATCCTATGCTTGGCGATCTTACCACTATACTCTGTGTACGGTGGAAAGCTATAATAGTTCTGATCGGCAACCACAATATTCCTAGGTTTTCCGAGAATATCTCTCTCAATTTTGAGAAGTATGGCGACATGTTTGCGACTCGCGAGAGCAAGTGAATAATCAGACTTACCATCGAAACAAGCGATCATCATACCTCGGTACTGAGAGAGGTCTTTGGCCTGAGGAGTATTGATGAAGTCTACCAGAGAAATCCCTGGTTTCCATCCACTAGTTGGGGTCAATCTCCGATCAGAAACTGCCTTCGCAAAAGCAACACACTGACCACTATATCCGACCTCAGAGAATTGTGGATACTCACTATTTCATGAGTATATTACAGAACCTGGATTGGGATTATATGCCATCATCATCAGATATTCCATATCAACAGGCCTATTTGGCTCCAATGGATTATGAGTATTGAGTATTTTACCTCATGGTACAATACCACTCTTCCAGTATCATGCAGGGATACCACTATTATACCATGGAAGTGTGAATGCAAGGGGGGATTGGATGAAGGACATTTATTTTGTAGATAATAAGATCTTAATACCAAGAATAGCAAGGATTCCTCACATAATCTTATTTAGGTAATATTGCACTGATGATATATGTGATTTGACAGATCTTATATTAATAAGAGTTGCCAGTATAACAAACCATAATCCAACGATACTCGCCATCATAATTCCATAGCCAACTTGAGTCATAAGTGAAGTATTTGAGTTTATCACTTGTGTGAATACTGAAAGAAAAAATAAAGTTGCTTTTGGATTGAGCACATTCGTGATAAAACCTTGGCGAAATGCAGAAACTAGTGACTGATTCATGGAAGCTTCTATAGATTCAGATTCATTCTTTCAAGAACGGAACAATTGATAAGAAATATAGAGAAGATAGAGTGCTCCAAATATTTTGATTACTGAAAAAAGAACAATTGACTGTGAGATAATAATCCCAATTCACGCAATACAGTATGCCACATGTACCAATGTAGCCAATCACACGCCAAGAGCGGTCATGTAAGCGAGTTTCTTTGTTTTCAGGGCATTCTTCACAACAATAATCATATCTGGGCCAGGTGATATGGCTGAAAGAAGAGTTATAGATGCAAGGATAAAAAGTTCAGTCATAGTATGTGAGAAAGATAAAAAAAATTATACCAATTTCTCAAACTCCTCCACCATCTTCTCAACCTCTCGGAGTCCAGACTGATAGAAGTCTACTGAAGCGATATCTATACCATATCGAGAGAGGATATCTCGAGGTCGCTCAGATCCTCCTGAACGCAGAATATCCTTGTAATCTTCTTTTGTTAACTCACCAGATTGTACCTTGTTATAGAGTGTAAAAGTGAGCAAATTGCCAAAAGCATACGAATAACAATAAAAGGGAGTATGGAAAATATGGGGAATCATAGACCATCCGCTCTCATCCTCGGGGGGTATATCATGGACTACTGTACCAGCATAGAGCGACTCCTGTGAGTTTCTCCACATCCGATTGAGATCCTTGTATGAGAGTTCTTCTCCTGTATGGATCTGAGTATGGACAGATCGCTCGAAGATAACATACTGTACTTGACGAAAAATAGTGGAGAATATATCTCACAGTCGCTCATTGAGGTATTCTCTATATTCTTCTGGAGTGATGAGAGACTTTATTTTTTCCCCAAGTAACATCTCTGAAAAAATAGAGGCAGTTTCTGCCATAGAAAGGGCTGAATCATATACGGGATCTTCTTGTCACTGAGAAAGATGACCATGTATGGCATGTCCGAGCTCATGTGAGATCGTCGAAACATCTCTGAGCTTCCCTGTGAAATTGAGAAGAACAAATGACTCTTCTCATTTTCGATACGAGGCATAGGCTCCACCTCTCTTCCCTGCAGTAGGAAAAACATCTATACGTTCCTCTTCAATCATCTTTTTGGAATACTCATAGAAATCAGTATCAAAGTCCTTCATCACGGAGAGATGGAGATCATATGCTTCATCAAATGTGAATGACTTATCTACGGTTCCCAGTGGGGCACCGATATCATAAGTCGCAAAATTTTCCTGAAGTCACAACATTTTTGCCTTGGCACGCAGAAATCTCTGATACAGTGGGTAGGCTCACTCTACCTCTGAAAGGAGCATATCGACGACTCCATCATCCATCTCTTCAGATATATTACGCTGTGCCATGACGGTATCTGGATAGCCTCGCATCTTGATCTCTGAGCTCCAGTCCTTCACAATACTCGTATAGATATTTCCAAGTGATATCTGAGTTTGTTTAGAATTATATATCCGACGCAGAGATTCAGAGGATTCTCTGCGTACATTGCGATTGGTATGTTGGCGATAGCTCCTGACTTCTTCTTCGCTGAGTTTTTTTTCTTCACCCTCTATCATCATCGTGAACTCATAGGATCCTGTGAGCTCATCATGGAGGGAATTTGCGAGTCCTAGAGGACGAGACTTTAGATTGAGGACTTTTTCTTCGGCTTCTCAGAGAATATATCGGATACTGGTAGCTGTAGAGAGGAGATCATTTTTATATTTTTCAAGGGATGGGTTATTTGCCCAAGATATTATTTGGTCATATCCTATTTTTTTCCAACCCTGAGCCACAAAAAGGAGTCGATTCGAGGCTTCAGTATAGATATACTCTATCTCGCCCATCCGCTTCGTAATGGCGAGATCCTGAGTATCGAGAGAGGATCGATAGAAGAGATAGTAGCTCGGCGTTGCTATATTGTGAGACATAGCAGTATAATCTGCATAAAAATCAAGTATTTGATCAGACGTTGTAAAAGTATGAAAAGTCTGCTCATACTTTAGAACAAATTTCTCAGTAAGTGGAAGGATATTAGCAACATCACTAGCGAGATTGCTATCATCGAGTCCAGTATAAAAGTAGCGGGAAAGATTCCACTTGGTTGGATATGTCATATATTATCTTTTAAAATGTAAAAATTTCAGGAGAACTTCCCGAGTAGCGAGCATATCGCCCCGAGCAGTATGTGCCTCATATCCTGTAACATGGAATACTTCCGTAAGTCATCCAGGTTTTGAGAGACTCGTACTCTTAAATGGAAGTGGAATATTATTATATCTCGCAATAGCATTTGCCTGATTCGCTATCGACTTGGTATCAATGATGTCATTACCGAGTGAATCCATAAGAATACTCCGACGAGACCGATCAAACACACTCGAGAGGAATATTATATCTGCCGTGATATACTGTCCTATAATTATCGGCTTCTCAGAAATAAAATAAGTATCAAAAAAACCGGTAAAAACATCACAAAACTCCTCATATGAACGACCTGCTGCGATACGATCAAGAGTGAATCCATTGTATTCCAGTGCTGCTCTATCGATGACAATATCCTCAGGAGGACAAAGATCCATAAGGAGCTCGCCGATAATCTCAAATTGTGCGTCGAGTACCATCATACCTATTTCAATCACACCATGCTGAAAAGGGTTCAGACCTGTCATCTCGAGGTCCATCAGGAGATATGTTCATTTTTTAGGTTGATTTTCCATGCAAAAAGGCTAGGATACAGGCAGCGTATTGCCGCTCAGTGTATAGAGATTTCCTTATCTGTCAACCAATCATGACCAAACAATTCATCGTCCAAGATCCCTATTTTGAAAAAGCTAAAAAACTCGGATATAGAGCAAGAAGTGCCTTCAAACTTCTCGAAATCCAAGAAAAATATAATGTCATCAGTCCCAAAATGAATGTTCTCGATATAGCAGCAGCTCCTGGAAGTTTTCTCCAGGTGATAGCTAAAATAATCGAACCACAGTACAAGGTTGTAGGTATAGATATTCAGAAAATTGATCCTAATTTTGGCCACCCAAATATTCATCTTCTACAGGAAAGTATATTTGAATATGAGAAAGTACGATCCTATCTGGATTCACTGGGAATCGGACAATTTGATCTGATCACTTCAGATATCGCCCCATCAACTACTGGTATGACAGGTGTAGACCAATATCGATCGGTAGAACTCAATCTAGCAATTCTCAATGTTGTGAAGGTATTTCTGAAAAAGTGAGGTAATCTCGTACTAAAGGTATTCGTAGGCGAAGATATCAATGACCTCATGTGACCCCTCAAAGAGAATTTCATCAAAGTAAACCGATTTAAACCAAAAGCCTGTCGCGAGCGAAGTTTTGAAGAATACTTTGTCTGTATAGGGAAAAAAGACTAGTCTATAGTATGACTATAACCAATCAACTATATCAGTGATTTCCTGACTTGTAATTGTATGCTCAGCATTATAAAGTTTCAGAGTCGGTTCAATTCCGATATCACGAACAAATTGTGTTGTTAACTTACTGGCACCTATGTGTATCATTCTATCCTCCGTTCCATGTCAGATAAATACTCGTTTTGTACTGTATTTTGTCTGATCTATATCCGAAACATCGATCTCAGATAAGAGACGACCAGAAAGAGCGATAATCCCACCGATGAGCTCAGGAGACTTCCAGAGCGTATAGTAGGACATGATTGCTCACTGACTGAATCCCATGAGATATATCTGTTCTGAACTGATACCATATTGTTCCATCACTTCCCTGATATATGCAGTGATATGTTCATATGCCTTATTAATATGAGTCGTATCATAAACGGGCTTCCCAGTAGAAAAATCAACAGGAAACCAAGCATATCTGCCACCTCCGAGGTCAAATGGTCATCTCAGAGAGAATACATAGTATTCTTCTGAAAAGTTCTTCTCTAGAGCAAACAAATCCGCTTCATTGGATCATACCCCATGGAGCATGATGATACACTTGGATTTCTCCGTTGTGTGTGATGGGATGCGGGAGAGAGAATTAGTCATGTAGAGTTAGTTAATCTGGGTGAATCGCTGGTTCTGTTGTCGGTA
The DNA here is from genome assembly GCA_043741945.1 of Candidatus Altimarinota bacterium. Taxonomy (GTDB): domain Bacteria; phylum Patescibacteriota; class Gracilibacteria; order BD1-5; family UBA2023; genus JABFSX01. Next base: position 177,091 of record JAYTZT010000001.1, read on the forward strand.
TTACTCGATGATATCATACCAGAGTGAGAATGGTCGGGTGACGAACTCATATCAATACGCCCAGCTCTCAGGTAGCACAGGATAGAGTAGACGGTATACTGCCATATCTTCCTGAGTTTCGGAGTGTCGAGCAATACCGATCACTTCATAGGCATGATCGATTCATCCGATGAATTTGTAGTGACGCCAGTGGGAATGTGGGATTGGTTTATTTTGCATACAAAAAAGCATCTTTAACAATAGAATCAAATCACTCTCTCCACCCTACTATTGTGGGCATCTCGTTCTCAGTTATCCAACGAAACTCTGCGTGTTCATGACTCAGACTCAAAGAAAAATCATCAGGAATCTCATGTAAATAGCAGAGAAACATAAAGGGAACTTTTTTATCCGAAAAAGTAGTATCTTCATAAGATTTATAGACCATGAATAATTGAGGATCTGACAAGAGGATATTATAATCACTTCAGAGTTCCTCTCTGAGTTCTCGTGCCAGAGATTCTATAGGCGAAAGATTATAATCTGCCTTACTGATTTTACCACCAGGAAGTTCCCACCACAATGGCTTACCTGGTCTATTCTCTGATAAGATCAGGATCTTTCCATTCTTGGAAAGACAGCATTTGGTAGCAACAAAGAATGTTTCTTCGGTCAAAAATGGATCGTACATACAGTAGACAATTAATTATTTCTCCAGCACTGCCTTGATCCTGCGTACTCCTGCTGATGAAGATTCCTCCTTCACAATTCGGAATTTTCCCATTTCGAGAGAGTTTTCTACATGAGGTCCTCCACATAACTCCCGGGAGTATATAGTACCATCATCTCCTACCATGGAATATACCTTGACAATATCTGGATATTTTTCCCAGAAAGCCCCAGAGACTCCTGCTAATTGAGCTTCTTTTTTGTCCATATTCGAGATCGTCACGGCAAGACCCGAGGAGATAGCCCGATTCACATATTCCTCTACTTGTTGTATCTGTTCTGGTGTCATCTTCTCAGAGTGAGTGAAGTCAAATCTGAGTCGTTCAGCCGTGATGTTGGATCCAGCCTGATAGACGTGGGTACCGAGTATCTGCCTGAGTCACTCGAGCATGAGATGACATGCAGAGTGGAGAGCCACGGTTTCGGGAGAATTGTCTCCGAGTCCTCCGACAAACTTGCCTGCTGAAGCTGTCCGAGAGAGTTCTTGATGCTTCTGAAATGCAATATCAAATCACTCAGTATCCACTGTAAGACCCTTTTCTTTTGCTAGTTCAACAGTCATCTCTAGTGGGAATCCATACGTATCAAATAACGTAAAAGCCTTTCCGCCTGATATTTGTGTGATGGATTGTCCACTTCGTTCGAATGCAATCTTGAAACCACTGACGATTTTATCGAACTCTTTTACTCCATCTTTGAGAGTTTTAGAGAACTTCCCTTCCTCTATCGAGAGCTCATTTTTTATTTTCTCTGCATTGTCTCGTACGCTGTCATAGATAGGAGCAAATTGCTCGATATACATAATAGCGATATCAGATGCAAATGCCTGCTCATATCCCATCTTATAAGCCTCACGGATTGCCCGGCGAATGAGTCTACGAAGTATATACCCTTGATCCACATTCTTCGGAGTGACACCATCTGCAATCATATGTGTAGCAGTCCGGAGATGATCTGCGATAATACGAGCTGACCGCTCTATATAGTTTGTTTCTCATACAATTTCCTTGATCTTCTGTAAGATGTGAGCAAATGAATCTGTCTCATATACACTCTTCATATTATTGATAGTGACAGCACATCTCTCTATACCCATACCAGTATCTACACATTGTGCTGGAAGTATATTGAGAGTATTGGAATCAACACGATTATATTGCATGAATACATTATTCCAGATCTCCATCCATAGTTTTGGGTGTGTTCTAACATTGGATCCTATAGGTGGTTCCCCCTGTCCCATATAATAGAATATCTCAGTATCTGGGCCACAAGGCCCTGTTGGACCTGCCGCCCACCAATTATCCTCCGCTGGCAGATACGAGATACGATCTGTTGAGATACCAATTGATTTCCAGATAACAGCTGATTCTTCGTCTCGTGGTGCATTGCTATCTCACTCGAATACTGTCACAGCTATCATAGCTGGATCGATTCAGAGCCACTCAGGCGATGTGAGAAATTCCCAACTCATTTCTATCGATTCCTTTTTGAAATAGTCACCCAGTGACCAATTCCCGAGCATTTCAAAAAATGTCAGATGCGTGTCATCACCCACATCATCGATATCTCCTGTTCGCACACATTTCTGGACATCAGCAAGTCTTCGACCAGACGGGTGTGGCTCTCCCAAAAGATACGGAATGAGAGGTTGCATACCCGCAGTATTAAATAGTACAGACGGATCATTCTCAGGAACCAGTGGAGCTGATGGGATTATAGCATGACCCTTGGTACGGAAAAAGTCGAGATATTTTTGGCGAATGGTGGATACGAGGATAGGAGACATAATCAAAGTGATAAGGGTAATAGGAAGATTATATGGAAAAATCCGAAAAATCCACTCAATATTCTAGTAATAGAATGTAAGAGATTATTTTGAAATCAAGAACTTGGATCTACGAGCATATAGCAAAATAGCGAGTACAGAACTGATAATTCCTACGCATATGCCAGCGATTATATCAGTTGAATAGTGAACTTGCAAATAGAGACGAGATAGCATCACACCAATTGCAAGGATCCAAATAACTATAACAGATCACTGAGATTGTCTCCAAAAAAAATATGTAAAAAGAATAGCAAAACACCAAGAAATACTCGTATGACCGGAAGGAAAAGACGAAGTAATAGGTTCAGGTATCTTGAGAACAATACTCGATAATTCTTGAAATGGACGAGGTCTATTAAAAATATGTTTGAGTATCCCCTCTCCAAGGAGTATATCAGTACTCAGTCAGATCAGAATAACATACCCTATAGAGCGATATCGAGCACATAAAATCAGAAAAATTGTCAAAAAAAACCATAGAAATCCACGGTCTCACATGTGGGTCAAAAAAATCATTATACTATCGAGTATATCTGTATGAAAGGTGCCAATTTGTAAAATGAGCCACTGATCGAGTTGATTGATATAGTTAAGCATATTTTTAAATTTTTTCTGGATGTCATAATATGGATATGGGAATCCGAATCCCCAACGAAAGGTGGTAGGGAGTCCGGGGTTTCAACCAAATAGTACTCAAGCGAACATCCAATTTTCCCTGAAATCATGTCATTTCTCGGCAATATAAGCATAAAGATTGGCATGGGCAACGAGTTTTTTTAGAGGGCTTATCATTGCCAATAGGCTCGATCATGTGCTTCAGAACAATCTCTAAAATCATCATCTTCGTAGAGCGTACAGCCATCGGAACTATAAGGATATAGTATATCAATACTATTATTATGGCGTGTAAAAACTACGCTAATAAAAAGGATTACAAAATGTAATATGAGTGCTGCTCAAATAGCGAGAATACAATAACTGAGATAATTAACATAGACGTATATTTATTTTTTTGCATATGCTGAATTTTTCTATCAATTAAAATGGTATTAAAAAGTCAAAAGGAGAAACGAACTCAGAAAATGATATTCTATATAAAGAGAAACACAATGTAGGATTATTAATTTTATATTGACATAATAATTATATACAATTTATATATAAAAAAACTCCCAAATTTGGAAGTTTTTTTGTTGAATCCGTAACTTTCATTCGGGATCAGTATTTTGTATCTCACTATGAAACACACTGAGATAAAATACTTATTTGATCTCAACAGTTGCTCCAGCATCAGTAAGTTGAGTCTTAATTTTCTCAGCCTCATCTTTTTTGACACCAATCTTGACATTACCACCATTATCAGCGAGTCCTTTTGCCTCAGCAAGTCCAAGACCCGTGATCTCACGGATTGCTTTGATAACTGCGATCTTCTGTCCTCCAGCAGAAGTGAGAACAACATCGAATGCTGTTTTCTCATCATCACCAGCAGCGGCAGCAAGACCGGCAGCAGCTACAGGAGCAGCAGCAGAAACTCCAAATTTCTCCTCCATTGCAGAAACAAGATCAGCGAGCTCGACGATCGTGAGAGCCTCGACGAGTTCCATAATCTTCTCAGCATTCTTAGATAAATCAGCCATAATAGAAAAAATAAAAAAATAAATATATTTACCGAGATTCTCACCTCGCACCTATCCGCTAGAGCGGACAGGATGCCAGATAACAATTAGGCAACGGGAGTATCTTCTACCTTTGGATCCTCAAGTACTGGAACGTCTATTGTTGCAACAGTATCTACTACTGGAGACTCAGGAATAATAACTACTTCTGGAGTTGATTCAACTTTTGGAATATCTACCACTGAGGTAGCGGAGATGAGATCACCCACTTTCGTGAGAGATTTGGCAGTGAGATCCTTGCCTGCAGCGTCAAAAAATCGAGCAAGACCAGAAAGAGGAGACATAAGAGATCCAAGGAGTTTCGCAAGGAGAACTTCTCGAGATGGGAGAGTTGCTAGTTTCGCAGTTTCGCTCGCACCCATAAGTCGACCTTCCATATATCCTGCTACGAATGTCATTTTCTGTTCTTTTTTCCAATCATTTGCAAATTTGTTTGCAATAGAATATGGAGTGAGAGCATCACCTTTTGCTATAACGAGACCAACTTGACCTGGAAGAGTAGCAAGATCTACATCAACGCCGTATACGGTCTTGAACGCGATACGAATAAGAGTCTTCTTTGCAGTGAGATATATTGCATCACTTGCACGGAGATCTTTTTTGAGAGCAGAGATTTCGAGAACAGTTACTTTGGTATTAGAGGTGAATGCAACACTCGTAGCCGTCTTGAGGTGAGCTTCGATGACAGCGAGTTGTTCGCTCTTTTTTGCTTTTGATACAGCCATATGAGATGATGATTAGAGAGATAATACTTCTCGCGAATGGCAAAAAAAATCGTGCCATATCGCACGAACAGAATCAATTTTGGTTTTTGGCCATAGATTATAGGTTGTTTCCAACTCATAACGAATAACTCATAACAAATAACTATTATGTCCATCTCGGTAGGGTATTTTTATTGCGGTAAAGCAACCTACGGTCTGCGATAGAAGTGAGTGGATTATAGCGAAAAATTCTGTTTGTCAAAAGATTTTTTGTATATATACTCACAATCTATGAAAAAATGATTATTCTTCATCTGTTTTATTTTTCTGGCAATTGTCACCTTTTTTGTCATAGGTGTTTATAATACAGTACATCAAAAAACCAATCTCGAATACGGGCATATTCTCTTATATGATCGATCCAGAATGGTCATCACAGATAAGTGAAGATCTGGTGGATATGGTCTTCCATATACTGGATCGCTTGAAACTGAATTAGTGAGAGATATATTACTTGTAGAAGATGCTCGTTTTTATGAACATAGTGGGATCAATCTTAGTGCCAAAATCGCAAGTATATATCAGAATATCCGAGCAGGTTCAGTAGTGCGAGGTGGCTCTACTATAACAGAACAGTATGTGAAAAATATCTACTATAGTAATAACTCTCGGACTATATTACAAAAGATCCGTGAAGCTCTCGGTGCTCTCTTCATAGAGAGTAGATCCACAAAAGACGAAATACTCAGATGATATCTCTGAAGTGTTTATATGGGCAAGGGTCTCTATGGGATAGCAACTATTATAGGAAGTGAATCTGACGATGATACTATTCTCGATATCATCACGAGATTGCGATTTCCCAATATTTCAGACTCTAACAAAGATATAGTTCTCGGATATCGAACTAGGGTCAGTGAGAAAATCGGTAAAAAATGAAAAAATAAATCCACCTGAGAAAATAGTATAAAAAAATCTATCGATCTCTTCCCTATTCTCACAAACCGAGTCGATAGAGAGATATCCGCATATTGCAATGGTAGTGCAAATACCCTAAAAAAATGGACTAAATCTATCCCATCAGATATGTGTGAATCGAGAGAAGTAAATCTCACCCTCACTATATCTAAAAGTCTGATGGATGAGTCACTGCGTATAGCTAGATGAGTACTCAAATCCCTTGAATCCAAAAATGTCACCAATTCGTCTATCTATATCACGGATCCTCGGTCAGATACAATTCTTGCCTATATCGGGAATGCGAGTGCTACCGAACAGATCGATATGATCACGAGACGAAGATCCGTCGGTTCTCTCCTGAAACCCCTCATATATCTGATGGCATTGCAAAAATGAACCGATGCAGAGGACTATCTTCTCGACGACAAGGCGAGCTATGAGACGAGTACAGAGTGAAAATACTTTGTTCCAGAAAACTATAACCCAAAATCATATGGACCGATTCGCCTCCGTGAAGCTCTCGGTAACTCACTCAATGCGGCTACTGTCAGGCTCACTGATACCCTCGGTATATCACAGGTCTATGATTTTCTCAGGAATCATGGACTCTCTCTCGATCACGATACAGGATACTATGGATATGGTATATCACTCGGTACAGTAGAAACGTCGATGGAGAATATCGTAGATACCTATAGGACTCTCCTTGACTATAGCAATGCGGATATCTGGCAGATTGGACAGATACTCTCAGATCCTCGGAATCGAGCTCATACTTTTGGTATATCCAGTATTCTCAATACCTCGATACCGATGTCAGTAAAAACAGGTACAAGTACAGACTTCCGTGATAACTGGACTCTCTCCTACTCAGCTGATGCGATTATATGAGTCTGGGTCGGTAATAGTGATGGATCACCCATGTGAGATGTCTCAGGTGTGAGCTGAGCCTGACCAATCTGGAAAGCGATCACGGAGTATATGATCAAAAATGGAACCCTGCGGACAAATAGATTTCCTATACCAAATTGACTCCATCAGATTCCAATATGCTTGGATACTGGTTGTTTGCGAAAAGAACTCCTCTATAGTAAAAAATCCGAGAGTCCTCGGAGTCGACCGAGTGAATGAGTTTATTTTCGATCTGATTTTTTTGGGAATGTATCCAGTGAAGAGATAGAGAGATGGAATATCCAAAAGTAGAAACCCATTGGTGGTATTAAGGTATATAAAAAAACAAGAGGAAATTTAAAAAAATATAAATTTTCTTCTTGAAAATGATATCTGTTGCAAATTCTCTATTTTCTCTATAATTCCTCCATGATAATAACACTTTGATGACATCATGGAGGTGGCAAGAGTACCCTAGGGGTTCGTCTAGCAGAGCATTATGGATACAAGCGGTATTCAACAGGAGACTTCATGCGAGGACTTGCTCTAAAGCGATGAGTATCTATTATAGATATCAATCGCGAAGCAGAAACAGATGGTGGAATCATCGATACTATACTCGACGATCGACAACGAGATCTTTGAAAAATTGAAAACAATTTTATTATTGATGGTAGACTCGCATTTCATTTTATCCCTCACGGAATCAAGATATTTCTCACAGTTACACCAGAAGAGGCTGCTCATAGGATATTTGCGGATCAGACTCGTCAAGGATTAGAAACGCATTATACGATCGAGCAAACGATAGAAAATATAGAGACACGTCGAAAAAGTGAGAACGAGAGGTATATAAAATATTATGGACTCCATATCTATGATATGTGACTCTATGATATCGTAATAGATACAAGTAGTCGGACTCCAGAAGAAATATTTGATATAGTAATCCAGACTATACATGAACTATAAAAATAAAAACACACTCACCCAAAAACTCGGAAACAATGCATTCGCATGGGATAAGAGAAATCATAAACTGAGTCATTCTCCTATTCTCACTATTCCTGCATGTATAAAATGAACTCTAGTAGATGTGCACATCTGAGAAGATATTGTTTTCGAAGAGATCGAAGATGGTATACTCAGATCATGTGTTTGACTCGAGAATTTTGTGCAATTGAGTGAGAATATAGTAGTATTTGATAATCACAATCATGCCCTCTACTTCTGGTGTGATGCGGTAAGAAGATGAATACTTGAAACAGGATTTGAACTCATACATATTGATGAACACTCGGATCTCTGGGACAATGAGAATCATCTGGATCTGGGTAGATCCATCCTCGATAGCGAATATACTTGGGAATTTACCAATCTCTCCTGCAATGTTGGTAATTATATACTCCCCACTATAGAATCTGGGCTTGTTGGAAATATGATCCGCATCGAAAATGAATACCAGATAGATGCCTATATGAACTATATACCGAGTTCGAATAGCGTACTCAATCTCGATATCGATATATTTGCTCCTGAACTCGATCATATCCCAAGTGAGAAAAAAATAAGAATCATCAAAAACTTGATACAAAGAGTAAAATATATTACAATAGCAACATCTCCCTATTTTATAGAACAATGAATCGCCATACAAAAACTACACCAAATATTTGATGATCTGAACTCTTACCCTCTAAATGAGAAACTTGGCTAATTGTAGCCATGCGAATTGCCAAAATTATAAGCAATGACTTCCAAAAAAATAAGCGACCTTTTTCATTAGATATTCTCCATGAGGACGAGTCCCATATGATGTTTTTGGAATCTTTTATCTGAGATGAGGAAAAATCTCCCACACGCACAGGATTATCAGATTGAGAAATGAGTTCTATAATAGATCTCATCCTTATATACAAACAGTTAGTATCTTCAAATTTTGAAGGGCAAGAGTTAGAAAACTATCTAAGAAAGATTCTTTAAAAAAATATGACTCTTTAGTAATTTTGCTCTTCATCTTCTCTTTTTTTTCGCATACTCTCATCGAATTTTTTGATATGATCAGTCTGATGATGGCCATGAGGTGGATGTTGCATATGAACAGTATTCAATTCTCGAGATTCTCATTTCTCAGAACTCGCCTCTACGAACGTATAAGAACCAAAAATTCCTCATACGAAAATAACTGTAGCGATACATATAATTTTCATACCATTATATTACCACATATTTATATATTGACAATTATTATTATTAGTTTTTTATAAAATATAGACTTTTAGGGAGTTTCTCATATAATCTAAGCCATGTGAACCCTAGTCAATAAAACCATTATAGAAAATAAGAAAGCTCTCTTTGATTACGAAGTCATAGAGGAATTTGAGGCTGGAATAGTGCTCATAGGAAGTGAGGTCAAGAGTATCCGCAATGGAAGTGCGAATCTAAAATGAGCCTATATCACACTCCACTCCGGAAAACCAGTACTTGTATGATGTCATATCTCAGAATACAAAGGCAGCACTGGTATAATAACGGATCCCAAGCGAGAACGACTCATCCTCATGTCGAAAAAAGAAATCCTTAGACTCTCACAAAAAGTCAAAGAAACCAGTGCTACTCTGATTCCCATGAGTATATATTCGAAATGAAATATCTTTAAGGTGAGAGTTGCTCTCGGCAAATGACGCAAAAAATGGGAGAAAAAAAATCTCCTCAAGGAGAGAGATTTAGATCGAGAAAATCGAGTTCATTTTTAAAATAAAATAAAAGTTTATGATTTCGATTGAATTTTTCTGCCATTATGAAAAATGAGAGAGAAATCTTCCATATAATAATACTATAATTTGAAGATTCCTCATCGTCAATTACCGAGACAGAATGACTCGCTCGAAATGACACTATTTTTATACAAAGACTCCATTCTTAGCTTTTTTTCCTATTTTTATATGATAAACGAACGATTCATTACCTATTTTAGGGATACTTTTTTTCAGGATAATCCGATCGAACTGGATCTATTTCTGAATACTATAGAGAAACCGATTGCTCGAACAATCCGAATACGCCCCGGCAAGATAGACCAAGTAAAAAATAATCTCGAATCAGACGGTTGGATTCTTCATCCGACAAGCATTGATTGAGTTTTTTCTATGGATCGTAGGGACGATTTTGATCCCATCGAGAGACGGCTGGGGTTTTCGAGTGATCATCTGCTGGGTAACTTCTATATCCAAGAACTCGCAGCAGCCTATCCTGTGGATATTCTCGCAAATTCAGAGATACATACTGAATCTCTTCTTATTCTAGATATGGCAGCGAGCCCAGGTGGAAAAACTACTCAACTCTCTGAGTATTTTCCGAATTCTTTCATAGTTGCAAATGAGCCAACCCGTGAACGTCTCCCTCAGCTCATGCAGAATCTAGAACGTATGGGAAGTACGAATATCGGAATCACTCTCTATCCTGGACAACTCTATCGACATCAATCAGAATTATTTGACCTGATACTTCTGGATGCACCGTGCAGTGGAGAATGAACACTATTTAAGGGTACTGATGCCGTACGTCATTGGCATCTCAAAAATATCCGTGAAATAGCTCGACTCCAAACAAAACTCCTCGATGCTGCACTGCACACACTTAAGGTAGGTGGAGAGATGATATATTCGACTTGTTCACTCAACATGATAGAGAATGAAGGAGTACTCGAATCAATGTATGAAAAGTATGGAATATCATTTGAAGTAATTTTCCAGAAGAGATTCTGGCCACATATAGAATGAACTGGTGGATTTTTTGTTGCAAAAATTAAGAAACTCCAATCTCTCTCAGCTCTGTCATCCTGAAGTACTACAGCTCAGGATCCATCTGAAAAATCAGGAAATGAATGGAAACAAACTCCATCAAAATTCCAAATAACGAATAATAAAGAACTCCGAATATTTCGTGGTAATATCTCTCCATGGAAAATCCAATCTGGAATCAGTCTCTATGAACATGAGAGCAAGATACTCGCAGTCAAAAATGACGATATAGGAATACAAATCAGAGATCAGGTATTTCTGATGCGATATGGAGAACAAATTGGGGTTCTCAAACATGGGAAGTTCGTAGCAAATAATAGAGCATGGCGATACATTGATACATACTATACTCCTGTATATCAGATCATGGAACAGAGAGAACTCGATCGATATCTCAGATGAGGTATACTCGCCAGTAGAGGAGAAGACTCATATACGCTAGTTACATATGGGGATCAGATACTCGGACTCGAGTATCGAAAGTGAGAAACTCTCTCTAATTCATTCTCTCATGAGTGGCGTCGTAAATAGAATATAAAAAAATCCACTCTCGAGTGGATTTTTTTATTGAAAGTTCTATTGGATAGAACTGATCTTTTCTATGAATGATGAGAATGGATAGGCTCATTCGACCGTTGCATATTTGCCTGTTTTAACATTGAGTAAGAGCGTACCTGGAGTTCATCCCATACCATATTTCTGAGCCTCAGCAGTCTCAGCATCAAGACCTAAGAGAGTAGCCTTAGTATCAAGGCATGATTGCCACTTCGTCAGATCGAGTGAGAGTTTTTTAGCGATATCTGCAAGTTTACCTACTGGATATACATTTCCTTGCGTTGTTCCATCCATTATAGCATGATAGAACTCGATATATGCCTTGTCTCCTCCTATTTTTTTTGCACAAAGTGCACCGAGAGCCTTAGCTTCAGTTCCTGGATGATTCACTCAACGATTATTTTTGAATGCAAATCCAACCTTGTCTCCATACTGAGCGAGAAGAGAGGGTTGTATTTTGGTATCACTATATTGCTTTATACAAAATGGACACTCCATATCAGAGTACTCAATAGCGACGATCTCAGCTGACTTGTTTCCTTCAAGGGTAGCTCCAGAGAGTATCTTTGAGATTTCTACTGGAGTCATAGTAGAGCCATTTGTTTGAATTGTAGGAGTAGTCTGAGAGGCTCTCTTAGTTCAGCTCGCGTAAGTAGCAATATATTTTTTCATTGCCTCTATATTCGATGGATTCTGGGGATCATTGACAGAGAGATTCTGTGCCTGAGTCATTATATCATAGTTTTCCTTTCCACCAACCTTGGAATATTCGATTTCAAGAAGTGCCTTTTTGACACCAATCGGATCTACAGACATACTTGCAGGAAGAGAAATAGAATTACCAGTGAGAAGGTATAGTGCACTGGCATTTAGGAGAACAATAATAATGAGAAGAATATGAGTAAGAGAAAAATTTGACTCATCTCCCGCTTCTGGTACAGATACAATTTCGACCTTTTGTGTTACCATAAGTACATATAAAATAATAAACATCTTTATAATATAAGAAGCTAAGACAAAAGCAAAACGAAACTCTGAAAACAATTTGACAATATAAAAATTATCATTTTTCACAAGTTCACTAATATTTTGATAGAAAATAAATAGTTATTTTCTATTCTCTATTCTCTATTCTCTATTCTTCTGATACTCATAATATGCTCTGATTCAGACCATCGCAGCATTATCCATAGAGTATATTATCTGCATGGGTGCGAGAAATGGTATGTGAGCGATATCAGCAATTTTTTGGATTTTATTCTTGAGTTTGGTATTAGCACTGACTCCTCCAGCGAGGAGCATCATTTTGGCAATTTTTTGTTCTGCTGCTCTCATGATTTTTTTCGATAGGATATCCGTGACGACTTCTTCAAACTCATATGCAATTTGTATTTTTTTGTTCTGTGTGAGTCATTCAGGAGTAGCTATCTGCTTATCGATATATCTCTTTACCGCACTCTTGAGGCCAGAGAATGAGAAATCGAGCGAATCTGGGGTGAGAAGGACAAGAGGAAAAATACCCTCAAATGGTCATTGATAATGAGTAGCGAGATCAGCTATTTTCTTTCCACCAGGAAAACCCATCCCGAGCATCTTGGATACTTTATCGAAACATTCACCCGCAGCATCATCATGAGTCTGTCAGATCATACGAAAATCGAATAGCGAATTCCATTGATAGAGTTCAGTATGTCCACCAGAAACCGTGAGGACTACTGCAGGAAATACAATATCTGACTCAGATCTTTCGAGGAAGTTAGCGAAGATATGACTCTCGATATGATTTATTTTCAGGAATGGTTTTTTGAGCGATAGTGCGAGCGTGTCTGCAACGACGAGACCAGTGAGGAGAGATGGGGCAAGACCAGGATGATCGGTACAGGCAATTATATCAATATCACCAATTACTATTCCAGCTTCTGAGAGTGCATCATCGATACATGGGAATATCGCAGTCGCATGACTCCGTGCTGCAACCTCAGGTACAACTCCACCCGTGATACTATGTTCTAATTGAGTTCGAGTCGAGAGTCCAATACAGATATCATCCCGCATTACAGCTACAGAGGAATCATCACAGGATGTTTCGAAGGCAAGGATATACATGTATTAGAGTATAGTGAAAAATAGTATTTTGTGAATAGGAGAGTATTTATTGTAAAAAATGAAAAAGAAAATAAACTATATTTTTATTTAACTTAAATTATCAAAAAATGATAAGTCCTGGTGATATAATTTCATATCATTAAATGTGTATGGAAGAATGATATAGTTTGCAAAGAGGAATGAATTTTCAAATAAATGGTGGAACCAGTGTAATTCTAATGTCTCTTAGAAAAAATGCTCCATACGCCGACAGTATAAAAGACGATGATACAATACTAATTTATGAGGGACATGACTTACCTAAGAACTTAGCAAAAATTCCAAAAGAAGTAGATCAACCAAGATTTACACCCTCCGGAATACTAACCCAAAATTGAAAATTTGAATCTGCAGCAATTAATTTTAAAGAAGGCAAAAAAAATGCAGAATTGATAAAAGTTTATGAAAAAATTAAAGATGGAATTTGGTGCTACAATGGTATTTTTCAGCTATATAATTCATGGAAGGAGGAATCAAATGGCAGAGCTGTATTTAAATTTGAATTACTTATAACTAACAATAATAATAAAAAAGAAGAAAACATTAAAGAATTGTTGGATTTGGAACATAATCGTATTATCCCCACTTCAGTAAAACTAGAAGTATGGAAAAGAGATAAAGGTAAATGTATAACCTGCTTAAGTCAAGATAATCTACATTTTGATCACATATTACCTTTTTCTAAAGGAGGAACCTCTTTGAAAGTTGAAAATATACAATTACTTTGTGCAAGGCATAATTTACAAAAAAGAGATAAGATAATCTAAAAAAAATACCCAGTTATCCAATAATTCCATGATCCCTGAGTGTTTCTATCTGAGCGATATTGCAGACCTGAGAGAGTTCCAGAGGAGAAAGATTTTGAATCGCATCGATACTGCCTGCGAGTTTTAGGAGTTTTTTACGAGTAATTGGACCAATACCTGGGAGCTCTTCGAGAATATTTTTTTTCATAGCTTTAGTTCTCGCAGATCTATTGGCTGTTATAGAGAATCTATGAGACTCATCTCGAGCTTTCTGAAGGACCATGAGCTCTGGACTTCCCTTTTCGAATATAATTGCACTATTATTCATTGGAATAAATATCTCTTCTTCTCGCTTGGCAATGGAACAAATAGGGATTCGAGGGAGACCAGAATCTGCATCGAAATATGAAATACTAGTAGATGAGTTATTAGTGAGCATTTTTTGTTCTAAATTCACTTCTAACTCCGAATTCCCTAAATCACTCATATTAGGTTCTTGTGTACTTCTCCATATTCATTCTTTGATTCCTGCAATTGCACTCGATAATTGTCATTTTCATCAATCGATAATAATGAGATGCGGGAAATTTTTTTCTGCTATCCCCTCAAGAGTACGACGAACCATAACTTCCCGATGAGAAGCATAATCATCTATTTTACCAATACTAAGTGTTCTAATTTTATATTTTCTATAGCGACTTGGATCTGGTCGCCCATTGGCAATAACAACCCGAGAAGCATAGGTGAAGTGTCCATCTGTATGTGATATATCATAACACTCAAAAACGATTTCTCACTTTTCAGGAATGGGATATTCCAAGTCTTTGAGTACATTGGCCATATGGTCTCGAGTAAAAGTTTTATTTTCCATAGTAGCAAGTTCTCGCTTATAGGCATATTCTCGAAGTTGATTTCTAGTAAAATCGAGTAGATCTTTCTTTGGTCATTTTTTTGGGAGCTCTATTTTGATTCCCTGAGTAGAGAGAAACATATAAAATGCTTCATCTCAGAAGTCCTTGGTAACGAGTAAAATAGTAGGCAAATTATCTGCTTCGATATATTGCCGCATCAAAAAAGAAATCATGACGTCTTCTCATTCATCAATTCCAGTATCGATCTCATGACGAAATACTCCAATTATTTGACCCCCTCTAAGTTGTGTAATTGCTATGTATGTTTTATTATACTTTTCATACTGTATACAAATATCCACATCTCAGTCAACCATGTCTCTGACTTTTTGTCGCTCATGTAATCCACGGAGGGCGATGAGTGTTTCTTTGATTTTCTGAGCTTCTTCGAATTCATGATGGCGAGCCTTCTGTTGCATTTGATTCTCTAGATCAGAGAATATAGTACTCGACTGTCATGATAGGAATTGTCGAGTCCGTTCAATATTTTCTTGATGTAGTTGAATCTTAGTAGGATCAAGAGTGCATGGTGCTGGACAGAGTCAAATATAATAATCTATACAAGGGAGAGTTCTACCTGCTTTATCTGTAACAATTATTCTACCATTTCACGGAACTCTACTCTGAGCAAATTTCACGCGACAATTCCTGATTTTGAATATCCTTCGTAGAGCCCTCACAGATTGCTCTACTCCAGCAACATATGGACCAAAATATGTTGCACCATCACTGAATTTTTGTCTCGTTTTGATAAGTTCTGGAACAGGAGAATTAGTAATTTTAAGATATGCCAGATTCCTATCATCCTTCATTAGGATGTTGTATTTGGGCATAAGATACTTTATAAGATTAGTTTCCAGCACGAGTGCCTCAACTTCAGTCGCACAAATTATGGTCTCTATATTATTTATCTTTGCTACCATCTGTTTCTTTGCTAAGGTGAGATCTTTTGTTCTCATAAAGTATGACGCAACTCGATTTTTCAGATTTTTGGCTTTTCAAACATACATAACTTTTCCTTGTTTGTCACGCATCTGATACACTCATGGGGTTTTTGGAAGATTTGAGAGAATATTTTGGATATGTTCTAAGAATTTTGACATTATCGATATTTTATACTTGAAAAATAAAAAATTTGATTATACTGTATTTTTATTATCTATAATATATATTATATGGAAAAACTCCAGCCAGAAATGCCTATTTCGAATGTGAGCACTAAGGGAGTTAATATTTTCTCAAGTACTGTAGCTGGATTAGTTCTATTAGCTTGCCTAAATAGTTATCCAACTCATGCAAATGAGGCTTCAGAATCCAATATTAGTAGTTGAGTTATCCCAGATAAAACCTTTATTAGTACTGGTCCCTTAGGAGATAAGATATGTAAATTTACTAAAGAAAATGTATTAAGATTGTGCGATTCTAAAAAAACTATAATAGTTTATTATAATCAGGATCAACCACCATCAACATCTATTCGATATACTTTAGGAAATTCATATATTGCAACAAAACCTTGTAAAATAACAATTTCATTCTCCGAAATTAATGGAGCAGAAGTATCAACACATAATACTTGTGATTAGTAATTAAATTCCCTATGGCTACAGAACTTGATAATAGCTTGATACCTGGCAGGAAAAAAGCCCCCAACTCTGACCTTCTGGGATGAATAAGTGATAAAACTTGCAATATTACAACAGAAGTGCGCGTACACTTAGAGAAACTGATAGATAGAAAATATAGATCAGAAGGTATCAATCATACGAAATCTAAAAGTTTCGAGACGGTTCCAGTATTCAAAAAACTACAAGATCATCACTCTAAACTCACAAGTGATGATCTCCTCTGGTATATCAGACAGATGAACGAAATAGAACTCAGAGAACTAAAAAATATAAAAATCAAATGAGAAGATATGATTATTCCAAGAGAATTATCTCGAGAGATTATTAAAGAAATAGAAAGAATGGATAAATAGACTATAGGATTTTCCTCAGGCAAATAATACCTGTCTTTGATAAAATGCTTGATAAGATTTGTATCAAGTACCAGTGCTTCGACTTAAGTCTCACAAATAATAATCTCGATATCGTCTATCTTCGCATCACCTACTTCTCCGTTAGTGGAAGTCATTTGCTCTCATATATATAATAATACTACTCGATTCTTCAGTTATTTAAAGGATTATTTCTATATATTCAATACTTTTATTATAATTAATAATTCATACTTGCAAAGTATAAGAATTGATTATACTCTATTTTTATTATCTATAATATATATTATATGGAAAAACTCACGCAAGAATCTGATATATCACTTCCAGCACAGAGTTGAACGCATATCCTCACTACAGCAATAGCTGGACTTATTCTTTCGGGATGTATGACTACTATACCTGTGAGTGATATACTATATAGAGTCACTCCGCGACCAATTAGCAAATTACCTAGTCATCAGGGTCCATTCTGAGATACTATGTGCACGACTACATTCGATAATGGATCAAAAATATTGCAATTATGTCAGCCTAAACCACCTATATATTGAAGAACTCAACAGCTAACTATACCTAAAAATACTTTACCTCAAACAAGAATAGTGCCACCCGTATATAGTTATAGAATGAATCCGCTCACCAGAAAGCTGGAACAATATATTTTTGTACCTCAAAGATTTGAAACGGTGCCATGATATACTACAATAGTCACTCAATACTGCAATGAAGTAACTCAGTTTTCTCAAATAAACTGAGTAAAATTATCAACACAAGTAATTTGTCATTAAATTATGACACGTCTTTTTGACTACTTCTATTTTTTTGATATACTATCCTCAATTCATACAAAAAAACACATTATGCCAAAAGACTACTACGCATCTCTCTGAGTAAATAAGACTGCTACTGAAGCTGAGATCAAAAAAGCATACAAGAAAAAAGCTATGGAACATCATCCAGATCGTAATACTCATGACACAAAATCAGAAGCAAAATTCAAAGAAATCAATGAAGCCTATCAGACTCTAGGAGATACAGAAAAACGAAAGAACTATGACCAATTTGGATCTGCAGAAGCAAATCCCTTTGGTTCGAGTGGGAGCCCATTTTGAGGTCAACGTGGACCGTCACGAGGACAATCATCTGGATCTCGATCTGGAGGATTTGAGGATATATTTTCTCAGTTCGGTGGCTGAGGTGGAGTTGATTTCGATATCGGAGATCTTTTTGGAGGTGGACGCAACCAGGCGAGATCACAACCCAAAGAACCTGAAGTATCAAAAGAAATACCCAATCTTGATGTTATAGAAACTGTGCTAATCCCTTTTTTGGATTTTCTCTATGATACCACTATATCGATCAAGACGGTTTATGGAAAAGTCATGACCCTCAAGGTAAAATCAGGAACCAAGCCTGGAACTCGATTCAAAATCAGCGGAAAATGACGAACAATGGATGGAAAAACTGGAGATATGTTCGTCGTAGTTGATGCCAAAATGCCAAAAATTCCACTCGATCCAACCATCGATAAAATGATCGAGGCTATACGCTATCAGATCTAATTTTGCACTTGCAAAGAGGGATATAAAATCTATACTAAAAGACATATTCTGTATTTTTTCTATGCCAAAATTATCCGAGTATCTCCTCATCCTCTTGGCAACAATATCTGTTGGCTTACTTGGATTTTATGCTTACAGTATTGCCACTGATACATTCTCATTTGCTTTTGTTGGGCAAGACCAACAATCCAGTAGTACAATGAGAGTTGCTCTTGTAAAACCGTGGATCCAATTTGAAACTGTCGAAACAGCTCATATGATAGATAAGGCCGCTCTCCTCCAGTCCCTCACAAAAAATGGAAAGCCTTGGGATGCAACAGTCTCCTGAGAATGATATATGGTGGTGAGTGGTGAATATATAGAAATCAACCCGAAAAAATGGCAAAAAGATGATAGCATCAAAATATCTGCAGATACTTATAATTCCACAAAAAAAACAGAATGGAAACTGCCGAGAGATATATGAACATCTTATAGTGAAATAATCAAACAGTTCAGTCTAGAGAGTATCTGACTCCCGAGAGATATGACCTATCGAGTTATTATGTCCGGCTACAACACTCTCAATCTCGGAGATATAAATTGGTACATACGAGTGCTCGGAACTAATAGTGGTGGCTGTGATATTAATACATGGGATTCCACCAATTGGAAAAGAGTCACTGTAAAAAAACTTTCTACAACGACAAATACGGAGTGAGTGTATCAATTAGAACTCTCGGATTATCCCTCAGGATCCTGTATCATTGCGGGAGTTGGTGGTGATTTTCAATATATCCGCTATGATAATATAGCATCTTTCACAGCTTCTGGCATAGTTACAGATCTACTCTCACCTGAATACGAGATGCAGAGTCGAATCGAGTTTCATTTTAGCACTGATATATTTGCAGATAGTGGTACACTCTATAGTGAGGAGTATCTAGAGCATCGACGTATGGCAAAGATCGAATTCCTGAAACAACTCTCTATATCTCCAAATATCAACATTACAGAAAATGATATAGAACTCAGTCCGAACAAGGCAGTCGTATATGCAAACCTCCTTGAGTGAAATGATTACCAAATTAGCCTCGATAATATATCAGACATCTATGGTCGATTTACGAGTATGAGAATGGACGTTACAGCTAGAGCTACACGCTCTCTCTCCCTGAAAGTAGTAGGGAATAAAACAATATTCAAATATGGAGAACCGATTCCTACAAAACTCTACCGTAGTCAAGCCTATAAAAATGAATACGAGATCAAACTCTGTCAAATCACAATCAATGCCTATGCGAGAATCGAACGGATGAATGAACTCAAAAATAAATCCTATACACCCTCTCTCTATGATATACTCAAAAGTAATGAGGTATCAAGTTGTATCAAAAAAACCATTGCAATAACTCCTGGATCATCGATTGCCAATTTTGATGTGAATAGATTCTTGCTCAAGTGATTGAGTCCAGGGCTCTATATTATGGCATTTCAGAATAAGGAAGATATCATGGGAATAGACCGGTGGGTATCACCGAGAGTCTTCTCTGTAATCGATACTCATATAACAATGAAGATAGATTCCAGTGGTAAAATCCAAGTTCTCGCAACTGATATCCGAACGGGTGAACCTCGGCAGGAACAAGATATTACCATCCGAAATAATATCTCACAACTCTATACGCAGGCCTGGAATAATGGAAAAAATAAGTATGACATTACCTATACTCCGCTCTCGGCTCTCTCTTGGGGAACAGGAATATTACTCGGAAAAACAACAAAAGATGGTACACTCCAGCAAGATTCCACGACTATAGATAGTAATAATCCCTACAATCTCACATCCGAATGGTGAGGTGACTATGAATGACGATATAACTCATTCGTTGCAGTATCGAAATGAAACGGACACTTCGGCTATGTAGTAAGCACTTGGAATGATGGGATCACAGGATGGAATTTTGGAATGAAAGAATCAGACTATGGTTGGAATAATAGATCACTTTATAGTGCATATGTGCATGCAGATCGCAAGCTATATCTTCCAGGAGATATAGTCTATATCAAATGAATAATACGAAAAAATGAAAAGAATTTAACTATCCCTGAAAATGAGGCATTCGATATCATTATCACGGATCCGGAATGGAAAATTATATCAACAAGGCGAATCAAGGCGAATGCATATGGCTCAGTCGCTACGAGTTTCGTAATACCAAAAGATGCTCCACTCGGAGCCTATAAGATAGAAGTCCAAAGAATAAATGATTTTAGTAAATGGATCGATTCAGCTAATACAAGTTTCCAAGTGGAGATTTTCAAAAACCCAACATTTACGGCAGAGGTACAACTATCGAGTCCTGAGGTAACAAATGGAATTATTAACCATATTCGTGAAGTCGCAAACAATGATACGACAAATCCATGATATGATAGAGTATATCAATCGAATATGACTATTAATTGAATTGTGAAAGCACACTACTATAATGGATCTCGAATTCGAAGCGTACCCTTTACCTATCGTATCTACAAGAATATACACTATGATATGAGCTATTGGGGCGATTGCTTCTGGTGATGCTATTATGAGGAGACTCCTGAGTTTTATACAGAAGGGACAGGATCTATTGATACGGATGGATACGGAGTCCTGAGAGCTGAGGTCGAATTTGCATCATTCTCAGATAACTATATATATACCGCAGAAGTCACGATCGCTGATCCACTCACTGGAGAGACTGTGACAACCCCAGGTACTATTCTGGTTGGACTCGGACAAGAGTATAAGATGTACGATAGGAACAATCCACTCCAAGCAACCGTCATGAATCGTATACTGAAACCTGGAGAACAGATTCGAGCCACAATCGGTCCAAAATATGGAAAATGGGATCAGAGCTTCACAAATAAATATCGATATGAGCTCGTTCATCGAGTCTATACGAGTGAACGCATATCAACACTTCGAGGAGAACAGACACCTATAGTACATAGTACTGATACTATAGTATCTGGTACTTCTATCACAGGAAAGAGTCTCGATCTCGATACAAAGTGACTAAAATCGGGTGAATATTTCTTGCGTATCCTCCCCATTACGAAGGTGGGAGTTGAACCACCTAAAGAAACCATCTATGAAACACTTATATATCTCACGGGTAACTTCAACAGCCGTGATAGTACCCTACGCGTAATACCCGAGAAAACAATATATCAAAACGGTGAAACCGCTCATATACTCATTACAACCCCATTTTCGAGCGGTGGATATCTCTATATTACTCGCGAGCGAGGCGGAGTAATAGACCACGAGTATGTTGCCTATTCTGGATCAACATATACACGAGACTATCTCATCGATGATTCATTCTATCCCAATGTATATATCGGAGCTATTGCATTCCCTAGAGGAGGAACGATTGATCGTGGATATGCCGTCGGATACTCTGAGATTATTATGGATCTGGCAGGGAAAAAATGAAAAGTGAGCATCATACCAAACAAAGAAACGTATAAAAATCGTGAAATGATTACTATCGACCTGACGCTAACCGACAAATCAGGTATATCACAACCAGGAGAGATAGAAGTGATGGTCATCGATGAGAGTCTCATCCGTCTTCTGGGTAATATTGACCTCGACATCATCCCAAAGTTTTTCCAGAAATATCCATTCACCATGAAGACTGCATTGACAGCTATCGGTATAGAACGCAATCGATTCCTCTCTCGTAAAGGGTCCAACGGTGGAAGTGGTAACAAGTGAGGAGATGGAGCTCAGATATCAACTCGAACCCTTTTCCAGAATACTACCTATTATAATCCATCGATTCTCACAGATACTAAAGGTAAGGCAAGGGTCACATTTCAGCTCCCGGATAATGTCACAGATTACCGTATTATAGCGATCGGACAAACCAAATCATCTCAATTCTCAGTCAGTGAAAAATCGATTGCAGTCCGTCGAGACTATACAATCGAAGTATATGCCCCGAGTTTAGCTTATGCAGGTGATAATACTACTATTACAGCATCATTATTTAATAGTACTCCTCGTATAACACCTGTAAGCGTATCTCTCGATATCGGTACTGGCGGTACTCTACTCAAAAAGTCAGAAATGCTCATCTTAAATCCGAGTCAAGCCATTGCTCACGACTTCAAAGTGGAAGTATGAAAAGTATGGAATGGAGATATTCCATATACAATCACGATTCGAGAAAAATGAATCGTTCTCGATAGTATTACCAAGACACTCCATATTGCTCCTCCACCTATCATTGCTGATGTGAACCGAGTATCTGGTTCTACGAATACTGGAGTGGTTGTCAGCCTACCTCGCCCTGGCACAAATACAAACGGAGAATCTCGGGTCACCATTTCAGTATCAGATAGTCCACTACAAAATCCAGAGCGAACCATAGCATCGATGATTTCCTATCCCTATGGATGTATCGAACAAACGATTTCGAGTACACTTCCAAATGCTATAGCAATACAACTCGCATCGAGTTTTGGTATCTCTATAGATCTGAAGACGGTCAAAAAAAATCTAGAAGATGGAGTTGCAAAAATACTCAAAATGCAAGATCCTACAGGTGGCTGGAAATACTGGGAAAATGATACAACTCCAAATGAGCATATAACCCCTTATGTGATTCGTTCACTCTATGAGTTTCGGAAACTAGGAGTTATAATCCCTGATGATGTTTTCAAGCGAGGGCTCGATTTTATTGCGAATACAGTAATACCTGAGGATCAGATGGATCAACGAGCAGAGATATTCGCGACCCTTGCTCAGAGCAAGCATGCTAAAGCCAAAGAATTACAAGCAACTATCAATCTCCAAAAACTCTCACGACATGGATATCTGATGTACTCAGTAGGACTCGCATCAATCGGACAACTGGATATAAATATGAAGAAGAATCTCGAGACTCGTATGAGTTCTCGCAATAAAGAATCATATTGGTACTGGGACGATACAGCAGATCAGTCTATCTATGCTCGCCTACTCCTACGAATTGGGGATAGAGAAAAATCCAGAACTATCGTTACGAACATGCTCAGATGAGTAGATCTAGAATCTTACTATGTATCGACTCAAACCAAGATTCAACTCTTTATGGCCCTTGTAGAACTCTCATCGGGAAACGTTTTTCTCTCATCATTCCAAATAGTTACTGGAAGCCTGAAAATACCAGTCAATGGAAAAAAATGAGTTCATAGGTATAGTTACAATACTCGGCGATCACTCATCGGAAACACACTCGAGATATCTGGAGTCAAATGATCAGGCAGCATCTACTATGAAATCAGTCTCCGCGATGAACCAATCGATATATTCCAAGTTGCACCAGTATCTCATCCTGAGATGGGAATAAATCGAGTATTTGAAAAAGTTGATGAGTCAAAAGGACTAGATGAAAGAGGGCAGTTCTTATCAGCAAGTCCTATTACCAATGGGATTTTTCGCAAGTGAGAACTCTACCGAGTCCGTATCACTGTGACTCCTAAACCAGGAAATACACCAAAATACTATCTGACTCTCGAAGACTATATACCGGGCGCATGGAGACCGATACAATCTATGTTCAAAACTGAAAGTTCGAGTACTACAGATAATAATAGTGAATATGGATACTGGAATGGATGGACCCATGTAGAATCTCGTATCGATCGTATATTCGCCACTCAGGAGTACGCGGGTCAAACAGATCTTCCTTATACCTATATCTACTATATTCGACCAGAATATATTGGCATCTACCTACTCCCCCCAGTTACCGCTTACTATATGTACCAGCCGGATATCCATGCCACTGGCAAATATGAAAAAATACGGGTACAATAAAAAAAATAGAACAGATACTACCAATTCTTAAATTCCAACACCATGAAATGTCCAAAATGCCGCAATCTCGATACTCGTGTGATCGATTCTCGTACTACGGATGATGGTAAAGCGATCCGTCGTCGTCGTGAATGTGAGAAGTGCAAATCACGTTTTACTACCTTTGAACGACTCGAATTTGTTTCCTTTATGGTTACCAAATCCTCAGGCGAGCTCGAGCCCTATGATCGTACCAAGATCGTGAACTCTATGCTAAAGGCCCTAGTAAAGAGACCATTTGATCCAGATAAACTCGAAGATACTATCAATACCCTCGAAAATGAGTGGGCACAAAATAAACAGGCTATAACCTCTAAACGTGTCGGGAAAGATATACTGCGAAAACTCAGAGACTTTGATGAAGTAGCATTTGTCAGATATGCTTCGATCTATCACAATCATGACAATGTGAAGGGATTTGTAAGATTTATTGAAGAAGAACTCGGATAACTATATGACCTCTATTATCACTATCATACCACTTCAATCAGCCAAACTCGAAGCTCCTTGTATCTCAGCCGAGATACTCAGCGTGATCGAAAATATAAAGCAAAGTGGTAAAAAATCTCTAATATTTTATTCACGTAGAGGGAATGCGAGAGCTTGGATATGTGCTGACTGTGGCCACTATGAGAAGTGCCCACACTGTGATATTGCATTCGCCTATCATACAATTCCTCATAAGTGTTTGATTTGCCATCACTGCAATCAAGTCGCGGCATTCCCTATTGTATGTCCAGAGTGTCATGGCTCACATATCAATCCCGTATGAGTCGGCATACAACAAATCGAGGACAATCTCAAGAAACTCCTTCCAAAAGATATACAACTACTACGTATTGATAGTGATACTCGAGAAAAGGCTGAAACTCTCTACAGTGAGATACATACGAGCGATATTGTGCTGACGACCCAAATAGGCGGTACAATTATCCATCCTGAGATAGGAGCCGTTATCTGGCTTTCTTTTGAACTCAATCTCTCTATTCCCTCATATCATATTGAAGAGGATATCTATAATGAGATCTCATACTACAAGAAACAAGGTCTTCCTCTCTATCTTCAGACGTATACACCCGATCATCCTCTTCTCAGAGAAATTATGGATGGGAATACGAGATCATTTCTATGATATCTGAGTCGTGAGCGATTAGACTTTAAATATCCACCATTTGCAGAACTCGCGACCATCCGAATACATGATGAACAAAAAAAGAAAGTTGAAAATATTATGAGCAAACTTATCCATAAAATATGACTCCTCAAAAAAGAAAGCACCTTTTTAGCTTTTGATAGAGAAATCCATGAAAAATATGGAGGTGAATGGCAGCAGAAAATAATCCTCAAAGATAAAAATATATCCTATATACTCAGAGAACTTGAGGTAGAGATAGTAAGAAATCGAAGTGTCACACTCGAATGGAGCTAGAGCTGAATACGTCCTCTATATCAGATTGTCCAATACAAGAGTCATATAATAAGAAGGCCAAAGAGTATAAAAAATGCAGGAAATCCGAAACCAATGAGAGCACCACCGATGATGAGCCCGATGACATTTGCCATATTCTGTATTACCTTCATAGGACCTGATGAGGCATTCGCATTGATTTCTGTGAGATTCTCATGTTCGGCATATATACGGTTGTAAGTATCTAGGAACTGATTCTGTCCTGTCGACATACCACAGGCATATCCAAGTGAGTTAATGAGTGCTAACGAGAGTATGACTAGAGGACTCAATGTAGAACCCAGTGCAAATATACCCATCAATATGAGAGAGCCTCAGGAGAGAACTAATCCAATTATACCAATCGTCTTGACACCGATTTTTGCTCCGATCTTACTCACTGTTTCTTGGAGGACTATACCAGGAACTGCGATAAATGCTAAGAGAACATAGCTCCATCCTGGTTTGATTTGATCGAGAAATCCCAGGAGAAAACTCGAAGCAAATGTATCCCAAAATCCGAATGTCAGAACGAGAGTAATTGTCCAAAAGAGTGAAATATGCATTGGTTTGTGTATACATATCTCCCAAATAATAGCGAATTCTCTTTTACTCGAAGTGAAAATGGCCTTCCATGGAATACTAGTATCTTTATTTTTTTGCTTTGGCTTGAGCATGAGATATTTGGCTCCGTTCACGATGCGTTCGAGGTCGACTTTGCTAACCGTTTCAGTGATATATTCTCGAACATTTTCCTTATTCCATCGTTCCACGGATATACGGAAACTTGTGATATCAGATATATCTACCGAATCAAGTGAGTTATCAAAGTAACGAATTGTAAATATAAGAAATCCTGTAATAATAACGCCCAGTATAACTACAGCAAATGCAGGATTAACAGATAATATAAGCCCAGAAACCAGAAGTCCAGTTAGGGAACCAATCCCAAATGTGATATTATTACGAGCGAGGATAGTTCCATATTCACTCGGATCCGCCTGGGAAAGAATATAACCATATGTGGAAACATCATTGATTTCTTTGGTGAGTCCATAACAGATAGATGCGATAATCACTCCAATCAAGTTGAGCGCACTACCAAAAAACCAATCACTCCCAGCCTGAAGTGATTCAGGAGTGATAACCGATCCAACAGTATGAATAAGACTAAATACATGGAAAATGAAACCAAAAAATATACCCGTAGCAATCAGCTGAGATACAGCAGCAATGATAAACATACGACGAGTAGGGACATAGCGTTGTATGATGCCGAGAGGGATATCAATCCCGAATGCTATCAAATTCGCAAATCCCAAGAAAAACCCCACGAGTGCGATATTGTGAAGGAGAAAGCCAAAAAAGAATATTACAGAAAAATGGAAAATCATCCAAACAAATCCCTGTAGGCCATTGGTAATATAAAAATTACGAAGACGATATCCTCCCAAACTTGTTTGAATAGAGATGACAATAGGATTCGATCCTCGATTGGTCATAGGAATATCTGTGATTTCTGGAAGACTCATAGAAAAAATAAAAAAGACCAATATATTATTGGTCTACGACTATACTTGAGGTGAGAGCTTGTCACATGACCAACTGTGATATATATACTCTAGCATATCCCTTACTCATCTGCAATTTTTTTCCCTATTTTATACTTGCATAAGGACCAGAAACTACTCCTAATACATATTTACCTCCCTATTATATGGAGATCCTTTATTTGTCGAAGCTTTTGTACCTGATCATACGCTATTGCTGCTTCGAGTTGAGCTCGAACTTGTTTTTTATTATGATCTCTTTCGGATTGTTTCTCAGCTTCACGGGTAATTGCCTCATCGAGGATTATATCGATTGCTTGGAGTCCCGAGAGGAACTTGCGAGCTTCTTCCTCAAATATCTGATCTCGTATCGCTATAAACCGCGATATGTATTCATCCCACTCTGAAATCAGTGCTGCTTGTCTCTCAGATGATAGAATTGTAAAAATACGAGAGATATTATGGCGATCCTCATCACTGATGGGAGCCCGTTCAAGAAGCAGTTGGAGACGAGTATTTTGCATCATTCGATGAGAAGGTGAAAATTAAGCAGCCGATTGAAACTGTTTATCATTTGCGGCCTTGAGTACCCTATGTTGCGAATTAATTGCCATGATAACTGCGGTTATGGTTCCCATATTAGCAATCTGGGAGTCCAAATTGGCTTGCAGGAGTTCAGCTACAGTCTGTCGTACTCATATTGGTACCTGTTGTACCTTAAGGGCAATTCCACTGAGCATCAGCAAAACTTCAGCATTCGTTGCATATTTGATTTTGAGAGCCTCGATAATTTGTCCTACCTGAGGTACTTCTAGTCTATTGACAGTGCTCGTATGATCTGAAACATTATTTCGTACATTTTGACTCATACTATTTATTATTAAAATATAGATTTAGTATATCTGAAAGACTCTTTTTTTGCAAATAAAAGAAATATAAATATCATCATATCATGAAATCCTTTCCTTGGCAGATACTTCTCGACTGGTATAGACAGCACTGACGACACGACTTCCCCTGGAGGCAGTATGATTTGGGTGATATGAGTGGATACCGAGTATGGCTGGCAGAAATCCTCCTCCAGCAAACACAGGCTGATAGAGTAGTCCCTTTTTATGAGAAAATACTAAGTAGATATCCTACCATAAAACAACTTGCACGAGCTGATTATGATGAGTTTTTTCCGTATTATCAGTGACTCGGTTACTATTCTCGAGCAAGGAATCTACTCAAAACCGCAAAGACCATACATGAAGAGTACGCTAGTATATTTCCAAGAGATAAACAATCACTCAAAAAACTTCCTGGAATTGGCGAGTATACTGCTCGAGCTATTCTTGCATTCGGCTATTGAGATCCACTCCTCGCTTGGGATACGAATCTAGAAACAATATTCTCGAGATATTATAAATGAGCAAAAAATATCAAACTCAGTGAAGATGAGAAAAGTGAAATAGAGAAGGATTTTCAAAGTTTTGTATCTAAAAAGTCTCAAGAACAATGAATGGGGGTTCGGAGGGGAAGCACTGTTTCAGCGGTGATGAAATCAGAAAAAAAGAAGAGCGAATCGAATACTGAGCGAGTGCCCCTTTCCCGCTGAGCGGGATTGGAAATACCCTTGGGATATTGATTCCCCACCGATGCTTTTGATACTTTTGGCAGCAAAAGTATGGAGAATGGTGTCTGAGAAAATGTAATAGTCCAAAATATCAATAATGGACTCATGGATTGGGCTCGCACCTCTGAGCCAAAAACTGCTAATCTATTGGATCCAGGTAACTATATATTCACAGGTAGTCAGTTCTATACATCACGATGAACCATTGAAGTGATAGAGAAAAAAACATCTATTTCCTTCCCTACACCTGACGCTCAGGTATTGGTGATACTCCATCAGGATCACCGTGTGTACTATTCTCTCGACTCAGAGTCATATTCACTATTTACCCTACCTCCTTCAGAGCACCGAGATACTCGCAAATATGTACAAGACTATTTCCGTAGCAAATATGGACTCGAACTCTCAGTACGACCAATCCATAAAAAATGGCTCTCCATAGATGGAAAGCCATATATCACCATGAATGCTCAGATACAAGCTGGAGATGCATCAGTATTCAAACAATACAGCAAAAAAGATATGAAGAATGTTACAGATCACCTGTATTCTTTATAGCATCAAGAAGCATTTCAGTTTCTCTATCCGTCACCGGTGTGATCGATAGTCGACTTCCCTTTTTTAAGATCTTCATAGTAGAGAACTCGGGAATCAATCTAATCTGACTGATCGAGAGTACCGCATCAAACTTCTGAACGAATCCGACATCCACACATTGCCATATGGGCTTCTCTCGGCTCGATTTTGGATCATAGTGTTTATCCAGCATATTGAATTGTGTCTCATCAGCATGTGGAATTGATACCACCTTTGCCAGCCCTACAATCCCAGGAGTCGGGCATGATGAATGGTAAAAAAAAACCAGATCTCCAACTAGCATATCATCTCTCATATAGTTACGTGCTTGATAATTACGTACGCCATACCAACTTGACGATCAATCCCGCATGAGGTGATCTATCGAGTATTCCGTGGGTTCTGATTTCATGAGCCAAGAAGACATAGAGAAAATATATGAGAATTGGTAGGCAAAAAATCTCGAGAACTCTCGAGATTTTTATAATTTAATGTTACATCGCGATCTTGGTCGGTACTCCTGCCACTCCATCGAAGAATACATCGAACTCCTCTTGTGTCATCTCTTCCACTATGAGAAGAGCATTAGCAATATTCTCATGGAGTTCTCGATTTTTATTGATGATCTTCTGAGCGAGAGCATAGGCATCCTGGAGGAGTCCTCTCACCTTTTGATCTATCATCATACGGGTGTCGTTCGAAATATCTTTGCGTTGTCATTCGACGTGATCTGGAGCATAGTTCTCAGCTCAAAGATCAGGATCAAATCCAAATCGCATCACCATAGCTCTCGCTATCTCAGTCGCTTTTTCGATATCAGATGAGGCCCCTGTCGTGATATAATTAGGGCCAAAGAATATCTCTTCAGCAACTCGTCATCCATAGAGAGTTGCGAGTTCATCGAGGTATTTTGCCTTGGATGTATAGGTTCGGTCCTTCTCCGGGAGAAACCATGTTACACCCCCTGCCCCACCTCGTGGTAGTATAGAAATCTTGTGGACAGGATCAGTATGAGCCAACATCTTCCCGACGAGTGCATGACCGACCTCATGTAGGGCAGTAAGTCGCTTCTCCTTATCTGTCATACGAAGGGATTTTTTCTCATTTCCCATCACTACCTTTTCGATAGATTTCTGGATCATATCTTGATTTATACTTTTCGCACTTTTCTTACCTGCAAGTATGGCAGCCTCATTGAGGAGATTACCGAGCTCAGCACCAGAGAATCCAATAGTTATACCAGCGATACGATCCCACCTGACATCATCTGCGAAAGGCTTCCCTTTGGCGTGAACTTCGAGTATTTTTTTACGATCTTCGAGAGTTGGCAAATTGATCGTCACCTTCCGATCAAATCGCCCTGGACGCAGGAGTGCACTATCGAGAACATCAGCTCGATTTGTAGCTGCTATGATGATAACATTGGTTTCATTATCAAATCCATCCATCTCCGTGAGGATCTGATTCAGAGTTTGTTCACGTTCGTCATGGCCTCCTCCTATTCCAGGTGACCTCTTTTTTCCGATCGCATCAATCTCATCAATAAATATGATCGATGGTGCATGCTCACGAGCCTCACGGAAAAGATCGCGAACACGAGCAGCACCCACACCAACAAACATCTCGACAAATTCAGAACCAGATATAGAGAAAAATGGAACCTCACTCTCCCCAGCAACAGCACGAGCGAGAAGTGTTTTACCAGTTCCTGGAGGTCCAACCATGAGGATACCTCGTGGGATTTTGGCTCCAAGATCCTTGTACTTGGCTGGATTTTTGAGAAAGTCAACAACCTCTTCGAGATCAGATTTTTCTTCATCAGAACCAGCTACATCAGAAAAGGTAACCTTCTCATCAAGTTCTGGGTCATACATCTTTGCTCGACTTTTTATAAATTGCATAGGATTCGCCATCCCACCACCACCCATACGAGCCATCAGAAATAACATCAAAAGTAAGAATACTATAGTCAAAGCAACACTTGGGAGAAAATCCCATAATGCCTTGGACCAGTCATTATTTTCGATAGTGACTCGGGTAGGATTGCTAGGATTCGAGAGTCCAATATCAGTGATAGAGACGTTCGCTGGGAGTATAGTACGGTCAATATCTCGCTTTGTGAGAGTCTTTCCTCAAACAACATTTGCCATTGCCTGTTTGCGACCTTCTATACGATTACCAGAGATAACGATCTCTTCATATGATCACGACTCATAGTTTTGACGGATTTCATTGACTCCGATCTTGTCATTATAATTAATAGTCTCAGTACTAGTCTGAGCCCACAAACTATACAGTGCCCAAATAAGTGAAATACCCAAAAGTGGGAACAGAAAAGTTCGAGGAGTAATTTCAATAATTTTGACTTTAGTATCTTTCGGGATACGAAACACAGGTTTTTTTGAAGTTGATTTTTTAGTATTTTTCGGTGCCATAATAATAGTAAATATATACAGAAATAAGCTGCTTTATTATATAAAAATATGAGGAAAAAGCAAAGAAAAGTAGCAACATATTACTGCGAATACCGAATCTCAAAAGTGAAATATAAGTGATCACTACGAAAATCAGTACTCGCAGATAGATCTACTAGGATGGCTCGGAATCGATTCAAATCAGTATCAGAAAAGGCTCATTCCAAATGATCAAAACCGGAAAATATAAGGTGTATTCCAGTGAGTATTTGTGGCATATCTCAGAAAATATCTGACCCAGGATCGAGTGAATTCATCATATCAAAAAGGGCATCCCAATTGTTTCCAAAATAGGAAGGAAATGAGAAAATATGAGAAAACTCCTGAAATAATTCATGAGGAGTAATTATCTTCGACAAATCTATATATATTTTCTTGATCATAATTATCTTATTGGAGTCTTTGTAGTATTGGGTTCGTGTTACTCTTTGGGCTCTTGTCATTCTTCAGATACTACGAGATGACGGATACAGGATAATTTTTATAGAGATTTCTACAAACTATAAGGTGCACTGCTCGTGATATGAGTTATAACCCAGCCTATACTGCTCTTTTGTAGAGCCTCATAAACTCAGTTGAAGTGAAGTGCACCATAGATGATTGCAATATTCTGATTCGGATGAGTCTGGATATATGTAACGATCGCATCATTGCGACGATCGATAATAGTAGAGAAAAGTCGAGACTGATCGGGAGAACTCAAAATCATATCGAGATTACCTGATCGTTTAAGTCCCCAATTGAGCAGACCTCGACCCACCCAACCGAAAAATAATTGTTCTCTAACAGACATATTTTCTCAAAGGGTTTTGATTTCCAATGAGAGATCAGGAAGAGCCTTTGGGATAAAAGATATTCATCAAGTGCCCATGAGATTCATGATATCGTCAATCGAGAGATCTACCGATATGAGTGAGCCTGTTGAGACATTGGCAAAAAGAAACTTGTTGTCCTGACTCATAAGATCAATAAGAGAAGCAATATCTGAGTAGAGACTTGGTGTCAGATCGAATCCTAGAGACTGTGCAAAGAGAGCTTGATTAGAGGCTGTACCTGGCTTCACACCCTCGATCAAAAGTGTATATCCACTCTGAGTCAAGCTCTCGAGAGTTGATTTTTTTTGCTGGTAAAATTTTGGAGTCGCTATATGAGACATCTCGATAAATACGACCTGTTGTCCAGAATGCGATAATGTAATATCAGAAATTACACCTGGAACAATATACTGATAGCCTATAAAAGTAAGAAATAGCATCATAAAAAATCCCACAGTTGCCATCCCTATAATAATATATTCGAGAATTACCTTTTTCCAGTCTTGTCTAGCTCCTCGACGAAATACCCATAAGAGAAGAAAAATAGCAAAAGATAAGAGTATTATTTGTAATACAAATAATACAAAAGGAATAGTTCCAAAAAATCCCTCGAATAAGAGGGCTATAATGACAAATATATAAGTGAATAAATTTTTGGAACTCATAATGAAAATATAAATACGTATATTATCTCTTTTTTCTCGGCTTCTTTTTACCAAATGTATCGACTTTTTTCTCCGCGAGTTTTTGCTCCAGTTCCACAATCTCTTCTCCAAAGTGATCCTCACGAGATCCTCCTTGTTCTTTCGGCTTAAACATACTCTTCCGACTTCTGAGTTCGAGCTCTATCGGAGTACCTTCGAATCCAAATATTTCACGGATCTTATTCTCTATATAGCGAACATAAGAAAAATGAAAATGATCCGCATTGTTAACAGATATCATGAATTTTGGAGGATTGATATCTACTTGTGATCCGTAATATATACGAGGCTTATGAGACTTTCGATTTCCAGTCGGAGCATGATCATACGTGATCTGTTCAAGAAACTTATTAAATACTCATGTTTTTACTCGTTTATTTCGCTCCTCTCGAATCTTGATAGCATGTTCAAGAACGAGATCAATCCGTTTATTTTCGATAGCTGTAGTGAACACTACTGGGGCATACGAGAGAAAATCAAATTTTTTCGAAAGATAATGCATATATCTCTCGAGAATTGTATCCTTGTTGACTCCTGACTTATTCATCACCTTATCCCACTTGTTGATTACGAGGATAATTCCCTTCTTTTCTTTCATTGCTTCACCGACGATATGCTCATCCTGATGAGCTACTCCTTCGAATGCATCGATCACAACCGCAACCACATCTGATCTCTCTACGGATTTCTCAGCTCGCATCACACTCCATTGCTCTATATTCGCCGATCCTATCTTACCTGCACGACGTATACCCGCCGTATCGATGAGCACAATATCCTGATCATTAAACTTTATAACGGTATCGATAGCATCTCGTGTCGTACCAGGCATATCAAATACTATGGATCGAGTTTCTCCTGCTATAGCATTGACAAGCGATGACTTACCTACATTTGGACGACCGATAATAGCTAAACGGAGCATCCCTTCGTGGAGCTCGTTTGGTACGAAACCGAATCCTAACTCCTTGAGCATCTCAGCAACTTTGGCTCTTAGCTCACCGAAACCACGAGTCTGTACAGCACTCACTGGAACGACGTCACCGAGTCCGAGACTCATATGTTGGTAGGCTTCGAGGGCTCTTTTTGGATTGTCAGCCTTATTGGCCACTACGAGAACTGGTTTCTTGGATCTACGGAGTAACTTGACGATATATTCATCGAACTCCGTCATACGATCATACTCGACCACGAAGAGAATGAGATCAGAGGCCGCGATAGCCTCATTTGCTCTCGCTCGTACATCTATGAGCAGTGTCTCGTTATCGGCACTCACAATACCTCCACTATCAGCCATCATATAGGATATCTCGTTCTCAGAATCATCGATATGGTACTCGATAATATCTCGAGTCGTATTCTCGATATCGGAAATGATGGCGATACGATGTCCTGAGAGCGAGTTAAATATACTCGATTTTCCGACATTTGGACGACCGATGATGGTGACGCGAGCAAGCATAGTATCTATAGTTATTGGATTATCTTTTCTTTTGTATTATTTTCTGCACAGTATAGTGAAAATAGAGAAAAAGCAAATTAAAGCACTATTGCATCGTATAGAAAAAATCGATACGATATTCTATATCAGCTATCACACTTCCATTTTGGATAAGTTCTATATCCATAGAGCCCCTTTGAGATCCATACCTCAAAATAATATTCTTATCTAGGCTATAGATATTACCACTTCGATCCACTGCTGCGAGGGCATGGTATGTAGAGTCGGTGACATATACACCTCAAGGGATAGAACCATCTTTGGAGCTCGCAGAAATAATTCGAGTTAACCCACTGCGTGGGGTCAAGAGGACTCCCTGAGTCATTGGAGTGGAAGCTTTGGAAGTATCGATAAAGGGAGTATTTTCGGGAAGTGAAATAGTATGTGTATGTGATATGGATCCAGATTCATTCATGATGAGTATCCGCATTGGATCTGTTGAAGTAGCAGGTACAACCTCGCTATGATATCCCGACTGGAGTTGCATAATACCTCTATTCGAAATCGTTCCAAAATCTGTAGTATTTCTCAGAGTGATAATCTCGGAAGGTCGCAAAAATGAATTTGATACAAACGCTCATCAAGAATTCGAAAGTGTCGCTCCTGAGCTCAAAAGAATAGGCCCCTCCCCTGGTCTAATACGGAAAAAATGAACGGGAGTATTCTCAATTGGTTCAGGGAGTACACCGATAATGGTACCAGTTTCGGTCACTCTCTGTATCTGAGGGATCAATGCATATGACTCAATAGTAAAAGGCGTACTGGTAGTATTACCAATCTCATCAGTAGCCGTGAGGAACATACTGTGATTTCAAGGTTCCTTAAAAGGACCAAATGATAGGTCTTGACTCGTTATACTAAATCCATTACCAGAAGTAGTAAAATCATCTTCAAATATACCATTCCCATTGTCATCAGTAGATGTATCTCCATCGATAGTCATAATCACAGCACTCTGATCGGTGAGGATATCTGCAATACTATATTTCTTGGTGGAATATATAGGAAGCCGCAATCGTGAAGGAATATCAAGGATAGGTGCTCCATTATCACTTGCAGCCTGAGGTGCGAGTAGCACTACTCCTGCTCGGTCCTTTTTTTTATCAGTCAGATTTTGTAATCTTGCATAATAGTATCCATTGGAATATGGAAGAGATATTTGGTATTCATCGGATTTTTCTCAAAGATCATAGGTAATATAGGTGGCTCCATCTTTGAGAGGAATATTCTGATTGGTGGTATGATTGCGTAATTGGGCTCCAGCATCCGATGCATAGAGACGCATACCTGGGAGGATAGGTAATCCTATCAACTCGTCTGAATAGGTATATCTAGAATTGTCTTCTCAGCCGATGAGATAGAACTGTCATCCATTCGTGATAATTTCGGTACTCTCCACGAACTCATATCCCGTGTAGGGATCAAGGGTGATTGTTTTGGGAGTTGATGTTGTTTGATTGGTATACGTGATCGTAACACTCTGATCTCCTGTATAGAGAAGTCGACCTGCTGAGAGAGAAATCGAAAGGGCACCCGCATAAACATCTATACTACGACCCTCCAAAATGAATGAAGATTGGTCACCAACAGATGCAAGTGAACGACGCACAGCGTGAGTGAGGATAGCTGGCTCATCTAGTGCGGCAATAGCTGGAACCTTAAGTGATATATCAATCGTTGTTTTTGGAGAGATCTGTGGATTATGATCTCCGATATCTACATGGTCCCACTCCGTATACTGATCATAGAAATCGAGTCTCCACTCAGTTTCCGTAGAAGATGCAGGAACAAATGTGAAATTGATATTTTTGGGACTAGAGATACTTGAGTGGAAATAATCAGGCACATATGGAGGCAGATCATTCGCAGAAATGTCTGAAATTTTCTTTGTATTGTCGATTATCTTATTTGGAGTATTAAGCCATGAATACTTGACGTAAAGAATGCCATCCAATACATACATATAATCTGTATCTCCATCTTGGTCAATATCTATGGATTCTATATGCGTATCAGGAGTGACTGGTGAAGTATAGTCAAAGAGACGAGTCTGGATACCACTTGGTGTACGTACATATATTCCCTGATAGTTCGGAGTATATCCACTTGTAACTGGCTCAGTAGCAGAAGAAAAACTCGAGGTAGTTGCCGCAATCATATTAGAGACTTTTTGTTGGAGTGTTCTCTTCGAAAGATCGATTCCTCATTGTTGTGAAGTTACAGTTGCATCCGTTCTCAATCACACTGAATTTTGGTAGTTATTAAATTTTTCAAGAAGACGAGTCGAGCGAGATGTCCCTTCTTGTATATCTGATATAAGTTGTCTAGGTTCATCATGGATATCTTTTTTGAGGAGATCGACAATATTCTGAAGATGAGCCGTATTATCATTCTCTGCTACAATATAGTCTTTGATCAGCTCAAATCTCTTATCATTATAGCTCATGAGCTCATTTTGAAGAGTTTTAGCTTCTATCTCGGTCGTTCTGAGTTCTTTTTTGAGAGAGAATTGATTATGAGCGAATTCTGGAGTGCTCAGTTGTCCGATGAGATATTGAGTAAATTGCCCTACTTCTAAAAATATATCCTTCTCCTTAGTGAGAGTATCGAGCATGGTTGCTACTCTCACAGGAAGGACTTCATCAGGATTTTTTGGAACATAAGAACTCGGCTTTATATTTACCTGAACACTCGGAATGATGACATCAGAGCCAATTTTTGATGGGATTGCCATTTGCATATCCGTCTGGAATGAGTTAATGGGTCTCACCACTGACCGAGCGAATTCTGAAATAAAATCAGATCGAATTTCGTAGTTTACATGACTCGAAACACGGATTTCTCGTAGTGTCGGAAGAGTAAATTGTGGAAGATTGAGATTGATAAAATCGAATGGCGAAGTTCCTTGACGCTCAGTTCTCTGCGCTATAACATCTCCGGCTTGCCATTCGGGAACGAGGGCAGTTTTCTGATAATAACAGTACATCTTTGATATCAATTTCATCACACCCAAAAATGCTGAAATAGAACCTGCAATCTTTGGCAGTTTTGGTGGAGGTGGAAGATCTGGAAGCTTGATTCGAGGAAGGGATGGGAGATCTGGAAGATCGGGAAGAGGTGGCAGTGGAGGGAGAAGCGGAAGAGCCGGTAGTGTTAAAGAGGCTCGAAC
Source organism: Candidatus Altimarinota bacterium (assembly GCA_043741945.1). Taxonomy (GTDB): domain Bacteria; phylum Patescibacteriota; class Gracilibacteria; order BD1-5; family UBA2023; genus JABFSX01. The sequence goes on from JAYTZT010000001.1 coordinate 215,317, forward strand.
TGATCCGATAGACAGATTCGGAAGGTTCGGAAGTCGAATTGGGGAGATCCGTGGGACAAAATTGGGGAGAGCCACATTGATACCAAATCGGATATCCGAAAGATCAAGAATAATATCAGGCCACTTCGGAAATTTGATAATAGGTATAGATGGGATAAGTGCGGAAATGAGCTTGAATTTCCAATATTGCAGGTTGTTTCGCTCGTTGCGACAAACTCAACAACTTGCACTGGTGTCAGCAAAAATATCCAGAAGCGGTTGCCAGCTGTCTGCAATACCCTTTATGAGAACAAAAAGTTCTGCCCACTTACGAAATCTCAGCCCATTGTTACGAAGCCATCCACTCGTTATCTGTTGAATAGTATTGATATTACAGAGAATCTGAGCGATATATCGTTCTTTCCAGGTGATATATTTCTGGATCTTCATCGGGAATTTTTTGTATTCTTCAATACGCTTGAGGTTTTGTCTAATACTATTGATAAGTGGTCCTGATTGGATCTTGGCTTTTTGATCCAGACATGTTGCAGAGGGATCAGTGATACAAAAATTCTTTCCTGCAATCTCCAGTTCTCTGAGATAGCCATTAAGAGATCTCGCATACTTATCCAGCTCTCTTTTATCAATCCATGGAATATTGAGAGGAATATTCACTTGTCTGACCGTGATAAATGGGAGTTTCCCAATAAGCGTATAGGCAGCTTTGAGACTATTGAGGGTTCACTTAGTATTGGATATGGTGGATTTGAATGCATCTGGGATGGGGGTCGTATCAGCTTGTTTAGAATCAAATGCTTGTGACATTCCCTGTTGTATATTTTCCAAATTAGCACTCGAATAGGCTTCTCCGAGTTTCTTGGAGAAGTCCGTATAGGTAGTATCTACATGTGCATTCTGTCCGAAGTCAGTTGGAGGTATGATCGTGAGGTTTGGTGGAGTGAAGAGAGAGGTAGTGAGCTCCTCAGTCTGACGAGTCAGCCATTCCATAACAAAATCCGGAAATGCCGCAATTCGCTTATTTTTGATTTTTGTAACAGCACTGATATCTAATAGCTTTGTATCTGGGTCTACTTCAATAGAGAACTCCGATCCTCCACTCGATGGAGAGCCTATAGTGAGAAGAGGTTGCCCCGAATTCAATCTCGATCCTCGTCTACTGATACTGGTATAGATACTAGTGAGTCGCGTCGTATCAGGACTCTTCAAATAGTTTACTATACTATTTGTAAGACCTTTATTTTCTACCTCACTGAGAGTATTGGCTTGAGGCTGACAACTCATAGCATTCCATGTATCACTGAGAGTACCCAAACCAGATACAGCGCTGACATCTCCATCTCCAGATGATCCATCTCATTTGCAGACATTCATGGGTTTGGCTATGACAATACAATTTCCTCACTGGACGAGAGGAGAGAATGCGGGAGGTGGCAAATTTCCCACTACACTCGGATATGTACCCATACAGATAGCGGTTCCCATACCCAGAGTCAGTGTTGGAGTGACAAAAATGCGAAGGAAACTCGAATAAGGAGCACTCTCTCAAAACATTCCTCATGCACCTGAGGGAAATGGTGGCCAAATAGCAGGATATGGTCAGTAGGGAGTATACATGGTAGTGAGCGCACTAAATATCGGAAGTCACTCATCTGTTTTGAGACCATCACCTATTGGATTCCCGAATAATACAGGATCAGATCCTGGAGCAAGAGGTGCCCAATTGAGAGGAAAACTCATACAAGATCCTCATCCAAATCCACACGCGAGTCAATCCATCAGATTTTGTGTGGTAGTTAGTATCTCATTGCTCGCTTGGGCATCAAATCCAATATTGAGTTGAGTGCTACTTTGATCCACTTTTATGAGCGATCTATTCTCTTTAGTAGATCTTGTCATATTTGTATAGGCCTTTTGTCTATCAACAAGTGTCATATTCTCTACACTGTCTGGAATCTGATTTTTATTCGAATCAGTCAAACGACTTGCTATACCAACTGGAAGTGACACAGATCCAAATGCATGCGTTCCACGAGTATAGTCACGAGGGGCTGGGCCTGATGTCCAGAGGAGCATCTCAGCCCCACAGGTAGTCGAAGTCTTGAATCAGACATCTCCATAGCTATCTGCTCATACCGTTCCCTTCTCCAGATCACCAATGATCATCTCTCCATAACTTGCAGGCAGAGCGGTGAGATCATACGATATCTCTATGGTATCTCCTGGAGAAATATCTCATATAACAAAATGAGCATCATATTCATTATCTCCGATCATCTCAAAGTCTCGCGATACCATCGTTCCTCATTTTTTTATACTATATTTTCGAGTATTTTTTGAAGAGAAAATTTTGGGAAGAGTATCGAGATATTCGGTATTTCGGATAACATTGTTAGTAGCATTATGAATACGAACAGTGGTCGTAATACGATCATCTGGGTAAATAGTGGAATGGGTACTATTGGTATATTTTTTATCAATCTCGAGTCCATATGCAGGGGCATATTGGCTGCGAACATAAGTATCTACCTTGTTTCCTATTTCTCCATTTTCTATATCTGTAAATACGGTTCAGACAGCATTTGAAGAAACAGAGACACCGGAAGGAGAAATGTTTGACTTGGAATACTGATAAAATGCTTCTGCCTTGAGCATTCCTTCATCTGTTATACTAGTAGTAGGGGTTGCTGAACTTGGTGCTAGAGATCACTTGAACTGTGGAGTCTGATCACTTTTGATGGCACCTCCTACTACAATAGGCATTGTTGATAGTACGATACCGAGAGTAGGATCGAGGATTTTTTTGATAAAACTACCAGGATTAATAGTACCATAGAGTATACCGAGTTCCCCACCCGATGTGATATAGACAATATCATCACGACCATCCGCATCCATATCTTTGATTTTGAGTTGCCCTATATTCTTGGGAACAACCGCTCAGCCTTCGAGCGTGATATCACGTCGTGAGAATTTCCGAAGAGTATTATCAATCAGTATGAGCGATCCATCTTTATTGAGTCCTATGATATCTCCATACCCATCATGAGAAAAATCACCAAATGATATTTTTTTGCTATTTATATCTCGATTATAGGTGATCATCCCTCGAGACCTGAACTTGCCTCACCGGTTGAGAAACAACTCTATATATCCATCATCATAGACTACAAGCAAATCTTCCATACCATCTGCGTCCATATCACGATGGAAAAAATCAGAAATCCCTCGCTCTGTACCACGAGCAATAATAGAGCCGACAGTCCGATCCACTCCATCAATTTCTGTATCTTTTTTTCAGTGATCAATATGAGCGACAGGATCACCCATATTGATGAGCGTATACGTATGGAAAAATCGTGATGCTTCACCAACAGTATCTCAAGCCGCATATGCAAGAAGCATAGTATTGTTCCCCATCCATCATACTCCCGGTATTTCAGATAGGGCGCCCAGAGAATCTGTATGACTCGGGCCGTTTCGAGATTCATCGAGTTCTTGGGTACCTGTGGATCCTACTATTTTATATCAAAGAGATTCAGATGAGAGTGTATCTCCAGAAGTGGGTTCAATAGAAAATCCAGAACTGAGAATCACTGGGGTGTTCTGGAAAACACCTGAAGTGTTATCTACTGATCTCTGGACTGATTGATTCATGTCCATGATATAGTCCAAGCTTGCAATCTCTCTTCCTCATTGCATTACTATCATTTCGAGTCCAGTGATTCCTGTATTACGAGGAACGAGTGTTATATCAGAAGACATTGATATACCCCCATTAGTATATACTGATAGGAGATCCGAAGTATCAGTTTTCAGAGTTATACCATCAGAAATAGGGAGAGTCTTGAGTGGAGAAGATACGGGGAGAGTCAATCGAATAGTAGGATTTTTTGTTTTCTTATCACAATTCTCTTTCTGATTTTTCTGACAAGTCTCGAGTAGAGCACCTCCCATTGGATAGAGAATTCGAGCTATCTGCTTGTGTGTAGTGAGATCAGATACTGTCAGGAGCGGAATATTCTCTCGGAGAGAGAGACTCGTCTGTATCGAACTCGCTATAGATTGTCCAATTTGATATGAGCCTCATGGAGAGATAGAAAAAAGTACATCTTCTCTGTAGGGTGAATCTAGTACAGTGCTCACTGCGAGACTCTGAGAACCTCAGGCTATTGTATTGTAGAGGATATCCTCTCCTTCACGGAGAAAGCTCCCTCCTGCAAGGACCGTATAGCGAGCATTATAATCAGGAGCAAATTGCATCTTTTCCTCATTTCCTTTGATTAACGCTGTATATGTATCTATACCCCGGATAGTATGTACACCTGCCTCATCTCGATATGAGACACTATTATTAGTGAGTCATGGAGCACTCATAGTATAGTAGCCTCATTGGGTAGGAATACTATAGTGACCGTCTCTGAAAGTAATATTTTCAGCTACTCCAAAATTGCGAGAGAGCGATCCTGAAAGTGTAGATGATGTACTATTACCATATCGATCTCGCAGCGAAAATATAATAGATTTATTATCCTGTATATGATCGATATAGAGTGGATCTCCAGGGAAAACCGTGAACATCATATCAGGTACAGTACCTATACCTGGAATATCGATCATCAGTGAGTGATTCCCTGATATAGTTCCAGGAGTATAATCAAATGACTCAGAAATCCCATCCGTTATAGTAATGGCGTCTTTAGAAAAACTTCAGGCTCATTCAGGAAAATTCCAAGAGGCCACAGAAGACAGTCCAGAAATTTTCTGACCTGATTCATTCTGAATCTCTATATGCGTAGTTACTTTTTTGCCTCATACTTGAGGATTTTGATCTCTCATGAGGACGATACGAGCTGTATTATATATATTAAGCTCTGTACTATTCATGATGCTATCATCGATAGTAGCGGTAACTCTCAGAACTCCTTCTTCATCGGCTCAGAGGAGGAGCGGAACTTGTGATTCCATGATATCCATACTCATACTTGTCCTCTTCTCACCGCTCGAATCAACTATATACCCACCTGATACCTCGACCTTGAGGCTATGCAGATCAGGAGTAATAGGATTACCCAGTCGATCGAGGAGGCGTATCATCGCTAGAGTATGAGCACCTCGAACCAAGGCAGATGATACGGGAGTGATACGGACCTGTGAGACACCTCCAGACTCTACTGCAAAAGTAAATTCTCCAGTAATCCCCTGACTATCTGAAACAATGAGACGATACACTCATATTTTTTTGGTGATATCAGTTGGGAGAGTATCGTTATTTGATCTAAAAGATGATCCCGAATAAACGGTAGAGCCATCGATATCATCAATAATATGAATCGATAGTGGATCTCCATATGCTACGCTCGTTCCATCCTTGAGAACCTTCTCTATATTGAGACGAACAGGAGTAGGACTCGTGACATCTATATTTGCGATAATAGCTCCAGACGATCCCAATGATAATGCATAGTATTCTGGTGTTATCTGGACTTGGAATGGAATCGAGTCAATACGCATCTCCGAACCATCAGGAAGAGGGATAGTATAATAACCTCGCAGAGTGAGGTTGGCGGCTGTTCACTCAGATGAGAGAATAAAAGTAGCTCACTTATCTCATACACTCACACTACTAGGTGCTAGAGTGAGATACTTTTGGAGTTCTCCCTTATCGATCTTTTTACCTCCAGCTGTACCTGATAAGATCTCCAGATGAGCTATGGTGCCTGGTAAAACACCCAGCAGCGTATCATTTTTTTGTAGAGAAAAATCAATAGAAATATTTTCCCGAAGTTGCATACTTGACCTCGGAAGATGAGGAATGAGTCATGATCCCGCATAAAAAATGGTGAGAGCTCCAGTATCTGTGGCAATAGTCACTCACGGTGAAAGAGGAGGAGAAGAATTCGGAGGATCAAGTCAGATAGTACTAGGACCACAAGACCCTGCGAGTATACGAGGTGGGAATTGAGCCTTGATCCAACACATGATAGCACTCGGCCACTCTTGGAGAGGGACACCATCAGGAGGCCCACACTCTGAAGCAGGATTATTGGATTCAGCGAACCCTGTATCTATAGATTCATCCGATATATTGAGTCATTCGATCTCTCTACGTCCAGTCTCGTAATCATCCAGAACCTTACTATCTGTTTTTTTAGAAAAATCAGCACCAAACGATCATGGGAGACCAAGATAGGCAATCTCATATTCTTGCGACGGTGATGGAATCTGAGGTGGTACATCTACGAGGGATGAAGCTCCTTGGCTTCCATGAGAATATGAGAGCATTGACTCTATGCCCTTTTTATATTTGGTGGAAATATCAGGTTGGAGCCATTTCCTAGCCTGGAGAATCTTGGTAATCATCTCATCAGAAATAGAGCTATTCCAATCAATAGGTACAGATGGTATAGTTCATGCTGAGAGATAAGAGTTTGCCTGAATTTGTGGACCAGTCAGTACTACTAGCTGTTCAGCATCTATGATTTTCTGCCATTCTAGGCGAGCCTGTTCAGATATCCACGCTCGAGCACTAGAAATATCATCCGCTCTGATGTCAAAGAAATTCGGATAATGAATTCGAGCAATATTCCCTTTGGGAGTCAAAAACTCTACATAACGTACCAGATCAATCGGAAGAGATGGGGTCACTGTATTCGCTTCTGCAGCACTGATCTCTTCATCAGTCGGAGAAAGGTGATGATAGAGAGATGGAATAGTATGGAATACTACATTTTTGTATTGAGTAGTATCAATAGTATCTCCAAGTGCATCTGTGATGGAACAAAAATTGGATTTGGTAACGAGACTCGTAGTATCGAGACTCAATTTTCAGGTAATACAATCTCATGGTGTATTTGCTGAGTATTCTGCAACCATGCTAGCAAAATCAGGTATAACATTCGATGGAGTAAGATTCGAAATACAAGTATAGCGTGGAGCACTCTCTCCACCGAGTACCACTCTCGGGAGAGTACAGAGTCCAGGAAAGGCTGATTTTGTCCACTCACTTGGATAAGCCGTACTACACGTCGTCCCTACTTTTACTATATTAGAACCATCGAGAGCGAATGCTGGTGTAGGATCATACGTCATCACACGAGCGGGATTGAGAGTGTATTGGTACTGGTCTGACATACAATCGTTCACAGATCCAACGGTTATTCTATCTGATTCTTTCATACCTCACAGGGAGAATATTGGAGCCGTGAATCCCGTAAATTGTGTGGGAGTCGGGAATATATCGAGGACACTTGCAGGATCTGCAGAAGAACCTGCTATACGGAGGATAGTATTACCACCCCAATACGAGTCGATCCTCGGTTTATTATTTGGGAAACAGCCTGGTTGTCACATGCTCACGAGGAGTGCAGTATCCTTTTGGAGGGTCGCAATTTGCGATTCTGTTTTCGAAATGTCGAAAGCAACATTGGCTTCGACAAATTGAGATCTACCAAATTCTCGTACAGTATCATTCGCACCACGAGAAACCGTACACTGGAGGGGATCATGGATTTCAGTACTTCTTTTACCAAAAAAATAATTCTGAGTGATAGTAGTAAAAAGACTATTTCTATCATTAGTTCCATTCCCTAATTGGAGTTCATCAAATATGGGAATCCGACGAGCATAGTTATTATTCACTAGAATAGTATCGATTCTTTGCTCGACAGCACTATTGGCTTCGCGAAGTGTCGTCTGAGCTATATCGTCCATCAGAGTGATAGATATTGGTAAGAGATCTGTCTGCACTGTAGATCCACTCGTATAGCGTCCCGCATTGTGAACCGCTAGAAGCTCTTCGCCGAGTGACTTTTCATTAAAAATACCCTTAAAATTTTTCAAAAATCCCAGTATTACATTTTTTGTTTGGATATCGGGTAATTTTTTGATCTCTTCAGCACTCAGAGTATCATCACCTGGTGGGAGACCAAGGGATGTATAGGTGCTCGCTGTATCTGCATCCACATTACCCATATCAAATAGCTTCAATGCATGACTCACATCTTCTAGGAGATACTTGGTATATCGATTATATGCAATATTTTCAGCATTTTCTATGGAGAGACTATATTGAAAGAGAGCACGAGCATCGATGCTTTTGGATTCAGAGAATCAGTCATAATAAAATATCTTTGGTGCTATAGGAGAAGGTGCGAATTTCCCACTTTTGGTATAGAATTCATGAGTTTTGTCGAGGAATTGTGCGATCTTCGAGACGTCTGTAGTACTCGACCAAGCTCTACCGACCGCAGGATTGATGACACCATGCCAGATATCAGCGGCTTCGGCACCTGCTTCGGCATTATTATAGACATAGCGAGCACTCTTGGGATCGTAGACAAATACCTTATCCGTGAAGTCGACATAGGGGTAGAGACTTGGGAATTGCGTTCCATTTTTTTCTACATTCGCAATGGGGATATTCCCGATAAGAACGGTTCCTACAAGTGCCGATGTTCCCTTCTCCCCATCTCATTCATAATAGAGTTTTTCATTTTTGGCGGCGATAACTGCAACTGGAGTATCAGGCTCAACCACGAGGATACTCGTGCGTACCCCACCCAGATATCCAGCAATATCAGTCGCATAGCGTAGAACGCGATTTCGCTCAGCTCCGTACGTGTCACGGTCTATAATGATCGATACTATATCTCGATAATTCTCAGGTCCCGCCTCAACAACATCAAAAAAATCCACATGGATCGTCTGTGATACGAGGATCATCATGACGAGCGCTGCGGCGATTGTTTTTCGAAAAAGAATGCGTGAGAAAAATTGGGAGATTTTCATGGACAATATAGCCGCGAGTATATGTCTTTTTAGCACTTATGCAAAGGAAAAGGGAGGAAAAAATAAAAATAAATTCGACAAAACATACTTTTTGTATATTATCTCGCAAGTTAGCTACTCATACATGTATGGGAACGTAGCTCAGTTGGTAGGCAATCCCGCTTAGCGGGAATGGTCCCGAGGTTCAGATACTGGCTCAGTGTAGTATTCTAGTTGGGAACGTAGCTCAGTTGGTAGAGCAACGCCCTTTTAAGGCGATGGTCCCGGGTTCAAATCCCGGCGTTCCCACCATTTAAAAATCCAAGATCACTCCTAAAATGGGTGTTTTTTTTGCCTTTTTCACTCTTTTCCATACAATCTTCCTGAATTTTCTTATTTTTATATTCCATACTATGTCCAAGTGAGATGTTGTTATCCGATTTGATGAAGTCACCTACTGATATGTGGCACCCAAGTGGCTCCTTGATGAAACTAGTTTCTCCGTACGAGAGGGGTCCAAGATAACCCTCATGGGTCAAAATGGTGCTGGTAAGTCGACTATATTCAAAATGATCACGGGCGAATACAAGGTAAATGATGGAAGAATACTCATGAATGCAGGCAACCATATAGCGATCGCTCGTCAGGTCATGCATCCTGAAGACAAAGAACTCACCCTCTCAGACTACTTCCGCAAGTACTCCCGTAGTGACTCTCACAATATCGACCGAGATATCCAAGAGGCACTCTCTGCCGTGAATTTTGTTCCTGCGAAAGAGATCATATTTGCTGACTTCCTGAATCGTGTAGTCAAGACTTTTTCATGAGGGCAACAGGCTCGACTCCTCTTGGCTGGAGCACTTATACAAGACCCTGATATTCTCCTTCTCGATGAGCCAACGAACAATCTCGATACTGATGGAGTCTATCATCTGACTGAATTCCTGAAAAACTACCCGAAGACCGTACTCGTCATCTCCCATGACGCTGAGTTCCTGAACGAGTTCACAGATGGGATCCTCTATCTCGATGTGTTCACTCGCAAGGTCGAGCAATTCATGGGAAACTATCATGATGCTGTCGAACAAGTAGAACGCAAAATCGAGTCCCAGAACAGAGAAAATAGCCGACTCGAAAAAGAAATCCAAACGAACAAGGATCAGGCCAATGTATTTGCCCATAAAGGAGGAAAACTCCGATCCGTAGCGAAAAAAATGGTCGAAAAAGCAGAATCCCTCGAAGCATCAAAGGGTGATATCAGAAGAGAAGATAAAACTATCCGAGAATTCAAAATACCAAATCAAGAAGGTATCGGTGGTCAGATCATCGAGATCACGAGTCTTCAGATCATCCGCAATCATGTGGCGGTCGAGAAAGAAGTATCGGTATCACTCGGGAAAAATAGACACCTTCTCCTCTCAGGACCAAACGGTATCGGGAAATCTACACTCCTGGAATCCATCGCAAAAGGTAAGGCTAATGGTGTGAAAATCGGACCAAACGTCAAAATAGGATACTATCGTCAGGATTTCTCGACACTGGACTTCTCACAGACCGTATTCGATTGTCTCTTCGAGGCATCAGGCCGAACCGCACTGGATCGGGAACTCAGATCATTTGCATCTGGATTTCTCATCACTGGCGAGCTCATGGCGACACCAATCGGAGCTCTCTCAGAAGGACAAAAGTGACTCGTAATGTTCGCGAAACTCTCGCTCGAAAAACCAGGCCTTCTCATACTCGATGAGCCAACGAATCATATCAACTTCCGACATCTCCCAGTGATCGCGAAGGCACTTGATGAATATCAGGGCACCATGATCATGGTCTCACATATCGATGAGTTCGTATGGCAAGTGAGAATTGATGAATATCTCGAACTCGAATAAGCCTATAAAAAACCTCTCAAATTTGAGAGGTTTTTTATGAATTATGGCTATTTTGTATCTTCAGGAAATAGTTCTCATTGATCGTGCTGAAGTATAGCTGCTATATTACCACTTTGTTCAATTTGAAGCAATGATACTTTATTAGGGGGCATGTTCTCTGGTATTACTTCAAATAGTTCCATATTTAATGTAGTCATATAATTTATTTAAGAAGTAAATTACAATTGATTATAGTAATATTACTATGAGTATCAAATGTATTTTTGACTTTTTATGTTATTTGTATTACTCCATATTTTGGATATAGTCATAATATAGAAATGGCAATATTATATTCAGGAATCACATGATAAAGTATGCAGTACCAGCATATTACAGATAACTCATCAATCATTTGGAGAAAATAATATTACAAAAAATATATAAGAATCATGAGTAATTATCACATCTATATCCTCCGTTGTGCAGACTCTAGCCTCTATACTGGAATCACTACGGATCTCGATCGGCGAATAATCGAACACAATACTAATAACCAAAAATGAGCCAAGTATACTCGAGTACGCCGACCCGTCAAACTCGTCTATAGCGAACAATATACTACGAGGAGTGAAGCTTGTCGAAGAGAATATTTTATAAAACAACTCCCCCGAGATGAGAAACTCAAGCTCATATATACATAATCATCTCTATGAGAGAGTATTACTATACATCTTATGTAACTATTGAAAATATATTTTATAAAAAAAAGTGGCTAATATAGAAAAACGAATACACTACAAGTGTATTATTTTTTTACCCCTACCAGTATGATCTCTCTCCCAAAACAATGGACAGCTATTGCTCTCTACTCTTGGTTCGCTCTCGCTACACTCTATGTGATCATCGATACTACCTATCCAGTTGTAGTCAATCGAATCAATAATGATATATTCATCAATGGTGCCACTCAGGGACAAGCTGCAGGATACCAGAAAGCCATCACTGATCTCGGAATAGTTATGGAAAAACAATACCAAGAAGGCTGTAAAAATGAGGTACCCGTTGCATATGGAAGTGGGAAAACAGTATCCCTCTATAGTGTCGATTGTCTCAGAAAAGCTGGTGTCATAAAGGATGCTAGTGGTACAACTACCCCTGTATCCCCAACTCAGAAATAATCATCTATCATCAAAAATCCCCTCTCTGAACTATTTGATTGGGGAATTTTTTTGAGTAGTGAATTTAGAACTATGGGACTATGACTATGGCGTGGTGATCATAACTGACTCAGTTGGAACTCCGTCAATGACTACTGGATTCTGAGTACTCTCGGTCACAGGAGCAATAACCCCTATAATTCAAGTAGGCTCAGTCAGAGGAGGACTTCCGACAACTGAATCTGGGGTCACAATTGTTTCTACTACTGTCGATATGGGAGTCGTCTCTGTCGGAGTGGCTACTATTGTGGTGCTAGTCGTAGGAGTCACTGTAGTGGTTGTGGTAGTTGGTACAACCGGAGTAGTCACTGCTGGAAACACTGGAATAGTACTCGACATTGTCCCACTCGCTGTCACTGACATACGGATGAGAGCATCGAGTTGATCCTTGGTTATACAGGTCTCATTACCAGTGGTACCAACACAGATTTTCTCAGTGTGTGTCTCTCGTATCCATACCTGATCGAAGTATCCACGTAGAGCGGTGATCTGGAGGACGACTAGGTCTCGGATGAGATGTACACCTGTCATAATAGTTGTAACAATTGTCTCTTGGACGTCACGAGCCGTACTCGCAAGTGCTGCGAGGTAGTCAGCATCGTTCTTGGCTATGCTCTGAGATATTGGGACGAGAGGAGTCGGAGTCGATGTCGTGACCACTGGAGAACTAATAAGAGAAGAGCCTGGTACACTATAGGTTGATGTAGTGATCATACTATTTGTGTTGAGTATACCTGTTGCGGTATTAGTAAGAGGTGTGATGATATCATCGTAGACTCCATCGAAGTAAGTATTTTGGATGAATACCATAACTATCCCTTCAGATCCACCTGCGAATCCTGTAAGTGCCTTACCGATGACATGACCTGCACGAGTTGCTCGCATACCTATACCTGATATATCAGAAGTCGTGATATAATCACCTGGATTGATATCCCCATTTTTGGTTGACACCTTGACTGGAACACGACCTGAGAGACCCACGATAACTGGTTTGCCAGTACCATCTGCTGCACCGATGACGATACCTGGCTTGGTCGAGATAATACCAAGAGACCGACTGTCATAGGCTCGACTCGATTTCTGAACCTGAGAGACTCCATTGCCTGCGAGAGAAACAACATCTCCTTCCTGAATGGTGGTATCACTCGTATAGTACACCTCAGCAAGATCAGCTCCACGGATACGGTATGCGATAAGATTACTTCATTGGCGAATAGTAGCAACACCATTCACGGTGAACTCTGACCATTGGAGATTGACTGTCCCTGCCGTTGCACCATTGGTGACGACTGCACTGACCCAGATTGGATCATCGAGTCCACTTGCTGCAATCAGTCCTGATGCTACTCCACAACCGATATTTGCATGAGCGGTAGCACCTTTTGGATCGTACGCTGATATACTACAAGTTGCTCCTGCTGGTGCAGTTACTGCAAACTTGAAATCTGCATTTGCTTGTGCATTGCTACTGAGATTGTATTGGATAACCCATTGCTCATTGGCACCGATATTCATCGTGAGTTGTGTATCATTAGCGAGAGTCGCTGTCGCATTGGTCTGATCTGCTGTTTTCCTGACAATTATCTGACTCTGATCATTGGAGTCTCCCACTAGAGACCATGCAGTACCATTCCAGATGAATGATCTACCCGTATTGCCTCTCACGCGGGAACCTACCATGATGAACTCGACACTACCGATATTGTTCACATAGACCATCTTACCCGCTATAGTTACCGTAGGAGTCGGGAGAGTGATTGTCTGATCTGCAGTGGTCTGATTGACATTGAATGTTGTGAATATATCAACAGTCGCTACGGCTGTTCCGATTGTACCACCTGTTGCGAGATTAGCGATCGTACTTGTAGCAATTGTCTGAGAACCATTGATCGTGACATTATTTGAGAAGGTTTTATTTCCTGCAAATGTCTGAGCCGTAGTCGATACGAGTCCTGGATTTGTCGCATCTGCTGTTTGGAGGATCAGGTTAGATCCTGAGTACACTGCACCATTCACAGATTTAGCAACTGAGTCTATAGTACCAATCAATCAATTCAAAAGATCTGTTCCACATATCCACGATGTACCATTGTATTTAAATATCTCACCTGTTAGACACCCATTGGAAGCAATATCAGCAAAGAGAAGAGTACCATTAAGGATTTTAGTAGAGGTCACGGCACCAGTTCCTATGGTGAAAAGTCCAGTATTCGAAAGTGTCGCATCCCCTGATAGTAACTGAGCGGTTGGAATATTTGATGCATTACCGATCCAGATATTCCCATTGGTGAGACTATTGGAGAGTTTATTATTGAAGGTATTCCAATCAATCATGGAGAGAGCACCAGTGGTAGTGGAGTTAGCGAGGGCAAGAGAGAATGCACCCGTTGTGTTATTATACGCAAGTGGGCCGAGTGCGGAGAGTGATGTGAGAGTGATCTTTGTAGCAACAGTTCATGAGAGGGTTGCGAGATTACTATTTGTCGTTGCGAGAGATCCTGAGAGAGTGTTATAGTTGTTGAGCACTGTACTAGAAAGAGTTGCAAGTGATCCAGAAAGGGCTGCAAGATTACTATTCGTTGTAGTGAGTGTACCCGAAAGAGTAGATACATCTGAGAAAATAGTACTCACAGTTCCTGAGAGCATGTTCACAGTCGTTATCAGAGTTGCGAGGGATCCAGATATACTCGAGACATTAGCATCAGTCAGAGCTAGAGAACCCGAGAGATTATTGACTGTCGATCAGAGGATTGCGAGAGATCCAGAGAGAGTCGAGATGGTACTCAAAAGTGTCGAGACAAATCCCGAAAATGTATTCACAGTTCCTGAGAGTGACGAGAGATTCTTATTCGTGGTAGCGAGTGCTCCTGAGAGGATCATATAGTTATTCGCCACGACGCCAGAAAGGGTGTCAACTCTCGATGAGAGAGTTATGAGGGATCCAGAGAGTGTATTAATAGTATTGCTGATATTCACGATGGAACCAGAAAGAGCATTTTGTGCACGAGCATCCGTGAAATAGAGACTAGCTCCTTCTGTGACAAGATTAGTAGTATAGTCACCGAGAGTAGCAAGTATAGAGCTTGTACGGCCGAATACTGAAAACACTGGGACAGATACAGCTGTAGGCGTAACCCAAGTCGGTATTCCACTTGCCATACTCAATATCTCTCCATTCGCACCTGGTATGAGTCCTATACTATTTCCTACTCTGGAAATTCCAGTCCCAAATGTAAGAAAATCACTAACTATAGGTGTAGGTGCAGTATAAGAACTTGTAATATTATTAAGTAAGGTTCCATTCGGGGTAGTATACACGATCGGCATCATTGGATATGGTACAGATTGAGTAACTACCGGTAATACTCCCTGAATTGGGTTTATTGGTGTTTTATTTTTAAAAAAATTCCCGAGCCATGTGCTATCACTTATTTGATTTGTTGATATACTTGTAGTATTTTTGGGTTGTATGAATGTAGGAGCCTTGATAGTCAGTGCTGATGTCCCGAGCCAAGAATCATCGATGATGGAATTGTTCTGGATATAAACGTAGCCATGATTACTCACAAAAGGAGCTGAGAGTGGTGAAGCAAAAGCTAAAAATACACCAGATTGCTGGGCAATGAGAGTGAGAATCAGGAGAAGTCCGAGTGCACGATGGTAAGATGGATGTTCAGCATCTCGAGAGAGAGAGAGAGAGTGATCTGAGATATGTGGAAGTTTTCTGTTAGAAATCTGAACATAGTAGTATACAATAGTAATATTTCAATTACGATATCATATCGTGACAACTATTGCAATTCATTATAACAAAAATGTTGATACAGATATAAAATATATAGCATAATATATAAAATATCTTTATGTGAAATTGTAAAAACTCATATAATCTTCTCATATGCACACCTCTATATATGATATCAGTGTAGAAGTTCCCAATGGCGAAAAGGTATCTCTCTCTACATATAGAGGCAAAGTGATCCTCATAGTCAATACTGCTACCAAGTGTGGACTCGCTCCACAGTTCGAAGAACTCGAAACCCTATGGAACACTTTCTCTCACGATGACTTCATGGTACTCGGTTTCCCTTGCAACCAATTCCTAGGCCAAGAACCTGAGACTGATGAAACGATGGTGAGCGTCTGCCAGATCAACTTCGGAGTGACTTTCCCCCTTTTTGCGAAGCTGGATGTCAACGGGGCAAATACGCATCCGCTATACCAATTCCTAAAAAAGAAAAAAAAAGGACTCTTCACGAGTACCATTAAGTGGAACTTCACCAAGTTCCTGATCGATCGCGAGGGCAATGTGATAAAAAGATATGCTCCAGCCGTCAGTCCCCTATCTATCAAGGGACATATAGAGAATTTGATATAAAAAATTCGTTCAAAAGGAGATTTCTTTATAGTAAAATACCTATAGTACTAATACGGAACTCGTAGAGTTTCAACGGCTGATTCTATTCAATCATCAGGAAGAATGGGATTAGCGAACTCTTGCTAAGAAATCACATTCATATCTTTGAGACGAATCTCGATAATCGTGAGAACTTGGACCGCTACTTCGTGATCATTAGTATTAACTCAATCAAAAAGTGTTTTATTTTTCTGATCTCTGTATTATTGCATAAAAGTAGAGATTTTTAATCATTCCTTTGAATTACGAAAGTCAGGGATTTCTCATTCTCGTATAAAGATTTCGATAATCAAAAAATGATAAGTCCATTCTATAATTTATCATTGAAATTCAAGAAAAATCTCTAACTAACTGGGGATATCAAGTCGCTACTCTATATCTACCATCACTTCATTTCTCCGAAGAAGCGGAAAGCTCAGTGGTGGATTGTATTGAGCAGAGATGATATCTCATCATAGTTGGTACCCATCACGAGTGAGGAGCTCGGTAAGGAGTTTTTTTTTCGTATCCACTCTTGCCTCCGTAGCATACCAACTATAGCGGAGTACCGCTCTCCTGGACTTGTCTACTGTTCTGAAGTGGATATGGGTATTATCTGGTTTTGGGAGTGTCGCGAGGGTATACTGACTCGGCATGGTGAATGCTACGATATGCATACCAGTATTCGACAACCTATCCATGACGGGCGCTGTCATCGCGATATTCTCAGAGGCTCTCATAGTGTCCATCACTGGTGCAGTCATGGAGATAGATGTCTTCGCTGTATTGCCTCCGAATATATATCCAGCCAATTGTCGGAATCCTGAGCTCAGCGCTGTCCGCATATCCCCATCCACCTCGACCTCAGCAACGATATAGCTCGCATACTCGCGTATCTCATACCCATCTCTCTTCTCGGTGAGTGTATAGCTCGGTTCCTCTATTCCCCGTATCGCGAAGAGAGTGCCAGTGATCCAGATGACGAGTGCGACGGCGAGGATGATGAGGAGTGTATTCATACTATCATCGTATACTTATATGAGAGAATAGCAAAGAAAAATAGGATACGGAATATCAATTTCCTATCAATACAGAGAAGATATAGGGAAGCTGATATAAAAAAATCCCCGAGTGAATCGGAGATTTTTATTATTCTAACTCGATTTAGTAAAATGACACTCGGGGAAATTCTCACATCAAAGAAAATGTCATCCTATATTCGTTCCAGTATGAGCAGTACGGAGGACAAGCTTCCCTCAGCATTTCTCACAAACTCAGAGATTGTCTTCTTTTGTTAAAATATCCAGATCTGACACTTCCAGAAATTTCTTGAGATAATTCTTATCCCATAATTCTATTCCATATTTATTCGCCTCAGATATAGCATCTATAGTGAATCATGTGGTAGTAACAAATATTCAACCAACAGGAATAGTCTGTCCATTCATAACTCCATTCAGTTCCCGAATTTTCTCTACAGTTATATTATCTGTTTCATAGTGTTTACACTGAACAAAGAATTTTTTATCTTCAAAAATTGCGGTTACATCAACTCCACCATCTTTTATTCAGACTCATAAAATAGTATGAAATCCTTTTTGCCTAAGAATCTCGGCTACAAATTCTTCAAATTCCCTCCAATCTAGCTTCATAACCTCAGAAAATTTCTGAATTGCCTGATAGCGAATTACTTTTTGTCTTTGCAGATACCAAAATACGCATCCAGTAATCAAAAAAATACCTAAAGCAAAAGGAATAAGGTAAATAGGATGAGCAATAATATATAAATAAGCTGGAATAAGATATACAAAGGAAATCAATAAGATCATAATTAATGATACCTCTAATAACCTCATTAGTAAATCCTTAAAGCTTTTTATCTGATTTCCTTGACTGTATCTCCTACGACGGTAATATTTTTTCATGGAACAAAGTTAGAATGATCCAAGGATACTATAATCCATCCAGAAAAGCAAAAAATCCTCCTAATTGGAGGATTTTCTTTTCCCAAATGTCTACTTCCCACTCTCCCTTACCTTGATATGCAACTCTCGGAGTTGGATCTCATCTACCTCAGCTGGAGCGTTCATCATGGCATCTTCAGCCTTGCCTGACTTCGGGAATGCATAGATCTCACGGATATTGTCCTCGTCGCGGATGATCATGAGCAGTCGGTCGAATCCGAATGCGAATCCACCATGTGGAGGCACACCATACTGGAACGCGGTATACATTGCTCCGAACTTGTCCTTCACCTCTTGCTCTCCCTTGCCTACGATGTTGAATGCCTTCACGAGAGACTCGATGTTGTGATTGCGGATAGAACCTGAGAGTACCTCGTACCCGTTACACGCAAGATCGTACTGACATCCGTAGATCGAGAGTGGATCAGGATTTCATTCAAAAGCGGATAACCCACCATGAGGCATCGAGAACGGGTTATGTTCGAAGTCGTACTTGCCATCATCCTTCTGTTCGTACATCGGAAAGTCTGTTACCCAGGCGAATGCGATCTCATTTTTATCAACCAAATCGAATCTATCTCGACAAGCGATTCGTACGCCTCCGAGCACCTTGCAAGTCGTCTTGTACTCACCTGCACCAAAGAATATCATGTCTCCCACCTTTGGAGCGAGTTTTTGCGATATGGCCTCGAGCTCATTCCCAGTGAAGAACTTCAGGATTGGAGACTTCGGACCGTCCGCCTCATAGATGATATACGCGAGTCCACCGGCTCCGAGTGACTTCGCCACTTCTGTGAGTGAGTCGATCTCACTTCGAGAGAGAGTTTTCCCTTCGAGTTTCATCGCTTTCACGATACCACCCTCTGCAACAGTTTTTGCAAAGAGCGAAAATCCCGAATCAGCGAACTCAGAAGTAAAATCCTCGAAGTGCATATCGAATCGGATATCTGGTTTGTCTGAACCATAGAGATCGACGGCTTCCTTGTGAGTGAATCTCTGGAATGTCTCCCCCGCTCCCATTTTCACGAGTTTTTTCGGTGTGATCGTGTTGATGAGATCTTTCGCAAAAGACTCTGCAACCGCGAACACATCTTCCTGATCGACGAAGCTCATCTCACAGTCTATCTGGTAGAACTCACACGAGTGACGATCAGCACGAGGATCCTCATCACGGAAACATGGAGCCACTTGGAAGTACTTGTCCACTCCACCGACCATGAGGAGTTGCTTGTATTGCTGTGGAGCCTGAGGCAGTGCATAGAACTTGCCTGGATGGAGGCGAGATGGGATCAGGTAGTCACGAGCTCCCTCTGGAGATGATACCGTGAATATCGGAGTCTGTACCTCGAGAAATCCGCTTGCCGTGAACCAGTTACGCGTGAACTGATTCATCTCTGCTCGGAACGCGATCTTATCGAATATTGACTTGCGACGCATATCGAGATAGCGATACCGTAGTCTGATCTCTTCGCTCGCCCCAGTATGTTCATTGATCTCAAATGGTGGAACTTCAGATTTCGAGAGGACCTCAGCACTCGTGATGATCACTTCGATCTCACCTGTTGAGATCTTGGTATTGGTCTGCCCTTCTGGACGGGCTCGTACAGTCCCAGTCAGTTTGACGACATATTCGCTGCGAAATGTATCAGCCACAGCATGAGCATCAGCATTCTCAGTAGGATCATAGACGGTCTGAGTGATCCCATAGCGATCACGGAGATCGATGAATATGAGACCTCCATGATCACGACGATTGGCCACCCATCCTGCGAGGGTGACCGTCTGTCCGATATGAGTTGCATTGAGTTCGCCAGCGGTATGTGTTCGGTGCATATAGTAGGGTGAGTTAGTGATTTAGTTATTGGGTTTTATAAGTGTTCCTTGATGGAAAAACATTTGCCATCACGAGTCTGTTTTTCTCCAGAGTGAAGTGCGGAATGAGATCGTTACATCCTCTCCATCTCAGGCAATCTCAGCGGTATATCGAACTTGTCAGATATTTTCAGTAAGCATATGAATGCTTATATCTTTTGCTTCAAGCTTCTTTTCTTGTTCTTCTGGAAGCCATTCGAGACATTCTTTTTTTCCAAACATTTTTCCTGTCTTTCCACACTCGAAGAAATCATCAGCTAATAACTCATCAATTCTTTCTGGATTATGACGAGTCCCAAAAGAAAGAAGCTCTATTTCAAGTTGTTTGAGATGCTCTTGAGTTGTAACCATAAAAATAAAAAAGCACACAAAATAAAATTTCATGTGCTTCGGTTCGATTGTATCGAAAGGTGCCACCGAGGCTCGTACTTGATTGTATCTGATGACGGAGATATCCGAGAGATTCTAGTGGGCTTTTGCTTTTCTTTCTCTGGCATCGCGGGTGTTGGCCGCTCGATCGCTTTTTTCTATGAAACTATACTATAGAAATAGTAACAGAAGTCAAACTCAGATTATCTGACCATCATAGACATCGGCATGATATCTATAGGTATTGGACGGTCGTAATTCTGGATTTTAAATTTCTGACTTGCAATAGGCATAGTAGGATTCGAGAAAGTCTGCATCTGAATTTTTAAATTTCCAATTGTATAGAGGTTCTCACCAACATAGAGTATACGATTGATAAAATCAGAAGAATAGTTCCAGAAAGTGTTCGCAAAATACATATCCAGTATACGAGTAGGCTTGCAATAGTCTATGATATACTGTGGGTAACCATTGTTATTTTTGATATATTTCTCACACTCTCGCTTCCAGATATCGGCGAGGTTATTTGGAAGCACAATATGACTATACGAAATTGTTCGACTATTACATTGGGAGTTATCGATACTCCGGTGAGTCATTGAAATGCTGATTTTGCAAAGTAGGTATTCGCTATATCACCTGCGGACTTCATGAGGGTAGTAGGAATGAGGAGGATATTTTTCTCCTTATACCAGACAAATACCTTTGGATTCCAGAGAATATCACTCGATGAGCCAATATCTCACAGAGTGAGAGTTAATTCTTGTTTTGGGTTTTTGATATCACTCATATTATAGAGGTCGATCTTAATTCCACCATTTTGCGTACCACCCACTGATTGATCTTGGTGTCATATCCGAAACCGATGAGATGATTCGCATCATATGGATGGAGATAGGTCGAGTAGCCTTGTATCTTCAGCTCTCCGAGGATTTTTGGACTCTTAGAGTCAGTAAGTTCTATAACAAAGAGTGAATTAATCTGTTCAAAAGTAACGAGATAGAGACGATCTCCTATGAATCTCGAGGATTGGAAATTCTCTCACGGAGCAATATTGTCGAGTCTTCAGGTAACCTGCCAAGTTGGACTGAGTATAGAGAGTGATGTCGATGAGGTATTGGTTCCACCTGACCAAATCGAGAGAGTCGTCACAATACGAAAGTCACCTGCGGCATTTTCATCCATTGAGTATTAACTGAGTGGAGATCCAGATAGGAGTCGAGAGTATTTATAGCGAATACTCGCGTTAGTAACTGCAAACCTATGCATGAGAGTACTACTCGTTCCAGGATTCCAAATGAATGGTGAGGTACATCGAGTATTGAATGGACAAGTAGATCCACTACGAGGTGACCACATATTCGATGTGAGATAGACCGAGTCACGTGTGACATGGATCAGACCAGCTCCTGAGAGGATGACTTGAGAGTTGATTTTGCTATCTGAGATAGTCGTATCGAATCTGAGAATCGAAGTCAGAGTTGGATTGAGAGAATAATTCGAGAGAGTAGTTATATTGGGTAAGATCGAGCTCATACTGGTACAATCTCATATTCCGCGATTTTCGAGAACACGCTTTCCCAGTGGTATCTGTTGACCAGAGATACGAGGGATCAGATTATGAGAACTATAGTCAAATATAGGCTTTGATATATTCTTGCTATCTGCAAAATACGGACGATATATCGGTGGCATCCAATAAGTTGTTGCAATAACAGCGATCATGATACTAGTATCTGAAAGTCTGGTATCTGAGAGATAACCATCTGATTTAATACTACGAACCAGGGATGTGCGTACAGGGATAGAAATATCATAGAGTGAGATAATAGATTTTTGAGAATTATTATACCAATATGTCCAATACCTCTGAATCCCTATAGACTTGCTCGCAGTGAGTATGAGCTTATTCTGAGTAATATAAAATGTGATACTAGAAAAATTCGTTGGTATTCTGATGGTTTTCAATCTATTGAGATTTTTTGCATCAAGGATGATGATTCCATGCTCTCCTTGTTGATATGAGTGTATATACTTACCCTCTGTCTTGACGGTATCAGCCTCATCAATTCACTTAACTTGGATATTAGTATCCGAATAAAAAGTTGTATTGAATCTAGTTGCTGTTGAAGTTACTGTAGATTCACTCATCATCACATCTCCACACTTATATAGACGAGCATCACCGTACGAGGTCGGTAGTATCTTTTTGAGAATAGACTCGAGCTCGCTACAAGTCGCGAAAGTGTGATAGGAAAATTCTGGATCAATCTAGCCAGTAGCCGCAAAACTCAAATTTACTGAGCTTAACATTAGGGTTAATATTCCTTCAAAAAGGAATCAAATATGTAATATAACAAATAATTATGGTAAGTCAAATATTATACCAATAAGTTAATTACTATACCAACACGATACAAAGTCAATTATACCAAATGAAGAATCAGAGAATAAAAAAATCTGCTTTTCAGGAGATTTTTTTATGGAAATATAGGTTCACCTGGATATACAAATGAAGCAAGTATTTTTTTGAATCGAGTAAGATCTATATTTCTATCTCCAGTTATATTACTCGACCAACTCCAATATGCATATTCATCAAATGATGTCTTGTAGATATATTGAAATGTTACACTCGTTGTTTTTTTCTCGGGATTATAGTGAGTGATCAATATTCCTTTTTTTCCTGAACCGAGCTCTATTATACTGATATCATCTCTCTCTACCCCAGACCCTCTCAGGGCAGATAAATACTGTTCTAGCGTTTGACTAGTGGTCATATCTATTCCAAGACCTGTACCAAGTTCTTGAACACTTGCATATTCATTTCCTTCGATTGTTGCGTTAATCCATTGTCTCTCACTTATTTTGAAGCCTAGGAGTATAGACTCGGAACCAAAAAGATCGATTGATCTTATAACTCGAGTATCGTTATCAGCATGAGTCACTTGAAAATATTTATTCTTTTGAGTATCTTTAAGTGTATATTTTTGATTAAAAGAGATTCAAGACTTCAAAAATTTGAGAGCTTTCTCAAGAGTTTTAGCATCTTTTTTGGCATCACTATATTCGACTTCTGCAAAACAAGCATCATATTCCTTATAATAGAGAGTAACCGTTGGCTTATATCACTTATTTGAGGCATAAATAGTGAAATATTTTTCATCATCTACCATACTCATATTCCAGGTAGGGTAGGATTTTTTCTCTTCTACAAATCCCTCTCGGCGAGCCTCCCAACCGAGGATACCACCAGCATCATCCGTACATGATAGTGTCAGCTTAACACGTTCATAAGCATCTCAAAATAACCAGCTCATCATAGTATTATCACTACTTACCATACTGGATTTCAGAAAAAATCCAAATGGTCGAGGATTTTTTGCAATCAGTCCATTCCATTTCAGTATAGATTTATTAGGGGTATAGACTTGATTACGCTTGAGAAACTTGATAAAATTCGTATCTAAAGGAGTAGTATACAGTTCATAATTATCCGTTCTCTTAGTAAGGAAAGATCGTATTCTCGGTACTGGTATCATATAGCCAATCGAAGCATTATCTGCAGCTACCGCCGTAGGAACTCCGACAAGTTCACCGGAGTTATTGAATGCTGCACCTCCAGAATTCCCATGGTCGATACTCCCATCAATCTTGTACATCGTCTGTTCATATCCTGCAATTTTACCATCAGTACGAGTGATAGTCTCACCACCGATGCTCGGATAACCATACATCGAAACATAGGACCCGATAGATAACTTCGTTGTTGAGAGGGTAAATGGTGTAAGCGAATTATTATGGGAGAGTTCGAGAAGAGCAAGATCTAATACGGTATCATAAGCTATCAACTTCCCTATATCACGACAAATGGGTACACTTTCGAAATTATTGGAAAGACAAATCTCATAGAGTCCCGTTGGTTCTCCATCAGGAGCGATCACATGAGCATTGGTAAGGATACGAGTTGGACTGATAGCAATAGCACTCCCATAACTCGTAAAAACAAATGACCCATCAGAACGAGCTTCATAGATTTTTATTTTTACCACATTTTTGATAATACTCGACTCTGTAGCATTAGCATGAGAAACTATTCAAAATAGGCTACATAGAAGCATTGAGAAGATGCAAAATGATGATGCATAAATTCGCATAATAATAAAATATTTTGAAATTCTGAAAAAACTAAATACCCAGTAATTCATCTCATAAAATGAAAATATCCGCATCTTCCTCTCCTCCACCTAGTGATATAGCAGCAGAAGTAAATCCATCATTCTTATCCTTGAGTTTTCCGAATATCACTCCTTGGGTAGTGCGACCTGTAACTCTCACTTCCGCAAGTGGAACACGTATCGTCTGACCTGATTTGGATATAAGAATCACACTATTAGATTCTTTTTCTTCTATCGTGAGAGTAAATGCACCTATGATCATACCTGTTTTTTCAGTGGTAGCCCCCACTTTGATCCCTGATCCACCTCTTCCCTGTTCACGATAATCTTCAAGAGCAGATATTTTCCCAATTCCATTACTGGAAACTGTCAGAATATATTTGGCATCTTTACCTGCAACACAGCCAACAATCAGTGCATCAGTAGCTCCTACTTTCATTCCTCGAACTCCTGCTGCAGCTCGTCCCATAACACGTACATCATTTTCAGCAAATTGGATAGCCTTCCCACCACGAGATACCAACAGAATATTATCCGTGCCATCAGTAACTCGTACCCATCAGAGTGCATCTCCATCATGCGGTTTCATAACTATAAGACCACTCGAACGAATATTTGCAATATCATCTATATCGATTCTTTTGACAACAGCAGCTTTAGATATAAGAAAGAGGTATTTACCAGGGAGATTCGTAAGATCAAGAACGGTTGCAATTGACTCATCTTTTGCAAGAGAAAGAAACTGAACGACGGGTTGTCACTTGGCGGTTCTTTGCATTTCAGGAATCTCATATGCAGGAAGACGAAATACTCGTCCCGTATTGGTAAAGAACATAAGTGTATTATGGTTCTTTGTCGAGAGTATAGTATCTATCTCATCTTCGTCCTTGACAGACATAGCAATTCACTTACCACCTCGGCGTTGCGTACGAAATGCTGAAGCCTTAACTCTTTTGATATATCCATTTTTGGACATAGTCACTACTACATCTTCATTCGGGATAGTATCAGTTGGATTGAATTCTCCTATAGCTCCGATGTGTACTTCTGTACGACGAGGATTATTATACTTTTCTCGGATCTCTGTAAGCTCTTCATGAATGATAGTAGCTACACGAGAGGAAGTTTCGAGGATATTGCGGAGATCTGCAATAAGCGCAATTTTATCAATGAGTTCTTCTTCTATCTTTTTTCGCTCGAGTCCTGCAAGACGTTGCAATTGCATTTCCAGAATCGCCGTTGCCTGTTTATCGGAGAGTGAGAATCCTGTCATCAGAGCATTATGAGCATCTTCTCTTGTCTTGGACTCACGGATGGTACGGATCACCGCATCGATATTATCCAGAGCAATCTTGAGTCCCTCGAGGATGTGAGCACGGGCTTCTGCTTGGGCGAGTTCATACCGAGTACGACGAGTAATAACCTCTCTGCGATGTTCTATGAATGCTATGAGCATCTCTCGGAGATTGAACAGTCTTGGTTGCATACCACGATCCGTGAGAGCAATCATATTATAGGAGAAGCTCGTTTGAAGAGGAGTCAATTTATAGAGTTGATTGATGATTTTCTTAGGGAATGCATCCCGCTTGAGATCCAATACAACTCGTACCCCTTCACTACTTGATTCATCTCTGATATCAGAGATGCCGACGATGATCTTTTCTACGACGAGTCCCGCGATCTTTTCTACGAAATCTTTTTTATTGAGCTGGTATGGAACTTCGCTGATTACAATCATATCTCGACCTCATTTTCCTTCTTCGATACCCACACGACCTCGCATAATAATAGATCCACGGCCCCGAGTGTAGGCCTCGATAATATCTTTTTTATTATAGATAATACCTCCCGTTGGGAAATCTGGTCCGTGAACAAATTCGATCAACTCCTCTATCGATACAGTTTCTGGAGACTCATGATGCAAGAGAAAAATTAGAGCATCTATAAGCTCACCGAGATTATGCGGAGGAATATTAGTAGCCATTCCAACGGCAATACCCATAGCACCATTCATGAGGAGATTTGGAATACGAGTCGGGAGGACTGCTGGCTCCTGGGTAGATGCATCATAGTTATCTCTCCAATCGACGGTATCCTTATCGATATCAGAGAGCATGAGTTCTCCGAGTTTCGCCATCTTGACCTCAGTGTATCGCATCGCAGCAGCGTTGTCACCATCCATAGAACCAAAGTTTCCCTGACCATCAACGAGGGGATACCTGAGACTAAAATCTTGAGCCATACGTACCATGGCATCATATACGGAAGTGTCACCATGTGGATGATACTTACCGAGAACATCACCGACAACTCGAGCTGATTTACGGTATTTACCAGTTGCTCTGACTCCACCCTCATACATGGCATAGAGGACTCGACGATGTACTGGCTTGAGTCCATCTCGCACATCAGGGAGGGCCCGAGAGACGATAACTGACATAGCGTAGTCGAGGTAGCAGGTCTCCATCTCATTCACGAGTGAACGATCACTATCCCCATCATAATTCATGCCCATGAGAGCTGGTATACCAGGATTCTCAGGTATTATTGGCTCATTATTTATGGAGATCCCATTCTCATCGATCCCTGATACTTCAGGTGCTTCTATAATTTCCTGATCAAGAGGTTTTTGGTCTTCAGAATCTGTTTCATCGATATCGAGTTCTGAGGTATCAGACATAGTGCATAGCATTAAAAAATCCCATCTAGTATATAAAAAAGAGGGGATTTTGCAAACAGAAATACGGAGGGAAATATGAAAAATTAAAGAGACACTTTCTCTAAAAATATGAGGTTTAAAAAACTATAAGTCTGAGAATCCGGCAGGTAAAGTAGGATCCGGAGAGCCATTAAAGTAGGTATCATTGCTCGCTCCAAATACCTGATTCATAAGAACTTTGATTGTATTGAATATATTCTGTGGAGAGAGATATTGATGAGTCCCGAGTCCGAGCATTTCAGAAACTTTTGGAGCCACGAATATAGCGATAACTATAACTATAATACCTATAACTGCATAGCGAATGGAATTAATTGCGGGTTTTACCTTCTCATCTTTACCACCAGAGAGTATGAGCATCAATCAACCCCATATAATAAAAAGGATAGAGCAAAGACCTGCCACAAGGACAACCAGAGAAACACCTACTCGAATGATATCCGCAGCAGTATAGGAACCTGAGGGATCAAGTATGGGACCAGCCGCAGCTACAGATTGAATAAAAGAGAAATCCATGATTTATAAGTCAGTAAAATTAGGAGAGAGAATAGTATTAGTCGGGGTAAGAGGTACAGATCAAATATCAGTACCAAAAATTCTTGAAGTAATTTCTTTGATAGTCTGAAATACTATATTTGGCTTGGCATAATCACCATAAGGGAGTCACATAAGCTGTGTAAAGACTGGGAAAATAAAGAGAACTAAAAGTATAAAAGCAATACCAATGAGAGCGTGACGAATATGGTTCACCGCTTTTTTCACTTTATCTTCTGTTCAGCCCGAAATAATCATCAGGAAGCCACCCCAAATAGTATAGAGAATTGCAATAAGAGCTGAGAATATAACTACGATAGCTATACCATATCGTATCATGTCATCGAACTCTATAGTATCAAAAACATTCATAATTCGTATAGAGTGGGAAATAATACTAGCATTTATTGCAAAGGACAGACAGAAATATAATAATAATACCTTATAGAAATAACTATACTGAAACACTGAATAAAGTAAAATTTATTATACAGGATTCTTTGTATCTATTATATCCTCCATAATACGCAGATGAAGACGGATACCGGCCTTAGCACCAAATACCTTAAGGACAGTTCGAATTGAATCAATAGTCTTGCCACCACGACCTATAAGTAAGCCCATATCTGAAGGTTCGACACACAATAATAAAAGAGTACCGAGTTCGTCCTGACTTTCTATAATCTCAATACTTTCACTATGTTGTACAAGTCCCGCTACGAGAAATTGGAGAAATTCAGTAGGACTCATTGGAGAAAAATATTATAAAAAACTCTCGAGGTCCGAGGGTAATACGATTATTTTTTTGCAATAATACGACTCAAAGTTTCAGAATACTGGGCACCATTTTTGATGTATCCAGCTGCCTCAATCATATCCATATCGAGAGTCTTGGTATGTGGATCATATGATCCAAGAATCTTGATAAAACCGTGTTTTGCAGCCTGACGGTGGTCGGTGAGAACGATACGATATTTAGCGATATGTTTACGGCCTACACGAGAGAGACGGATCTTCAACATAATTATGAATTTTAGAATGATAAATTTTTGATTTTTTTGGTGCCCGGGACGGGGCTCGAACCCGTACTCCCGAAAGGGAAAAGGATTTTAAGTCCTTCGTGTCTACCATTCCACCACCCGGGCAGATGGAGGAACTTAGAATTTAGATCTTGGAACTTAGAGAAATTCGATATACCATATTTCTAAGAACTAAGTTCCAATTCAAAGTTCTCTTTACATAATTCCTTTCTTTTTTAGAGTTTTTATTGCCTTCGCTGAGAGTCTTAAACGAACAATCATTCCAGTTTGAGGATCTTTGATATTTCTCCAAAAAAGATTTGGGTAAAATCGTCGTTTTGTGTGACGCATTGAGTGAGAAACATTATTTCCTACTGCTGTTTTTTTACCAGTGAGTTGACAAACACGAGACATAAAATTGAGGGATTAGATTTTAGATTGCCATGTTATTACGGTGTATATTGTAGGGAATCTAGATTCTGCTTTTCAAAAATCTGGATGCCTTCTAAGATACCGTTGGATAACGGGAAGGATTACATTACTTTGATTTCGACTCCTACACCTGAAGGAATATTGATGGACTGAAGGAGTTCGAGAGTCTTAGGAGTAGGATCCATGACATCAATCAAACGTTTATGACGGCGAATTTCAAACTGTTCACGAGCATTTTTATTAACAAATGTAGATCGATTTAGTGTAATTTTCTCGATTTTTGTTGGAAGTGGAACTGGTCCAATAACAACAGCTCCGCTTTCTTTTACAGTTGCAACGATTTTTGCAACCGCATCATCTACGAGTTTATGTTCGAATGCCTTGACGATGAGACGAATTTTTGTTGTAGATGCACTTTTTTTGGTAGCCATAGAGAGAATAGAAAATAAGAATGTAAGGTCTGACCATTATCCCAATAAATCGGGAGGATGCAATGACATATACTCCGGAACCTATCAGATACATCTGAGAGATCAATGAGTATCTTCTCCATCTCGTCCCGATTGCTCGAGGCAAGATGAGAGAAAAAACCAATTAATTATGCAAGAACTTTTGCAACGACACCAGATCCAACCGTTCGACCACCCTCGCGGATAGCGAAACGAAGACCTTGATCCATAGCGATTGGAGCACCGAGCTCGATCGTCATCTGGATATTATCACCAGGCATAACCATCTCTACTCCTGCTGGAAGAGCGATAGAACCAGTTACGTCTGTAGTTCGGAAATAGAACTGTGGTTTGTATCCTTGGAAGAATGGTGTATGACGACCTCCTTCATCTTTGGTAAGTACATATACTTCTGACTCAAATTTTGTATGAGGCTTGATAGAACCTGGTTTTGCAAGGACTTGTCCACGCTCTACATCAGTTCGTTCGATACCACGGAGGAGAATACCAGCATTATCACCAGCCTGACCTTGATCCAGGAGCTTGTGAAACATCTCTATACCAGTAACCGTAGTCTTCTGAGTATCTCGAACACCAATGATCTCGACTTCATCACCCACCTTGAGAACACCCTGTTCGATCTTACCAGTTACGACTGTACCTCGACCCTTGATAGAGAATACATCTTCAACAGGCATAAGAAATGGCTTATCGAGTGGACGATCAGGAATTGGAATATATGATTCTATAGCCTCGAAGAGCTCAATAATTGTCTTTGCTCCATATGGCTTTTCCATATCTTCTGGATTTTCGAGAGCTACAAGACCAGAACCTCTGATAACTGGGAGATCATCACCAGGAAAATCATATTTTGAACAGAGTTCACGGATCTCCATCTCTACGAGATCGAGCATCTCTGTGTCATCTACCATATCACACTTATTCATAAATACAACAATATATGGAACACCCACCTGACGAGCAAGGAGGATATGCTCACGAGTTTGAGCCATAGGACCATCAGTAGCAGCAACGATGAGGATCGCAGCATCCATCTGAGCAGCACCAGTGATCATATTTTTGACGTAGTCAGCATGCCCTGGACAGTCAACATGAGCATAGTGACGAGCAGCCGTAGAATACTCGATATGAGCTGTATTGATGGTGATTCCACGAGCCTTCTCCTCTGGAGCAGCATCGATCTGATCAAATTTGAATGCAGTACCTCCGTATTTCTTTGAAAGAACAAGAGAAATAGCAGCGGTAGTAGTTGTCTTACCGTGATCAACGTGACCAATAGTTCCAATATTAATATGTGGTTTTGAACGGTCAAAAGTATCAGCCATAATTGTGAAAAGAGAAAAAAATAAAAAGTGCACTAATTGTATCGAAAAATAAGAAAAATCAAATTTTATTTCTTAGTTTTTCGCATCTTCTTGTCGATACGGATTGTAGCTTTTTTGAGCTTTTTGTGGGCGTAAGTAGTGAGTCTTGGCATAAGAGTATAATTAGTGTTTTAGATTTTAGCAATATTGACGGCATATTTTTTAAATTTTGCAAGAACCCGTGTCATAGCATTTTGTAGCCAGAGAGTATTCCCTTCAAACTCAATACGACCTAGGAGAGACTTATAATGCTTAATAGCATTTCCTACTTTACCACCAGAGTATACACCCTTGCGTTTCACTGAGTAGACCATATTATGCGGACGCTTGTTTCGGAGTCACATGGGCAATAGAATTTAGAATTTAGAATCAAAATGAATGGTGGAGCCTAAGGGAGTCGAACCCTTGACCTCCTGCGTGCAAAACAGGCGCTCTAGCCAACTGAGCTAAGGCCCCAAAAATGGGGGAAAGTATGAAATTTTTCTTCGCAGAAACGAAGAACTATGGCGGTGCTGACGAGACTCGAACTCGCGACCTCTGCCGTGACAGGGCAGCGCTCTAACCAACTGAGCTACAGCACCATTGGAGATATTCAAATGCGTTTTGAGTACCAAACCGTTTCTGAAATGCGAGCGGAGTATATATAAGTTTTAATAAAATGCAAATCGATTTTTGCATTTTATTACTCCCCTATTGTAGAGTGGATATACTTGGATGAAGCAAGAAATGCAGAGATAGCACCGAGTAGAGCAAAGAAAGGGATAGCCCACCAAGCATATGAAACAAACATTGTCGAAAAATCAGACAAAAAAGGAACAAAATCTTCAAAGATTGACTGGGTACGAATGAGGAGAGTAATTCCCATAAAAATGAGAGTAGCAAAGGTCGTAGCAATACTCGCATAGAGTATACCCTGAATAACAAATGGCCCATAGATAAAAGATGGTCTCCCCCCTACCAGTTCTATAATACGCACTTCATCTTGAAGAAAGAATACAAAATTATGAATAACCATATATATGAGTATTGCAACGGTGAAGACAAAGAGACCAAGAAGTATATATACCGCCATCTGGAGTATATGGAGCATCTCTACGACGCTCGCAATACGCGCATATTGACTCCGATAGTCGAGGAGCTTGCGATCAAGTGATCCCTGATCATACTGCAGAATATCTCGAAACCGACCAATATATATATTGAGTGAACTATATTGGTCAATATCGATATTCGAAAGACGAATGCTATTGGGAAGTGGATTCACATCTTTTTCGATCAGAGTAGCAAGATCAGGGTTTCGAGCCGTCAAGAGCGTGAGGGCATCCTCTCGAGAGATATAGTCAACCTGCACTCAGGAGAATCATAGAGTGACTCATGAGAGAAACTCTATAGACCGAACTTGTGTACTATCGTATCCATTCTGGAGATTGATACTAATAGAGATACGATTATTGATACTCGTGATAAATCGATCTGTCGAAAATATAACAAAGATAAGAATATGCACAAAAAATACTAAAAGACCTATAATGAGTATGGAGGATACGGAGAGGAAAATATTGCGAAAAATATTGCGAATAGCATAACGAAGAAGCTGCATAGGGTTGAATTTTATTTTATGAATTGATTATATGGAAATAGCAGAAAAAGCGAGCTAAAGTTTAATAAGAGAGAGAGAGTGCTACTCTAATTATGTCACTTTATTTTTTATTTACCTCAAATATGGAAACAACTGTAGTCTTACCGAAATTTAACTTTAAGGAAAAAAACTCTTTAAAATATATCCTGAAAACAATACCTGAAGAACGAGCTATACATTGCGTATACTATCTATTTAGTTTATATTTTATATCATATGAGCCGTCGTGCCTCTTGTCATGATGCAAACACAAGATTATACTTTTTACAATGCTATTTTTTATAATTATCTGATTAAGTATTCTTATATTTATTTACTCTGCCTACTGTCTATCCATAAAACTTACTCGGGATTTCTGAGGAAAAGAATGGTTACCAAAAATTGCATTTGTTAAAGTTACAATCTTATTGCTTGCTACAACCTTTAGTTTAATACCTGAATCAGCTAATATAAATACTGGATGGTTTACTTTTTATATTATATATTTAAGTGCTGTGAAACCTAAGCTTACAGAAAATAAGGTTGAAGATAGTAAAATAACATCGTCAGTATTAGTATAATTGAATTGAAAAATCCCTTCCAATAATGGAAAGGATTTTTGTTTGTTTTTCCGAAATGGTGGGCGATATAGGATTCGAACCTATGACCCTCTGCGTGTAAAAAGATTAGTCAAACATCAATGGAAATAATACAAAGATAAGAATTGTGAACTATAGAAAAATAATAAATTTGACATAATAGTATTTATAGTTATATATAATATATATTTAAATACAATAATTTTATGCCTTTACTACAACCAGAAACCTGAAATGAAACAGTAGAAACAATACACCTTCCAGAAAAAATAGATATTGCGGGTAAAACCATTTACAAGCTTCCCTCTTGACCTCGAGTAGCGGACATAGTAGAAATGCAACGACTTAGACTAATTTCTCAAGAAAATTGAACCATAAATGATGATGGAGCATATATACAACTCCCACTTATCCTCGCCTATGCTATAGAAAGTCAAGACGAGTTAGAAAGAATAATACTAGATAAAAAAATTAAAGAAGAATTCGAACCTTTGATAGAAGATGGAATATATCCACAGGTTACTCTTTCTAGTTATGCATTTGCAGAAAAATATGCAGGATTTCTTGGAGGAAGGGTTGCTACCTCTACTGAAACTGTAGAGATACTAAGTGCAATCAAGGGTGCTAATATGAGAGAAAAATTATCACAAATATGAAGCTTCTTTGGAGGTATCGGATGAGCAGCCATATGAAATAGTGGGAACTCTCTAAGAAATATATGAACGATACAAATATTTATAACCTCAGATGTAGCAAATGAAAAGGAACAAAAATCTGTAACCGTGAATACTACATCAAATGAAATTTATGAAACTAACGTAATCCAAGGAATTTTTTGATCATTTTTAATTATCGTATCCAAAAAAATATCTATAGTACAAAATAAAACTGTTGAAAATATAGGAGAAATCTATAAAAAATGATAGTAAATACATTATCTATATGAAATTACAAAAAAAAGTAAAGAATATAGTACAATTTATAGTAACTATAAAAAAAACCTTCACTTTCGTGAAGGGGTTTTAATATTTTTATGGTGGACGATATAGGATTCGAACCTATGACCCTCTGCGTGTAAAACAGATGCTCTAACCAACTGAGCTAATCGTCCGAAGTGATAGTGGTGGATCATACTAGATTCGAACTAGTGACCTCTTGGATGTCGACCAAGCGCTCTAACCAACTGAGCTAATGATCCAAAATGGTGCCCGAGACAGGGATCGAACCTGTGACCTTCGCCTTAGAAGGGCGCTGCTCTTCCGCTGAGCTACTCGGGCAAATAAGCCAGAAGAGCATATCTATAATGGAAGAGAAGTCAAAAGAATTCTATACAAAAAATTCTCGAGTATTATTCGAGAATTTGATTGTTTATGCAGGTATAACACTCTATATACAGAATCGTTATTTTTTAATTTGGTGTCTTTTTTTCAAGATCTTGGCATATATCTACTCTCCCACGTGAATCCACGAAGTACCATCGACGCAACAGGGCTTAACTTCTGTGTTCGGAAAGGGAACAGGTGTACCCCCTACGCTATATACACCAAGATCCTGAAAAAAAAGTGTTATCTAAAACCATTTATAAAAGAGAAACATTGCGGGTTTCCTTCTATTTCCAACATACTCCTAGATTATATTCATACCAACATTCTATCTAGCCGAAGCCAGAAGAATAAAGAGTAGAACAAAAAGCATGTATAAATACCATTCGTGCTATTAGTAATGCTCGGCTACACATATTTCTATGCTTACACCTGCATCCTATCAA
>JAYTZT010000002.1:0-6507 GCA_043741945.1 Candidatus Altimarinota bacterium
GAATATATGAGTATCTGCAGCACCTCAGACCTATGAGAGTTATCAGAGTGGGGCGATGGATTATTGTGATAGTAGTCGTCGATCTTGGTCGAGAGATAACTCCATCGTATCTAAGATCGACTATCCAGAATTCAATACTCAAGCTGTCAATACTACTCTTCTGAGATGGCGCACTGATACACGGATTCTCTGAAATGATGAGAAATCACGGATCCAAAGGGATCTCGATCCGATCACCATCGGGGAATTTTCTGGATTCAAAACACTGGAAATTGCTCGTATCGGATATCGTACCCGTATGAACTCTCTCTTCGCTTGTGTTATTATCTGATCTCGTATTGAAACCGTGAGTACCCTCCAGAAACTCATCGAAAAAAAAATAAAAAGTAAAAACTCTGAAATTCTCGAAAAACTCAAAAAAATAGGTATAAAACTCAAAGAATCCAGTAATACTCTCAAATGTAATATGGTCGAAAATACCGACCAAGAACAGAAACAAGAATTGATGACGGTGCTCACGAATACAACCGCTCATCAGTATTGTCACTATCGCCACTATCTCAGTTATCTGGAATCCAATATTGCGGATGTATCACAGACACAAGATATAGAAAAGTGAATCGGTACGGGAAGTGGTACTCAGATTGCCACTACCATGAGCGAGTGGAGTAATACCTCCATGAGATATCAGTGAGCTATTGAGAAAGAGATATTACGAGCCGATACCACCCTCCCCAAAGCACTCCGCACCCTTATCGAAATGGATCAGACCTATGGTGCACATATCCTCCTGGTACTGATCTATGATGATTATATTCGACTTAGAAAGGCACTCGCAACTTATATGAATCTGTCATCTCAGCTCTATCAAAAAGCGAATAATGCACAAAGTACTAATCAATAAAAAAAATCTCTTTCACAATCATGAAAGAGATTTTTTAGATACTCATTATTTTACAATAACTTCTGTTTTTTTCTGGCGAGCATAGAACTTGTCCATAGAACTTGTTTTGAGAAGTGTCTTTTTCCCTGTATAAAATGGATGGCATTTTGAACAGGTTTCTACACGGATCTCAGATTCCTTGGTAGCACTCCCAGCTGTATATGTGTTTCCACATGAACAGGTAACTGGAACCTGTTTATAATTTGGATGAATAGTTGATTTCATGAGAGAAAATGGTTAGAGTTGGTTGCGAATCGCTCAATCCAAAGATATGGAAGGGTACGAATGCCTCTTTGTACTTTTTTATGGTTAAGTACATAAACCAATAATGGTGGGCCGGGTAGGGATCGAACCTACGAAGGCGAAGCCAAAGGATTTACAGTCCTCCCCATTTGACCACTCTGGAACCGACCCAAAATCTGGAGCCACCTATCAGACTTGAACTGATGACCGCCGGTTTACAAAACCGATGCTCTACCAACTGAGCTAAGGTGGCGTGTGAGGCAGATTGTATAAAAAATGATTGTCTTGTCAAAATTTTTTTATACAATATCACCTATGATTCACATAATTCACATCTCAGACGGAGATAAACACTTCTCTGAAGCGATTCTGGAATATCGAAAAAGACTCGCAAAAAATATAGAGATACATACTATACGACCCGTCAAACATACAGAAATCCTGTACATCAAACGGGAAGAGACCAAAAAACTCATAGAGAAGGTATCAAAACTCAAATGAAATGTTATCCTCTGTGATGAGCGAGGTGAAAATAATGATACCATCTCATTCGCGGAAATACTTCGAAATGGAAGAAATACGAGCGAGAATATTATATTTATTATCGGAGGAAGTTATGGAATTGATATTGATTTTTTGAGCACTCTCAGACCTGTGAAACTCCTTGGGCTATCTGGACTCGTTATGCCCCATGGACTCGCATTCTTGGTCCTCATAGAGCAGATATATAGGGGGCTCGAGATTATCAAAGGAACGGGATACCATCACAAATAAAAAATCCCCGATTCTTGGTAGAATGGAGATCTAGATTGGGAGATGACTGTGCGGCACCTCGAAGGCTACTAAGGCACGACATATAAGGGCAACAACACATATCATGTGATTGTGAGTTCTCAAACTCGCAAATTCCGAAGAATTCGACCTTAACTGCCCTTGCGGTACTTATTTTTGAAAGGAATTCCAGTCCTTTTATTTTGGTGCGGGCCCATATCCTCTCGCTGAAAAAATTCAGAAAGATGATATAGGCCCTCATCCGTGTTTTTTGTTTTTGTATGTATACCGGTACTATTTGTTCTTTTTGTATAGGTATATATTTATGAAACTTGGTTTTTGGATTTGCAAGCAGGAGGATTCTGTGAGTCAGATCTCCTATGATCGGGAAGTCAGGATTTTTTTAAGGTACATTCTCTTTCGAGAAGACATAAGCAGTATAGCAGTAATCCTTTATTATTGCGATAATATATATATTGCATATTATATATTATAATTTTTAATATATAAATATTTCCTTAGTTTCCTTTTACCAATGCGGTTAACAAATATCTATATAATCGTACAGTTATGATATGATTATTGTATACATATTGTATCTTTGTGCATATATTGTGCACAATGTATCCTGATCCATATGCCATTATTTCCATAATCTATGGAGAAATTATTATTTTGAAGATCTTCCAGATATAAATATAGAAAGATACCACTATATATAGTATTATTCTTGTATATTAGGATTCTTATCCATAATAGTTTCCTCTATATATTCATAAAAGCATAACTAATAACAATACCTGCTGTTTCAGTTCTGAGTACTCTTTCACCAAATCGAGCAAATATGAACCCATTATTATACATATATTCTTTTTCTTCTACAGACCAACCCCCCTCAGGTCCAATCCAAAGCGCTACACTCTGGAGATTATCATACGCTGAAACCCGTATACTCTCCCCAATCGTATCGAGCACGATATTTGTTTCTTCTCTCTGAGAGCGTATAGATGGTTTATCTGGCAATATATCGATCTCTGGCATTATAGTACCCCCACATTGCTCGAGCGCCTCACGAGCAATTGCTTTGAATCTCTCTATCTTGGCATCTGATAAGAGCAACTTTTGAGATCGATCTGATCGAAAAAATACAAATCGAGCTATTCCTATCTCCACTCATTTCTGTAGTATATATTCGATCTTCTCGTACTTGTTGGGGAGGGCCTGATAAAGAGTGATTTTTTTTTTGGATTCTGTACTAGGAGTTTTCTGTGATTCCCCCCTGAGCCATATAGATCGTTTATCTATGGATATAATCTCATACTCCGTCTCATTGCCATCACCACAAAAGAGAATAATATGATCACCTACTATAACTCTGAGAACTCTTGTGAGCTGATGCAGCATGTCAGTATCAGTAATACTCATATCGATACGCAGTGGAAATGTGACATAAAATCTTTGCATAGAGTCTTATTTACGGAGTTCGATATAGATATCACGAGGGAGAAAGAGGAGATCAATGAGAATCTGCCAAGCAATAATAACGAGTAGGGCACTCCCTTGAATTATAAATCCATACAGAAATCAAACTATATCTAATCATATATTGTCACCTAAGGATTGATTTTCCAGATATTTTGCGAGTTTATTTTGTGAGAATGGTATTTTGTCTGGATCAATACTTCCTATATCCGAGATTCAACTATTCACTCCATGATCGATTGATGCAATCACCCGATCATACGTATCTCGAGATATAGTTCACTTACTGAGAGCATTCCTGATCTCAGATTTGAGACTATCGAGTGAATTACCTGTTTCGATATGTCTTTGCAGTTCCCTGACATCGAGCGTCTTTTGATTTCTGAGTAGGGATTTTGATTTTTCGAATTCTTCTTTTTTGATTTCTCTTATTCCTATCTCTTTTTCTTTTGTCTCACGGATGCGATTTCGAGCCTCACTATAAGCACCTGGATTTTCGGACATAAGTAATATTTTAGAAAAATTTGTAGATTTAAAAAACTTTCAAAAACAACAAGCTCGAGGCATAAATATTTTTTTGAAAGGAGTTTATGATAAGTAAATGTACCCCAAGGGTATTTCCTTTACTTCGTTTCGGGGCACTAAGAAATAAATTTTTATAACGATGAAATTCGTCGTTTTTCAAAATTTTTTTACAGTCATTCCATTTCCATGCCAATCAGAACATTCATCTCCGCAGCGTATTCCAGAGGTAGTTCCTTGAGGAGGGGGGAGACGAATCACCTAACAATCATAGTCTTGGCCTCCGTCTCTGCTATACCTCGAGACATGAGATAAAAGAGGGTATCTTCATTGATCTTACCCACACTTGCTTCATGAGCAACAATAGCATCATCACTATACACACGAATATCAGGAATCGTGTTGGAGATGGAGAGAGCATCCAATATGAGTCCATCACAATCGATTTTTGAAGTCGCATTTTTAGCAGATTTCTTTATATCGACAAGTCCACGATAAGTTGAAATACCGCCATTCTTTGACAGTGACTTCGACACGATTTCACTGGCGGTATTCTTCCCAATATGTATTACCTTTGCACCTGTATCAGTTTCTTGTCCAGCATTGGCAAAAGCAATACCAAAGTGCAGTGCCCGAGAGTCGTCTCATTTTAGAATCGAACAAGGATAGAGCATCGTCACTCCTGACCCTAGATTACCTCCCACCCATTCAATAGATCAATTCGATTCAACAATTGCTCGTTTTGTATTGAGATTATATGTATCGACTGACCAGTTTTCGACAGATGAATAACGCATCTTGGCACCTTCGCCAACATAGATCTCGACACAACCTGCATGGAGACTGGCTGTACCATATTTTGGAGCACTACAACCTTCGATATAGTGTGCTGATGCTCACTCTTCGATGATGATAAGGGTATGCTCAAACTGTCATCCTGACTTCATATTCATACGGAAATAGGCTTGAAGTGGTGCATCGATCTGAACTCCAGCAGGAATATAGAGAAATGTCCCTCCCGACCATACCGCTCCATGCAATGCTGCGAATCTATGATCACTCGGTGGTACTACTCGCATAAAATGAGACCTGACAATATCCTCGTGGGTACGGATAGCGACCGACATGTCTTCAAATATCACTCAGAGATCCTTGAGTTCTTGACGGAGACTATGGTATACTACTTCACTATCATACTGAGCTCCGACTCCAGCGAGCATAGCCCGCTCTGCCTCTGGGATACCCAATCGGTCAAAAGTAGATTTGATCGCTTCAGGTACGTCATCCCATGATTTATTGTCTCCTGATCATTCTGGTTTGCCAAAATAGTATATCGAGTCAAGATCCAATTTCTCAAGTGAAGGTCACCAGGTCGGCATTTTGGAGTCTTGGAATATCTTCAGTGACTTGAGACGGAGATCGAGCATCCACTCTGGCTCATTATTGGACTCCCAGATTCGTCTCACAACCTTCTCTGATATTCCCATCTCGAGCTCCCCCTGATAGGTGATATTATCACTGCGATCCAGTGTCTCACGGGATATGTCGCCAAATGGTTGTACTGTCATAATTTATTTGAATCACTGAGTTCGTATATCTGAAACAAGAGATCGATCACCATACTTCTCTATTTTCCCATCTCGCATGACAATGATCTTATCGACATCGATACTATCGAGGAGGTGGAAATTGTGTGTAATAAGAATTATTGTCTTTCCTGTTTTTCGCCAAGTATCTATTTGTTGTCTCAAGATATCTATCGCATCGATATCGAGCCCAGAATCGATCTCATCGAGCATGATAACACTGGGATTGAGTAGGGCAACTTGGAGGAGTTCGATACGACGCTTTTCGCCACCTGAGAATCCTACGAAGAGATCACGATCGAGGATAGACGGATCGAGTCCGAGTCATGGAAGTAGCTTCTCGATCATCCGACGGAATACAAACGGAGATGGCGACTTAGTGTCGATATGTTGGCGAGCAAAGTGTGTATTGTAGATGGTACGGAGGTACTCCGATACGCGTATACCTGGTATCTCTGGTATATTCTGGAAAGAGAGAAAGAGTCCAGCAATATGGCGATCTGTTGGCAATGCTCATGATATATCCTGATTATCTAGGATGACAGTACCTGCTACCTGATAACGGGGATGTCCCATGATGGAGAGTGCGAGAGATGATTTACCAGAACCGTTGTGACCGAGTATAGCTATCGTCTCACCCGCTGCAAATGTATAGTTGAAGTCGTGAACGATCTCCTTGTCGTGTATGGATACCGATACTTGTCTGAGTGTGAGCATAAAAGAAGTATAGAGAAAATATAAGAAAAATCAACACCAAAAATCCCCCCAATAAAGGAGGGATTTTTGTAGCGGGACCTGGATAACCTATCTTCCAAAGAAGAATTGATTATTTCACGAATGTAGCACTCGCACCAGATGTACCGACGTATGTCTCAGTATCTGAAACACCACCAACAGTATAATTGAGGCGAGTAAGAGCCACCTGAAGCTGTGCTCCTGTAGGAAGGAGGTTTGGCGAAG
>JAYTZT010000003.1:0-100346 GCA_043741945.1 Candidatus Altimarinota bacterium
ATACAAAAGAACACGAGGTTTTAAAAGTAATATTTGAGTTTATTTTTAGATCAACTCCTACCTTCTGAGAAATAGTTAATCGAAATACTCCACTGCAATCATTCTTGGCTTTGTGAAGCCAACAAAAAATCCTCCACGAGGGAGAATTTCTAGAAAATACGAGATGGCAGCCCCACTAGGAATCGAACCTAGGTTCTCAGCTTTGGAGGCTGATGTTCTAACCGCTGAACTATGGAGCTATAAAAGTGAAGGTATTATATGAAATACTGCTTTTTGTCAATAATTAGCTAAAATTTTTATATAAATCTCATTAATTATTTAATAATGGTATATATAAACATCTTTTAATAGTAGTAGAAAAATTGTCTAATTTTAGATGTAATGTAAATAATATATTTTCAATTAGAATTTTAAATTTGACAACTAATATATTTATATATATTTAAATTAATTACTATACGATATATGTTTAATACATCTAGTTTTCCAACCCAAAATATATCGTCTAATTTTTCCCGATCAGATTTTGAAAAATTTGTTGATGAAGTATTTGAAAAATCACAAATACAAAAAAATAATTCTAATTTATCTCGTTTTCGGGAAGTATGGAATAAAAACGGTAAGACTCGTTTTATAGTTGGAGCTTGATTATTGACATCTTCTGTTATAGCTGTTGTATCAGGAGCTGTCGTTGTAGCAGGATCTATATTAGCAGTTCGTGCAGGAATTTGAGCTATTGGGTGATATTTAGCTACAGATGCATGATTTGATATGATTGCTTCTAAAATTTGAAAAAACCCTTTTTCCCGTCTTTTATCTGAAATAAAAACAGCAAAGAATCGTATTGATCTCAATCCTCTTATAGATGAAATCTATGAGAAATATAAAGAAGTCGATATCTTAGATAAGCTCAATACTGCTCGTCGAAGAGCAACTATTTTTGAGTGAGTAAAGAAAGTTACATCACTTTCCGCTGCTACAGTATTAGCTATAGTATGATGAACTTCAGCAGTTGAAGCTGCCACATCTTCAATTGATGAAATAATCTCACATACACAGTCGCGTACTGTATCTATTATGAATAATAATATTATTGAAGGGCCAAGTCTGAAAATAGGAGATATTTTCGATGATATACATCATGATCATCCATGACAATGATATGTTACTCTTGAACAATCAGTCCGGCGTATCGAATGAATTTCCCAATGAATTAGCTTATCAGAATCACAAAAACTCATCAACCTAAATGAA
This sequence comes from Candidatus Altimarinota bacterium, assembly GCA_043741945.1. GTDB lineage: Bacteria > Patescibacteriota > Gracilibacteria > BD1-5 > UBA2023 > JABFSX01. The sequence continues at coordinate 1,255 of JAYTZT010000003.1, forward strand.
TCAGTATCACATATGGTTCAAGATCCCTCCTGAAAAATTGCCTCAGCAATGAAAGAGCTCTGATATCTTTCAGATTGACAAACAATTGATCAGGCATCTAGGAAACTCTCACAAGACAAAATTGCATCTATACTAGAAAAAGTCTATGATATTTCTAATACTCAAGTACCCACCTGAGAATCGATAGTTAAATCATATATACCAATTCATATTCCTTCATCAAGTAATGGTATCATGCCGGTAAATACTGCATCATCGGTAATATTACCTAGTACATCTCAAATCACATCTACAGGGGCTACTTCTAATAGTAACCTAGGATGGTGGTCAGCTGGAATGGCTGGAATAGCAGGTGCACTATGATGGACACTGTATCGTCGAAAAAAACAAGCCACTGCAGATGATCAAACTATTTCCAACGGAACTCTGGAGGAAAATCTAGAAGTACAAAATACTATTCCCACTAACATACCTATTTCGGACTCAAATTCAGTCATTGTTTCCCCATCAATAGAGCCAATTAGAGGAGTGGCATCAACTCCAATCCCCACTGATACAGTTGTATCTTTTCCTTCGGCTTCAGCTCCTTCCGTTCAAGAACCAGAAGATCCTGTGCAGTCCCAGGAGGATATATCATGAAAAGACAAAGAATCAGTTCTTCCTCCCATAAAAGAAAGTATACAAGGATCAGTCCTTACTCCAGTACAAGAGACTATCAAAGAATCAGAATGAGGGAATATTCCTGATATACTACAATTAGTCGCCTCAAAAGAGAATTCAGAAAATGATGAAAAAACATCAATACGCATGATGGCGATCGAAAAAATGGTTTCGTTATTTAGAGATATTTATGGATTTGCTATTGATCCGGCGTATTCCTCATATGAGGCAGATGAATATATGGGAACATTTGGATTTTCTCTGACGGTCCCTACTGGAGCAACATTTATCGGAATACTCTATATAGAGGATGGATCTGCAAGGATGGGAATCATCTGTACCGATGATGATGTAGAGATAGCTAGGAAATCATTTGATTTTGCACTCGCTGCTGATACATCAGGAATTCCTGCTATGGAACTCTTGATAGACAAGATATCATGCTCTCTTTCTAGATCTATAGTAGATGCACGAGATACCTTCAAGCAGTGGGAATTCCGTAATATAGCAAAATTCGAGATAACAACAAATGATCTCGCTCGTATCTATGGACAACTTGAAGTGCCAGAAATTGTTCAGTCAAATCGTGAAACTCTCTGACATTGGTTCTCTTCTCCGTATCTCATCAAAAATGGTACATATCGTTTTGAGGGGTTGGCCTTGCCCAACTTGGACGAGCTCTTCTCGACTCCAGTAGAATCGAGACTCCAACCGGGTGCTCGTGAAACCTATACTATCCCAAATATTTTAAAGTGCCAGTGACGCTTATTTTCGCAATATGAAATGGTTTTTGGTGATTATAAAAAATTGGGTGTTTCGCTGTTTAATTGGCATAAGCATCCATGAGCTCCTCTTGGACCCAGTGATGACGATCTCAATAATCCTCTTGCACTCCCAGTAGAATTTAAGAACCGTGAGAATATTCAAGTATTCACTTATGCTATCGTAAATCAAATACATCCAAATACACCAATTAATTCATTACAAAATGGGACTTATTTGAGACTAAATGGCTCTCAATTTGGGGGTCCTCGAGACTACATCATAACATTTTGGAAGATTCTACGAATAACTCTTGAAGAAAAAGAAAAAAGGATGAAAGCTGTAGAGTTATTGCGTTCAGCATGACTCTCTATGCATGGATTAGTATGATCAGATCGTGAGTTACTCCATCTTCATAGAGCTATTACGATCGATAATGTAGGAACATTTGGTCCAGATCTGATAGCAGTACCAGTGAGTGAAGTGACTTAAAATAATTCACTATCAGGGTATGTACCTAAATTATTTTAGATATATTCCCTGGTAGTGAAAACTACCAGATCGTTCCTTAACATTCTTGAATACTAGAGGCCAATTGTGTCAATATTCCACATATTTATTGTGGTTATAATTCTTTCGATTATATTTTTTCGAAGTAAAGGGATGATAATCGTTATCGTTATATTTTTGATGTATTGTATTTGGTGGATTTCCACTCGATTACTTCATCTTATTATTCGACTATTTTTCTTCCCTTTCCGATAGAGTATTCTTAGAACAAATTGCAATTATTTCCACATTTTTAATCCAATATACAAAGGAGTTCTATCATGAAGATACCAAATTCGTATTTTTTATTTATTTTTACGCTTTTTGCATTGCTCGGATGTGCAGCGAATACTACTCCAAGTATTCGCACTGACTCATCTACCCCAATCAAGAGTTCTTCAGATTCCCAGAAGAAAAAGGAAATTGACGATCTCTACCGTACTATTTTGAAAAGAACTGAAGGTATTCCATGAAAATTTTTATTTTCTTCTTGTTTATGCTCATTGGATTCCCTGGATTTGCAAAAGTAAGTCCAGGAATCGAGGAAATACTAGAAATCGAAACTAGTATCATCCTTGAGCGATACTATCTTCGAGTCCTTGCAATCAAAACAAAAGTTCAATTAGAAAATGAGCCTGAAGTATTGATTGTAGAACTTCAGAAAATAATCTCGAAGATCGATACTCTCGATCTAAAAATAGAAGAACTGAAGCAAATGCGGTCTAAAATTATACAGGGATACGGCTGTATTCAGGGACGCTGCATCGATGGGATAGGAAAATACGTTTATAGTAATCAACATATTTACGAGGGGGGTTACCGATCTGGAGAATTAAATGGACCGGGCACTCTTACTCTTGCAAATAAAAATTTTATTCGGGGAGAATGGAAAGATAATAATCTTAAGGGGGCTTGTGAAATAGGTAAAGACAACATAGTAACAAAATCAGGAATTTGTTCTTATTCATTTGATGGTAATTTTACCTTTTGGGATGTTCAAAAACCAGAAGAGAAAATTCCAGATATTCAATCTGAAATAGTAGAAATAGCACCAGTTCTTACTACAACGGAAAAAAAACCTCAAAATTGGAATTGGATATTTATCCTTATTATAATAGTATTTTTTAGTTATTTGCTAAACAAATATTCTTATATCATAAAAAAAATATCTAGAGCCATAATGAGGAGGAATAGTTCAACTGTATCTCCCCCTAGTGTGCAGCCTAACTCGGAAAATATACCAAGGGTAATTCCAGTTTCTGATACTCCCAACACATCGAGAGTATCTGGGTTAGATCCAAATCATACCAATTCTCATGGAATCCGAGCCGATGGAGTCGTAAGGGACTCTTCACTGTATTAGTAATTTTCATAATGAAAGGAAGCAAAAATGTCTCAGTTACCGAATTGGGTTCAACAGAACCCCCAGAAACTTATCCGTCGTCTCGAAGAGGAGGTGAGAACCATAAAGGTATCTTTCCCCAACTTTGAGATAATGATAGATGGTAATATCATGTATGCAGAAGGGGTTTTCGTCACAAGAAATCTCAATGCATATCAACTGCGACTCTATTATCCAGCTACCTTCCCATATAATCCCCCTGATGCAGTTGTCATGGATTATGACGTCAAGGCATACTGCTTGACACATGGAATGCACCAGACACACAATCGGGGAGAGGCATATGGGGGTATCATCCTATGTGTCATGAAGCCCGATGACCAAGTTGGAGCAGGATGGCACCCTAGTCATCTTGGACTCACTATTCTGAATATTGCTGCAGCATGGCTCCATGCGCACGAGATTCAGATACGCAGTGGTAACTGGGTTCTTCCAGTAGCCACTTAACAATATTAGAACTAGGAGAGTATCATGAACAAAGAAAACAAACCTGTGAAACTGAACATGGCTGACTTCGGTCTTCCTGGTTCACGAAAACCCATCGATGTTGAGGGAACAATACAGGTTTTGGCACCCTTCGTGGCAAAGGATGCCAACTTGGTTATCAATGACGTGGGTCAAGTGACCACTACAGCATCGGAGGAATTTCGTCGCCTACCTGAGCTATCTAAGGAGCAGTTAAATCAGTTAGGATCTGAGTCACGGATCTACTGAACTCCAAGGGATTCTCGTTTATAGGATTTTTCTTATAAGCGAGAATCCTGCATTTTTTTGCAATATATACTAGAGGATACATCGATGTTATTACCTTTTCAAGATTCGAATCCTCGTCGAGATCCACTTCATCTTCCTCTAAATGGAAAGATGGTAATGCTAGTCGGGCTAGGAAATGGTGCAGAAATCGCCATGCATTTGCTACGTTCAGGAGTTACCTCATTCCATCTTACTGATTTCGATATTCTCGAAGCTGGTAACCTGGTTCGACACTCTTGCGGAGTCAAATATATAGGCAAGAATAAAGCTATCGCAGTTGCGGAACACATGACAGAATATGTGGGCGGCGGAATCAACCTATTCGTTCACACGGATAATATCTTTACTGATGTTCAGTACACGCGCATGCTTGTCAAAGAGTGCGATGTAGTAATTGTGGCCACAGATACTGATTCTTCTAGATTTTTGTTGAACGAACTCTGTGTGGAAACAAGTACTCCAGCAGTATTCGTGAGCATGTTCCAAAGAGGAAAAGCTGGCGAAGTATTCTCATATCAGCCCGGACATGGAGCTTGCTTCGCATGCCTCATGAAATATCTTGGAAGACAGGATATATTGATTGAATACGAAAAAACAGCCGATAAGGCACAGTGCCACCTCGCAAGAGATGTTCGTACTGCGCCTGGAATTGGCATAGATCAATCATTTTTTTCGGCTTTGGCGGCACGAAAGGCACTCGAAATCCTTTTAAGAGATCAAAAACACGATTTGCCACTTGTGGGCAAGTCGTGGAATATTCTTTCGCTATTCGGTATTCCGAATGTGCTCGAACACCTCTCTAGTATTCAAGAAGACATTCCTAGTTTTACAGACTGCGAATGTGCCAATACAAATTAATAATCATAGTAGCTTGTCTGGAAACAGTGCAATCTTACATGAAAAAACAAAAGCCAGATCAATAGATCTGGCTTTTTTCTATTTAATGATATTTTATATTATGCAATTAGAAAAGTAAAGAAAATGAAATAGAGAAATATTTTTTATAAAAGCAACCTAAGTAAGATTATTCTATTACTTGCATTAATATAGTACTTATTCTTTACTACAAAAAAAGTATATTAGCTCAAATAGATTATTTTTGGTGTTAACCAAGGGAATAAAAAGTAATTTTTAGAGTTAATATAAAAATTTAGTAGAAATATTGGCCCATCTAAAATAAAAAAAGTGATATATCACTTTTTTTATTTTAGTTATTGATTTATATTAGCATTTCCACCAAAAAAATCGTATAGATAAGAAGTTGATGTTCTAACCGCTGAACTATAGAGCTATAGACTCATGAACAAAGGTTGCTTATGTGTTACTAGAAGTATGGAATGCTGTATCTGCTTTATGGTATTGTTCTAGATATTCATCATGTCCGATTTGCATTTCAGCAAGTTGTTTAATACGAGCAAGAATTTCATCAGTGTGTATAGACCACTCTAATTCAGTTCTCTGCACAAAATGAGGTGTAGGGGTATTATTATATTGCATATCTATAGAAGGCTACAATAGTATCTTTACCAATGAATTCACCGACTTTCTGATCTGGATTCACAACAAATGGTTGAGTGAGAAGAGCATTCTCTTCACGAAATTTAGTCATTTTACCATCGATGATTTTTTCGAGTATTTCTTTTGGCTTGCTGGCATTCTTAGGATCTTGTTCCATGAGTGCGAGTTGGATTTCTTTTTCTTTTGCGACATCAGCATCAGAGATATCTGTTGGAGATATAACCTGAGGAGCAGATGCAACGACATGCATAGCCACCTGTTTGAGTGCATCAGTATTAGTACCTGATTTAGCAACTATTACAGAAGCATTCTTGAAATTGGAATGTACATAACTCGCTATCACTTCGCCTTCGATCTTTGTAAGAGTACGAATTTGCATATTTTCACCGACCTTGAGTGTATACTCAGATGCCTTGAGCTCTTCAGCCTTGACTATAGCTGCTTCATCACTTGTTTCACCTTTGCGAATAGTGATGAAGTGATCGAGCATGCCTTCGAATACGTCATTGCGAGCCACAAAATCAGTCTCACAAGATACTACAGCTACATAGGTAGCATTTCCTTCTGATACGATTTTGATACGACCTTCAGATGTCTCATTGCCAGAGCGTTTTGCAGCCTTAGCGAGACCTTTTTTTCGGAGAAGATCTATAGCAGTATCCATATTTCCATCTGACTCGACGAGAGCTGATTTGCAGTCGGACATACCGACCCCAGTTCGCTCGCGGAGTTCTTTTATCATTTGAGCTGTTACCATATGTATTGTATTGTTAGTATATAATAGTGGACTATTATTTTCCTGGAGTGAAGAGGGCAGATATACCGAGCACCTGTATGAGCTTCTCACTGTTATTATAGATAATATCAATCACTTGATCTTTACCAGAATATGCTTGGAAAGCAAGAAAAAGGGAAGTGATCATACAGATTACATTCAGTAGTCCTACGATTCCATAGAGAAACCAGAGTAAACCTCCTATAATTGCAATAGCAACTTCTGCTATATTAATAAGAAATCCTTGTTTCATATATTTGACTACGAATGGGGTCTTTGTATTCATCAAAAGTGGTATAAAAAACACAAATGACGCAAAAGCTCCTGCGAGTTTTTCCTGACTTGATACTGAATTAGTAGTTGCTGCCATAGTGAAAAAATTATGAATAGAACTAGAGTGCTGGTGCTATGACTTCTTTTTTGGCAATTGGAGTTCGTGGAGTTGTAGATTTTGGAGCAAGAGTTTCGACTTTTGCCATAGGCTTTTTATCCTCGACTTTCTTCGTTTTGATTGCTGATTTGATTTCACCGAGCATCCATGCAATAGCCTTGATTGAATTGACATTGCAGGGTACGAAGTATGTAGTTTTGTCGATATCTCCAGTCGATCCAAGAAGCGAAATAGTGGTAGCACCAAGAACGGCTGATTCCGCGAGAGCGAGTTCCTCATAATGACCATCTACAACGATGACAACATCGGGAGTACGTTTCATATCTTTTACACCGATATAGGCCGCTTTGAGTTTATCGAGTTCAGTGAGTTTCACAGCTTTTTCTTTTTTTGTGAGACCTTCGAGCATACCATTCGCGAGTGATTGCTCGAGTTCGTTATAGTAAGCGATTCGTTTTTTGATTGTTGTAAAGTTCGTGAGAAGTCCTGGAACCCACTTTGTATTCACGTAGAAGTGACCCGTGGAAGTAGCAATAGCCTCAACGAGATCTTTGGACTGCACCTTTGTGCCAACAAAAAGAATAGATTTTCCCTTTGAAGAGAAATCTTCGAGAACTGCTTTTACTTCTTCGAGTTTCTCAGCTGTCTTATAGAGATTAAATACATGAACTCCATTTTGGATACCATAGATATAATCCCGCATTTTTGGAGACCAGTATTCACGCTTATGTCCGATGTGGACTGCGTTATCGAGCATACTCTGTATGAGTGTAGCGTTTGCCATAATTGAGTTAAAATAAAAAAATAATCCTTACCGAGACTTTTGTCAGATACGAAGCTTTTTGTTTTGTGTACTACCGTTTCTGTTATTACGAAAAACGAAGCAATCTAAGTCCCAAAAAAGAGGAAGTATCCTTGTAAAATCAAAAATCCCAATATATCACACATTTTCCGAGTGAAATATCGAGAGTAGTATAGAGATAGAGGACTAGAAAGCAAATAATAAAGTTAAGAAAGATTATATAAAGCATAAAATGCATATTTTCATCTCACCAAAGTAGGATGATTTTTAAAAAAGCAAATTAATTATAGTTTTACTAGCTTTCTAATAGACTTTATCTCGAATTTTTCCTTAGCTTAAGTAGCGAATTACATCATTTGTTCCCACTATTCACTCTACTTTATTTTTTGTAATTTGAATCAATTCCACAGAATTTTCGGTGAGATTTGGTATAGCCTTTTGGAAAACTACTGAAACTTGGAGTATTTTAGCGAGTAACTCATCCATTCCACTAAAATTATCAATACGATCATCAATAAATTCTATTTTTCCAGGAATATATCAGAGTTTCAGGATATAACTCAAAATTGCCAAAGGCTTGTTTTTAGCATCTCTTACAAGTACTCTTTTACTCTTGGCATAACCTGCTGATTCTATTTTTTTTCGTTGGTAATGAAGGTCTCCAGCTGTCAGAATAACATGATCGGGATTTCTTGGTTCATAAAAATGATCCGTATCGAGTAGGTGATGATGTACTTGCAAGAGTGAAACAAATTCATTAAATCAAGAAGGATCTTTCTCAGATCCGTATCGCACTGCTATATAAGGATATGCACTATCTCATCGGTGATTTTCGAGGGCTTTATCGACGTCAAATCGCCTATTACTATTCCAGAGTGTATCATCAAAATCTACCATTTTCAGTACTTGATCAAATCGAATCGGCAATCGAGCGATTTTCGCAAGGAGATCTTTTCAAAATATTTCTACAGCCTGACTACTAAATTGGCTATTATATCGGATAGTCGATTCATGCAATGAAGATAGCATAATAATTACACATTAGATATATGCGCATACGCGAACTATACTATTTGGAAGTATATAGTATTATGAAGTATATACAAATTTTATTTGTAATATCCGAAAAGGGGCATTAGGACCGATTTTAAAAATACAAAATCTATAATTTATATTTGTATTTTTGCACTTTTCTATACAATAAATCGATCTAAAAATATACTATGTCTACAGAATACGAACTCATAATGGGTCTCGAAACTCATGTCCGTATCAAGTCCAATACGAAGATGTTCTGCAGTTGCCAGAATGCTCTCGAGCTCGCGAGTGAGCCCAATATACATGTATGTCCTGTTTGTATGGGATTCCCTGGTATGTTACCTACAGTTTCCTCTGGGGTCATCGATCTTGCGGTACGAGCATCCCATGCCCTCAAAAGTGAAGTACAACTCAAAAGTATTTTCGATCGAAAGAGTTATTTTTATCCTGATCTCCCGATGGGATATCAGATCACTCAACTTTATCAACCGATAGCAAATGGTGGAGAGGTCAGGGCTCTCATCGAGGGTGATCTCAGAACATTCTGAATCCATCATATGCATATCGAGAATGATGCTGGAAAACTGGTTCATGCTGGTGGCAAGACTCTAGTAGATTATAATCGAGCGGGGTCTCCACTCATGGAGATTGTGACACAACCAGACTTTCGTTCCAAGGCTGATGTACTCGGATATCTCGAAGAATTACAAAAACTGATGCGTTGGTGTGGAGCTTCTGATGCAGATATGGAGAAAGGTCAACTCAGGTGTGACGTCAATATATCAGTACGTATCAGATGAGAGACGATGCTCCGTAATCGTGTCGAACTCAAGAATGTAAATGGATTTGCATCTATCGGTCGTGCAATAGATGTAGAATATGCTCGTCAAATTGTGATCTACGAAGCAGGTGGTACGATCGATCAGGAAACTCGTGGATGGAGTGATGAACGAGGTATCTCCACACCGCTCAGGTCCAAAGAAGATGCAATGGACTATAGATATTTCCCTGACCCTGATCTTCCACCACTTATTCTCACTCCTGAGTTTGTTTCAGGTCGTGAATTGGGTGAACTTCCTATGGATCGTAGACTCAGGTATCTAAGTGAGTACAAACTCATCGAGGATGATGCACGTATATTGTCAGGGGATCGATTAACAAGTGATTTCTATGAACAACTCGTGACTATAACTGGAGATCCACGAAAATCTTGTTCCTATATCACCACGATTCTATTTGCCATATTTGAGGCTCATACTACCAAGATCACACTTGCAGATATCAAAGCAGAAACCTCAGAAATAGCCCGAGTTATTGAACTGGTCAATACGGATGAGTTATCATCAACCAATTCAAAAATTGTAATCGAACGGCTCGTATTCGAAGGAGGAAAGACTGATATATGGATTGACACACTTCATCTGAGGCAAAAAAATGATACAGAAGCACTAGAGGATATAGTCGACTCAGTCCTGGCAGAATCTGCATGACAACTTGCCGAATATCGATCTGGGAAAATTAATCTATTTTGATTTTTTGTAGGCCAGTGTATGAAAAAATCTGCTGGACAATGAAATCCTAAAATATTTACAGAAATTCTCAAAAAGAAACTCTCTTAATGCGTGATTTTTGTGGGTAGATTTTTGCAAAAATATATTATTGTGTTAATATGACAATATGAAAAAAATATATATACTCGTTTTTATGTGTTTATCTTCTTTGTCCCCTCTTGATGCAACAACACTTGTACCAAATTTGAATACTCAAATGGCACAACAAGAACAGATCAATATAAAAAATACCTACGCTCTACAACTTGCAACACAAGCAAATAAACGAGCTGAGGCAAGGATACGGTTTCTAAACCTTAAGAGTAGAAATCTGAGTAATAGTACTTCTCTCGTAGCTAACACTCCTAGCGTTCCTCATATTTCTCTGACCGCCTCAAGCATCATAAAACCTGCTCTCTCGCTCAATTCAGCGAGTAGTATTCCATCTCCACAGAATGTCGATATGAATCGTATCAGATCGAGTTGGATATGATGGTATAATGATACTCGTAGTGTTCTAGGTCTGGGACTCTATACCTATGATACTCGGCTTGATAGTACGGCATATGATTGGAATAGGGTATTCGCAAATGGAAAATGACTGAATCATCATACACGTAATCCATGAGATGCATACTATGATTATGCAGTGATGGACGCATGGTTCATGGCTCGTGGTATCAATCCTATAGTTCGCAATAGGGTCAAACACGTTGAGAATGTAGGATATGGACGCTACTCATGTAACTCGAGTGATTGTACAGATAGTCTCATTCGGGCAATTCGCTCTACTTTTGATTTTTTTATGAGTGAGAAAGGGAAGGCCTATGATGCTCATTATCGTAGTATTGTTCAGCCCAATTTTTCGAAGATCGGTATCTCAGTTATTGTGGTTCCTAGTGAACAGAGGTACTATCTCACCGTTCATTATATAACAGAATAAAATATCCCCTATACCACATTTAAGATCAGGAATAGAAATTATAACTCCCATCGATAATCCACTTCAGAGAATTTTTAAAGTAGCTGAGGAAACCCAAGAACATGTATTAGTGAATATCAATTGAATCATCTATTTAATTCGAGCTCAGGCGATTATCTAAGGGATGTTGCTCATCGTATCGGAAGTGAGAATGTTGAGATCATTGATATAAATGAAATATCTAATCAATACTGAGGACTCACTGGATTTTTATTAAAAACAGACTATAAAACTATTTGAATAGGCGCTCTCTCTTTTGCTGCCTTACTTCGTACTCAGAGATCTCTCATATATACTCTTAATCAGAACATAGAATTATTGACTATATTTGAATCATTGTGCTCTCTTCTTCTATGAGTCTGATACTTGTCAGCATATTCCTCACCGTTATCTGTTCAGGTGTTCCGCTATCATTTTTGCTCAACTTGCCCTCTATAATACCACATAATATTATTGCAGGTACGAGTTCACCACTCGTGACACTATAGGCAGCATCGAGTGAATCACTCACATATATATCCGCTTCATAGGTCATCATGAGTTCAGTATTGATTTCGGGATTTATGGGCGTTTTATCTACTACAATGCCTCATATAGAGAGCCCATAATCTTCGACATAATAATCCTTTTGTTCCTTATAAATCTCGAGGAATTTTGCTCATGAAACTCCAATAGTACTATTTTCGATACTATTATCAGGAATAGTAGTCTTTAGAGTAGAGGATATGAATACATTGGGTAATATAATATCCCCAATTTCGTGCATCATATCAACTGAGCGACCCAAATAAGGAAGATAGATACGATCTGGATACCAATTCTCTAAAATAGTCGAAAGTATCACATCAATATCATGGACACGTGAAAATATAAGAATCCAGTCAGTTTTTTGGTATACAAGAAAGTCAGTAGAGAGCTCTGTAGGATTTCGTAGGAGGCCAAGACTTGCTACACAAGTATCTCTAATTATTGGGTTTTTGGTAAATATTATTCTGAGCATAGAAATTATGAAATGAGGATTTTTCTTGATTTTTATCGATATGACAATAATATACCAAAGTCACAAAAAAGCAAAAAAATGGATCTCATCACACTCATATTTGGTGGATTACTTGGTTTTATAATCGGTATTTTTATTATGCGACTCCTTTCTCTTCACGAACACAAGTGAGTCAGAAACAAGGCAGTACAAGGATCTCGAAATAGCATTTTCTGAGAGGTGTATGAAAAAATATTGCCAGCACTTCCGAACTTTCCATATGCCCCAAAAGATATGGTATTCATATGAAAAGGTTGTGATTATATCATATTCGATGGACTCTCAGAAGGATTATTACGAGAGATAATATTTCTCGAACTCAAGAGTTGAAATGCAACACTCAATAGAAATGAAAAAGCAATCCAGTACCTCGTTGATCAGCGAAGAGTGAGATTCAGTGAATATCGCATCGATAGTGTGAGAAATAAGGAATAAAATTTGTATTTTTCGAATGAACAAGCTATACTAGACTAGATAACTCAACTCATATACACATATGTGATTACTCACGATACCCATATTCGAAAAAACAAGTAGATATACACCTAAAATTTTATCTGATTGAACTGTGCATTTTACTCAATCCTCAGAATGAATCAGTACTGATCTCCAATCTGCAGAAATAAGTAACGGTTTCGTAAGTATACCAGAAGGGGCAAAAGTAGTATCTATTACAAGAGGAAAGGTAGAACATATCCTTTCTGTTATAGTTGTTCTTTGAGCTGCTATTGTTATAGGTAATTCTATATAATTAATATTTAATTTCATATTTTAGTAATTTATGTTTCTTCTTTCTACTTCATCACTCAACGGATATGGACTTCATCATATTTTCGTACTCGCCAAACGGGGACAATATGATGGAATCGATCTTTCGGTGGACTTCGATTCATTTGATACTTTTGATGCAAGTTATATCGATAGCTTGATACAATCTGTAGATCTCCCTGTAGTGAGTATCACTGCTCCAGCACGCAAGCTCAATAAAAAACAATGTGATGCTGTTATCACACTGGCGGATAAGCTCTGAGTCAATATAGTCAATCTCCATCCTCCACATCGACTGGATCGTGAACGAGATTGGTTCGGAGAATATCTGCAACTCGTAGGTCGCAAATATCCAAGTATTACTATCAATATTATCAATGCTCCGCCAAAAACCTGGCTCTTTGTGATATCAGAATATGGTGATGCAAGACCAGAAACCATCAAAAAAATAACTGCTCATACGGCACTCTCGATCGAAAATGTAGACCCTGAAAGTGGCGTTGATCTTATGAAAACACTCGTACTTCTCGGCTCTACGATGTGATTCGTATATCTTTCAGATAAAGTAGATGGAGAAATAGGACTCTTTCCAGGCGAGTGAACTATGCCGCTTGAGTCTCTACTCATCAAGATGCAAGATATAGGCTATAGTGGGCACTTCTCTCTTGCGGTTGATCCTGCTACTCTCTGCGCTGGAGAATCAGAAGTAGAGATGATGGAAAAAATGAGAAAATCTCGAGAATTTTTATCTAAATACTTTTCATAAAAAAACGCCAAAGGCGTTTTTTTTATTTATTAAATATTTTTTTAGCCCTTAATTTTGCGTCGATAGTTCATTCTATTTCTAGTCGATCTCTGAGAAATATATTTCATTTCTGAGCAAGAATCGATAGAACCAACTTGTCATCATATTCGAGACGATGAGAAAAATCATCAAGAGACATGATAGCGTATTTCACTTTCTTTCCGAAAAATGTTTTCTCTAGAAAATTATTGAACTCAATTTTATCGAGTTCACCAATGATGAATATATCAACGATATTATTGGTAGTCTCATTTCGAAAATTGAGTATTGCATCAGAGATCGTTACCAAATCAAGAGTTTTTCGTCATTTAAAAAACTCTTTGACAGGTTTCATTACATCATATGTTTTGAGAAACATCTCTACTAACTCTGGATAGATTGTGGAGGTATGATTCATCTGGTAATATTTCTTCTTGTTTTGTTCGTAGGATTTGAGAATACCGAGAGCCTCTAGATTCATCAGTTCTCGACGTACCGCATTGATCTGCTCATCCACATCTCGACAGAGCTCACGAATAAAAAATCCAGTATTAGATCTGGCTATGACATCTTCGATAACAAGTTTTTCGAGGAGTTTGACTCGCGAACGCGAGCCGAAGAGTTTGACGAGATCCAAGTACTTATAATAACAAGAGTATACTAAATACAGAGTATATGGGAAAGAAAAGGAAATGCAAGGAAAAACCCTTATTCAGCTAATTAGGAAGCGTATACTCAAATATTCCAAATTATCTCCATATTTAATTTGTTGGACGTTGACTGGCATGCTCTACTTGAATTCCTTCTATAGGATTTTTATAGTCCATAGCCTCTCGTAAAACAGGATCTATATTGCCACATCACCACTGACCTTTTAGTCGAACTAAATCTTCAATTTTTGACTCTACTATTATTCTCAGATGACCAATTAAAGGTCATTCAGGAGAAGTAAATACCTTCGCCGTTTTACCAACAAATATTTTTTGATATTCGTGTACAATTCTGAATTGCACAATAAAATCTACCCATTGTCGTTCTGCAAGTATATCAAAAGCTGGAAGAGAAAGTAAAAATGTTCTCAAATCAATTTTAGGGTATAAAAGGGGAGATAATTTGAGCTGCTTCCAAATAATATCCAATCTCTCTCTTTCAGAAATTTGATCTTGTCACTCTGGTGTATTCATATTTAATATGTTATATTATATATAATATATACAATATATTATAATTTGAAAGTATAAAAAAAATACTCGACTTTTTTTATTTTTTTTCTATACTCAAATTATGTCTCAACTCAATTCTCAACAACAGATCGCCGTCGATACTATACTGTGACCACTGCTCATAAATGCTGGTGCAGGATCAGGAAAAACGCATACAATCACTGAACGTGTAGTATCTATGATTCATACACAAAATATCGATCCTAGATCAATATTTTGCGTAACATTCACCAATAAAGCAGCCAAAGAAATGCGTTGAAGAATTGCTATAAAACTCTGACTCAATCCCGAAGGGCTCAATCCATTCAGGGAACATCGGCTTCCCATGGTTGGAACATTTCATTCAACGGCTTCTTTTTTTCTGCGCATGTTTATCGATCGAGTAGGTTATGGAAAAGATTTCATCATATATGATTCGGATGATTGCGTGAAGGTTGTGAAGGAAATCATGAAAAAGCAAAATATCGATGATAAAGAATTCAATCCCCGAGGCGTCCACGGGATGATCTCACAAACCAAATGAAAATGAATGACCCCAACTGATTTTTCGTCTACTGTTGATTCATATTTTGACTCTGTAGTACTAGAAATATATAAGGAATATGCAGGCAGACTCAAACAGGACAATGCACTCGATTTTGATGATCTCCTTCTCTTATTTCGACAAGTGCTGGATCTGCCTGAAGTACTCGAATATTTCCACAATCGGTTTCAATATTTCATGGTCGACGAGTATCAAGATACCAATCTTTTACAATATGAAATTGTAAAAATATTGGCAAGCAATACGAAGAATCTCTGTGTCGTGGGTGATGATTGGCAAGGTATCTACTCTTGGCGTGGAGCCGATATCGAAAATATTCTCTCGTTCAAAAAAGATTATCCCAATGCCTTGGTTATCAATCTCGAGGAGAACTATCGATCCACACAGATTATTATCGATGCAGCGAATGCGGTTATCAAGAATAATAGTAATCAGATGAAAAAAACGCTCTTTACCAGCAATCCTGTAGGAGAGAAAATCGTCATACTCGAAGGAATAGATGAAAAACACGAGGCAGATCTCATCACAAATGTCATACGAGATAGCAAAGTGGAAACCTATTCCGATTTTGCCATTCTCTATAGAACCAATGGACAGTCTCGTCTTCTCGAAGAATCTCTCATTCGCAAAAATATCCCCTACCGCGTATTTGGTGGAGTGAAATTTTATGAACGAAAAGAGATCAAAGACATTCTTGCATATATTCGCATTATATTCAATCCGCTCGATACAATGGGACTAAAGCGTATAATAAATGTTCCGAGTAGAAAAATCGGTGAGAAGTCTCTCGAAAATTTTCTCTCTATTCTTGAACGGGAACATATTTCGATAGCTGAGATGTCAGAGAATAACTTTCTGCTACAGGCAATAACTGGTATCGGTGCAAAGGGAATACAGGCTTTTAGTTTTCTATACAAATCACTCCGTGACATATCAAAGACATCTTCGGTTGCTGAACTCATGGACAACATCATCAAACGAACTGGCTATGAAGCCTATCTCAAAAGTGAGTATACAGAAGAAGAATTCGATGGTAAGAAAGAGAATCTGGATGAATTTCTCAATATGGCATCTCGCTATGATGGACTCATCTATCCAGAGAATCTGGCGAGCTTCCTCGAAGATATTGCTCTGATCACTGATCAGGACAGAGATCAAGAAGACAAGCAAAAAGTAGATATAGGTTATGTTTCACTGATGACAATTCATCTTTCGAAGGGACTAGAATATCCAACCATATTCATTGCTGGAGCTGAGGAAGGCATATTTCCACATTCACGATCTTTAGTCGATGCGAGTCAAATCGAGGAAGAAAGACGACTCATGTACGTAGCTATCACTCGGGCAAAAACAGAACTCTACATATGTCGAGCTCACGAGCGATATACATTTGGTAACTATAGTGCGAATCCGAAGAGTCGTTTTATCAAAGAAATACCTGCCGAATATCTGGAAGTCGAGTCAAATCGAGGATCTGCTCAGAGTATATTTGGTAGTGGAACAAATGGATTCTCGAGTTTTGCCAATATGTTCAACAACTCGGAAACATCTGGATCTCCTTCTCCAAAATTTTCTACTGGAAACTTTTCTCATTCTAATAAACTAGAGCAGAGTAATGTCAAAAAAAATTCTGCCTCAATTTTTGTTATGTGAGATAGAGTAAAACATGCCCAATATGGAATTGGGATGATCGTCGCTATGCGAGATGCTGTAGCAGATATAGCTTTCTCAGGTCTAGGAATCAAAAAAATGAATGTAGAGATAGCTCCACTAGAAAAAGTGTTGATCTAGTTAAGTGTCATTCAAAAAAATCCAGGATTTTTCGGTTTTTCTCGTTTTTTCATTGTTTCAATAATATAATCCTTCAAGCGTACAGGATCTTTGATATGCTGCATGAGAGTTTTCGATGATATGAGGTCTTGTCTATGGAGCTCGATCATCGCCTGCTGTATCATAATCTGACCATCTTGTTTGCCTGTTTCCATCACGGAGTAGAGATGGCTAATATTTCATTCCATAATAATATTTCTGGAGGAGTCATTGTTGATAAATACCTCTCTCGCAACGAGATTTCCAGTTTCATCTTTTTTAGGAAGAATAATCTGTCAAATAACAGCTGATAGGACAAGTGCGAGTTGAATTCGAATCTGTGATTGCATCGTAGCAGGGAAAGCATAAATAAGTCTATCAAATGCTTGAACTACATCATTGGTATGGAGCGTGGATATAACCAGATGTCATGTTTCTGCAAGAGTCAGAACTGCTGATATCGTTTCTTGATCTCGCATCTCTCAAACTACTATGATATCAGGATCCTCTCGCATAGCATCACGTATCGCTTGTTCGAAAGTCGATACATCTCTACCAACTTGTTTCTGATGAATGAGACTTTTATTATTTTTTAGAACATATTCAACTGGATCCTCAATCATGATGATATGTTTGTGTTGATTTTTATTAAGATAATCAATCATAGCGATAACTGTAGTCGTTTTTCCACTACCGGTACCTCCTGTCACCAATATTAGTCCACGATCTTCATTGAGTAATTTGAGAATATTTTGATCCAAACCTACTCCTTCTGCAGTTGGAGTATTCTTTTTTATGGTTCTCATTGCTATAGCGACTCACTCATTATTTTTTGATACATTAGCTCGGAATCGAGTTCAATTATAGGCATAAATAAAACTAATTCCTGTTTTTACACTTTCTATTTTCTCTTGATCTATACTGGGATTCATAAATAAGATAAGATCTATCACATCTGTATAGGAGAGAATTCAAAATTCTTCCACAGGTATTATATCTCGACTAGGAATACGTGTATATGGACATGCTCCACTTCCAATATGAATATCTGTAATAGTATTTTGGATCACTATTTCAACAAGTTTGATGAATCTATCTTCTAATTTTAAGCTCATAGTATCTTTAGCTAATACAAATATTTTATCTACTTATTAAAATAATATCATAACTATCAATTAAAAACAAATAAAGGGATTACATAAGAATTTTTTTTAAGAACATCTAATATTTATATACTTTTAACTTTTCCAAATTACACTCCGCATAGATAAACTTCCCATAACAATAGCAGGGGTATAGAATTCTACTACATCATCAGTCTCTGAAGCACCTAGAAGTGGAAAGAGAGGGAGAAGATGATCATAGCTTGGTTGAGCCAAGCAAGCTATTTCTCCCCAAGATTGGAAATCTAAAATATTTTCGAATTTAGGAGTATCTTTGCCTGCTACAATACCATCAGCTATTCTCTTATCGAATTCAATTGCCCATGGATATATATGTTCTCAGGACCAATCTATGGCTCATAGATTATGAACGATATTCCCAGTTCCGATTATCAATATTCACTTTGATCTCAGTATGCTAAGTGATTCTCATAAATTCATCAAATCTCTCGGGGAAGATCGGTAATCAAGACTTATACTAATCACTGGTATATCAGCAGTAGGGAAGAGGTGCATGAGACTCGACCAGATACCATGATCGAATCCACGGTTTGTATCTCTTCGAATTTTTATATTTTTCTGCTCCAATATTCCTATGATTTCTTCGGCGATCTCAGGTGATCCTTTTGCAGTATATTTTGCCCTATAGAGATCAGGAGGGAAGCCTCACATATCATAGATCATCTGCGGATCTAGAGCTGTGGATATCCAAGTTTCTCACTCAGTGATCCAATGAGCAGAGAATATGAGTATTGCTCGTGGTTCTTGGAGAAATTTTGTCATATCTCTCCAGCTCTCTGTGTAGATATTGGATTCGATAGCATTCATCGGACTTCCGTGTCCGATGAATATCATTGGCATTTTTGGCATAATTATTATATTAGAGATCGAGACTTCCCATCTTTCCTGCATTGAGATCAGCAAAAGCTTGCATAATTTCTGTCTGAGTATTCATCACAAATGGTCCATAATGAGCAAT
The DNA here is from genome assembly GCA_043741945.1 of Candidatus Altimarinota bacterium. Classification (GTDB taxonomy): domain Bacteria; phylum Patescibacteriota; class Gracilibacteria; order BD1-5; family UBA2023; genus JABFSX01. The sequence continues at coordinate 20,746 of JAYTZT010000003.1, forward strand.
TGGCTCATCGATAATCTCTCAAGCCATAATAAGAACTTTTGCAATACCAGTAGCTGAGATAGTGAGATCTGTTCCAGATCTTATGAAGTGGATCATACCACCACTAGTTATACTTTTTCCTTGCACAACTAGAGTTCACTCGGTCACAAGGAGAATAGTAGTATATTCCTCAGGAATCTGGAGTTCTAGGGTTTTTGTTTCTTTTGTCATTCCGAGTGAAACGGAGGAATCACTTTTATTTTCACTTATGGGATCTTTATTATCTATATCTCATAAGACTGTATCTAAAGGTATCCCTACGGGATGAGAAATATCAAAACGTATATCATAAAGCTCTATAGGAGAGAATGTATCGGCAATTCATCGTACACCTTGAAATTCTCCCGCAATTACTCGTACTCGACCTCAGTCAAATATCACCTCAGGAATACTATGACGAGTCAGAGCTTGATATTTTGGAGTCGTCATTTTATATTTTTTTGGTAGATTTATCCAGAGTTGGATTGCATGCTGCACACCACCAAGTCGAGAGAAATCTACAGTCATGAACTCATTATGGAGGAGTCCACTTCCAGCCGTCATCCATTGTACTTCGTCAGCTCAGATAATACCACCATTGCCAGCAGTGTCCTGATGTTCTACCTCGCCCGAATATACGATTGTGACCGTCTCGAATCCGCGATGCGGATGAAAACCCACACCAGGACGATGAGTTCATTGTGGAACAATCTGCCATGGAGCATTGTAATCGAGCATCAGAAATGGACTCGTATCACTTGTCATCTCACGACCATATCCGGGAATATAGTTCGCTACACGAAATCCGTCTCATACCATATGATGATTTTGAGAATGTTCTATTTTTGTAATGATTTTTTGCATACACCTATTCTATATAAATGAATAACGAAAGCAACTTTATTTTATAAAGTATAATAGAATAAAAATCCATATAGTTCCAATCAGAGGAATCCAGATCCTAAAATTCCTTTTGCCAGCCTTGTGATACATGGGCCAATACATACCGAGCCAAATGCCAAAAACTCCTCCGAAAATTGCAAATATCCAGAGAATGCGTTCTGGTATTCTCCACCATTGATAGAGCGACTTCAGTTTGTCTAGAGACATAGTAAGATAGGCAAGGATATTGATGACCATCAAATAGTCAGAAAAGTATTGTATGAGATCCATGATTATATTGTATTTCTAAGGATAGAACTCTTCCACTTTTCCGTTTCGTATCCGATTATCCTCACAATTTTTATATTAGGGAAGAGTTCGTGTATTTTTTCTTCAGGAACTTTTTGATCATAGCCAAATGCCAGTACATCAGGAAGAAATTCTCGAATAGGAGCAAATATATCTGATTCATTTCAGAGGATAACATGGGTATCAGGAAAAGCCCTCTCTACAATATCCCTACGAAGGAGCTCTGTGTGAACTGGATCTTGCCCTTTTCCACTGAAAACTCGATGATCTCGAGCGATTACGACAGTCATCTCCTCTGCAAGTTCCTGTGCCTGAGTGAGATAGAACTGATGTCCAGGATGAAATATATCAAAAGTCCCAAAACACATAACATGACGAAAGGTTTTTTTTGTGCTCAAATTCGATACTGTAGATTCCGGAAAATCTCCTCATTTTTTTATGATTTTATCGCTAGTTTTCGCATCAGAATCGTTGAGGTCAGTAAAGGACATAATACATAAATAAGTCAAATAGAGAAAAAGTCTGTCACTGTAGACAAAAAGTGTACAATTTTCAAAAAAGTTTTGACAATATATAGTGGAACGAGTACATTATATCACACAATATATTGTATATCTATGTGATACACCCTCTCATTTTCACACTCAATCTAGTCAACCAACACTATATGGAAACTACGCAAGTTTCCAAGTATATTTTGGTTGATTTTTTATTTCTCGTTTTTCTATTTCTATATGGCTCTCTCTACTATCCGAAGACGCAACGGCGAACTTACAGATTTCAATAGAACCCGTATAGAGGATGCGATCTTCGCCGCGGCTGCAGCTGTGGGTGAGACGGATAAATCATTCGTTCCAGTTGTAACTGACTTTATCGTGAAGGATCTCGATCATGTATATGGTGAGATTTTTACGAATCGTATTCCCTCTATCGAAGATGTGCAAGACATCGTCGAGCGCAATCTCATGAAGTTCAACAAGTTCGAAGTGGCGAAGCAATATATTATCTACCGAGCTACTAAGCAGGATGAACGAGTTGAAGCTCATGTGAAGCTGATAAAAAAATTCGAAAAAAATGGGTTCAAAGTCAGGAAAAATAATGGAAGTAAGGAAGATTTCGACTTCGAAAAAATAGAAAAAATGTTCAAGATGGCAGCAAAAGGTTATGAACAGGAATGTCTTTTCGACGATCTGATGGAAGCATTCAAAAAAAATATCGTAGAAGATATGAAGACTTCGGATATCGCAAAACTCTTGGTCAAAACTTGTATCGATCTCGTCACGGTTGAGAATATTCACTGGGAACATATCGCTGGACGACTTGCCCTTTTTGATCTCTACAAAAAGGCTGGTAAAAATCGAGGTATTTCCCAAAAAGATATATATACTGGTGATTCATATGTTGCATTTTTCTCGAAATATATCGAAGAAGGCCTTTATTACAAAGACTTCATGAACTACTACAGCGAAGCGGATATACGCAAGGCTGGGGAGATGCTCGCCAAAAAAGGGAAGATCACCGATATGGGCTATGGATATACCACCGTACTCTCTCTTGCGAAACGTTACCTTCTCAATCCCAATAAATTCGTCCGTGAGCTCCCTCAAGAACTATATATGTCTGTAGCCCTATTTTATGCTATTCCTGAAAAGGCTGAGAATCGTCTCGCATTCGCATTCCAAGTATATGAGTACTGTAGTGAACAGAAGATCTCTCTCGCCACTCCTGCCCTCATCAACCCTCGAACTAACTGGCATCAGCTCACGAGCTGTTTCAAACTCAATCTTGGGGATGATCTCAGATCGATCTATCATGGAATCGAGGATATTGCTCAGATCTCGAAATACGGGGGATGAGTCGGAGTCTACCTCGGACATATACGAGCACAGGGTGCCGCAATCCGTGGTATAAAATGAGCTGCAGGAGGTGTCAATCCCTGGGTCAAGGTCATCAACGACACCGCCGTAGCGGTGAATCAACTCGGTGCGAGACTCGGTGCTGTATCAGTCACACTCGATATCTGGCATCGTGATATCTATGATTTTCTCGAACTCCAGACTGAGAGTGGAGATATCAGAGCCAAGGCATTTGATGTATTTCCTGCGGTTTCAGTTCCAGATCTCTTCATGCGACGCGTCGAGGAAGATGGGAGTTGGTCTCTTTTTGATCCGTATGAAGTCTCGAAAAAATATAGCAAATGTCTCGAGGATCAGTTCGAAACAGATTTCGAAGAATTCTATGCAATACTCGAAGCTGATGATACACTTGAGATGAAAAAAACTATCAAGGCGAAGGAACTCTTCAAAACCTTCTTAAAAACAACCGTCGAAACAGGAATGCCCTATGTATTCTATCGTGATACAGTCAACCGTCTCAATCCCAACAAACATGCAGGAAAAATATATTCCACACAACTCTGTACTGAGATCTGTCAGAACTCATCTCCTGCTAGTTTCATCGAAGAGGTCATCGAAGATGGGAAGATCGTGATACGATATGAGCCAGGTGAAGTAGTCACTTGCAATATCTCCTCGATCAATGTCGCCAAGGTTTATGAAGAAAAGGAAATCGAAGTCGCCCTCGCAGTCCTCTCTCGAATACTCGATAATATCATCTCTCTATCCAAATTCCCGATCAAGGCAGCAGAGATGACAGCAGGGAAGTACCGAGCTATCGGTATCGGATATCTCGGCCTCGCCGAGTATCTCGCCACTCGCTCTATGGCATATGACTCACTAGAGGCTCGAGAACATGTCGATGCACTCTTCGAGAAATATACCTATTATACCTACAAGGCATCTGTCGATATCGCTCGTGAGCGATGAGCGTATCCACTCTTTCCAGGGTCAGAACATTCGAAGGGGATCATCCTCGGTAAAAACGCAGGTATGCTGACTGCTCAGACCAAGAACGCTCATCTCGACTGGACTACTCTCCTTGCGGATATGCAAGCGACAGGTTGCAGGTTCTGATATCACTCTGCACCAGCACCCAATACTTCTACAGCAGGTATCGTCGGAACGACAGCAGCACTATTACCAATCTACAAAAAATACTTCGTAGAGACCAATCTCGCATCTCCAACAATACGAATTGCTCCAAAACTATCTGCTGAGAATTTCTGGTTCTACAAGGAATATGTGACAATGGATATGAACGATGTCATCGATATGATCTCAGTCGTGTACAAGTGGATCGATCAGTCTATTAGCTTTGAATGGATGGTAGATCCAGCGAAAGTATCTCCTCGTGAGCTCTATGGATACTATCTTAAGTCGTGGAAACAAGGCATCAAGACGGTATATTACGTGAGGTCACTCTCGAGTGAAGTCGATGGAGAAAATTGTGTGAGTTGTTCAGGCTAATTTACCTAAAAAAATAAATATGAAACTTCTTATATGTTTTTATGCAGATGTTAATGAGCGTACCTGTAATGAACTAATAAATTTCATTCTAAATAATATCATATCTGCATGAAGTTGAGGAAAGGTAATTGAAGAAATAATAATTCAAGTATCAAGTATGTGAGGAAGTTCTGAACACTGATTTCAGATATATAATTTCTTAAAGCAACTTTCTTTGCCAATAACAACTATTGCAACTTGAAATGTTGATAGTGCTGCTGTTATGATATACGCTGCTGGAAGAATGCGTATTGCCATGAATGAAAGTAGATTTACCTTACATCAATCAAGAATGCAGTTAAATTGAGATTTTATCTCAGAAAAATTAAAAGAAACGGCACAAATTCTAGATACCCTAAATACTAACTATGCAAATATTTTAGCAAGAATTTCTGGTAGAAAAACAAGTGAAATGAAGAAAATAACTCTAGCATGAAAAGTTCTTTGAGCAAAAGAGGCACTTAAATTTTGATTGATAAATGAGATAAGGGAAGAGGCTTATTTAACAAATATGTGAATGGAATTACAATTACATATGATTCAGAATATCCCAAAGGCGTAGATTTGAAACAAAAAATAACTTTTATTATTTATGATATTCTGATTTTGGGCCCTAGTTATTATCATCAATTATTCACTATCGAATAACTACTATCTTCATGATGTCTCTCAATATCGTCTTGTGGTAAATCTAATATTTCTATTATTATTCCAAATATTAGAAATGTGGAAATGATTTCCTTATATAATTGGATTAGCTAATTTTAAAAATCTTTATTTACAAAAAAGATATATAGATGATGCTGAATACTATAAAGATGGCTCAGACGTTGTTGATGAGTACTGAAATAATATGTTATTTTTTGAAAAAATGGAGTATTTTTATTTTGATAATAACTCAAAGAAACTTACAAATAATTCTCAATTCATGGTTGAAATGGAATTATACGATCGTGATTTACATGATAGGATTATCAGTGTTAAAAAATGATGGAAGTCATGGGTTATTATTAAAAATACAATTCAACAAGGCATACTTTTTATACTCATTCTTTCTTGTCTATAGGAACTAACTTATTTCTATTTTCTTCTAATCATCTCCACTCTCCCAGCAGAGTGGGATTTTCTTAATTATGAATTCACTATATTTTTATATACTCTTTTTATATTCATCATATAAATATTAGAGATTACACTTGCTAATATATATAGTATATAATCATATTTTATTCGATATATAGAATTATGAACACCCCTAATAGTGCCTTACTGCGTGTTGCAACTCCCATACCTCTAATTGAGCAAATCCGATTATTAACCAGTGATATGGATAGAGAGATAACTACTCTAGTCGAATACCAGAAAAAGATGTCAAAAGAATATCTCGAGTCTCTCGATTTTGATTCTTTGCGACAAATAATAAATAATATATTATTCTCACTTAAAGAGATAGAATATGTACCCCATCAAAGGTATGCTAATCTAGTGATTCAAGAAATATCAAAAGGCGTTAAGAATAAGTTGAATACTAAAAGTATCGGAGGTAATTGTAATAATATGAGCTCTGAGGATAGAGAAGATGTAAAATGAGTTATTATACATATGGAAAAACAGTTCATAGAACTCAAAATATGAGTTTATAGGAGGGTTCTTGAGGACATAAAAAGTATATTACAACAAAGATGAATAATTGAGGAATAAAATAATATTGACTTGCCTAGCAATAGGTATAGTATTATGGAATTCCGCTAGGTTCCACAAAAACTATGATTCAATTAGAATCAACAAATAATACTTAACATATGGTACTACGAAGTATTCTCGCGGCGTTTTATTTAGCACAAGCAAGCCACACAACACCACCTTTAAACCATACAAATTCAAACGAAATAACTCTAGAACCTAATAATGTAGAAAGACTTGGCGAATTACAAAAGTCTATACCAGCGAGTGTTTTTTCACAACTTACTGAAAATAAAACTCCAGACCAAGTGATAAATGTAGTGGACATACATAGAAGCAATCAGGAACTCCTTGCCCAAATGACAAAACCATTGCCTAAAATGCCAGATATTTGAAGAAAGCTGGAAATTCGCATATTGGAAATTCTTGGTGAATAAGATTCTTTTCAAATAGAATATATAAAACATACCTCTTAAGAGGCATGTTTTATATATTCTAGAATCAATAGTCCTATAACGTATGAGTGTTACTAGGTATAGGCTTTGTATATGCTCACTGTTTGCAATAGCTACATGACTTCTGGAAGATCATCATCACCGCAGAGAGTCAAATAATGAGATATATGAGCCATTCAATCGCTGGCCAATTTCCGAGGAGGATATTGACGAGATTAAGATTGACACTCAAATAGCCACCCAGTCCAATAAATCACCAGTTAAGGGCCCCGACTAATACCAAGACATGTACACTACCATGGAGCTCGCAATACTTACCAATATATACCAATATAATCATTCATCATATAAGAATAGATTAGAGTATAAAAACTATTTTTTTAATAAGTGTCGTCAATATTCAAAAGAAAAATTCAAGACAATATTTTGGATAAATAAAAATTTATTACTACTAAATATAATAAAAAAAAGTAAATATTAATTGACATAAAAGTAAATATTATTATTATATATGTATATGGTATATGGAAAATTACAGAATATTCATCAGAGTTGATCAGCAGAAACGGTTCGACTCTCCAAAGAGATAAAAGAACTAAAAATAATATCTCTAAAAAAAATAAAATCAGATCAAAAAATAAAGACAATTTATAATGATATAATATCAGCAGTAGATAAGCTTCTCATAGTTCATATAGACGAAGGTGAACTCTCCATAATGAAACCGAGAAAAGCTGGAGTTAGCCCGATTCTACATACTGATGATGAGAGATGGATAAACGGAAGTATTATTCGAGAAGATTGGACAAGAAAGAAATGGCAAAATCAATCTCTCAAATGATGGATATGGTTTGATACAGATGAGAGTATACTCGGTTGTCTCTACTACAAATTCAATGAAAAGGGGTATGAGGTATTCATAAAAAATGTTATTGCTGATCATCCACAAGGTGCTATGTTTCTTGTTCAAGAAATGAAGAAGAAACTCAATAAACATATTCTAAAAAAATAGACAATATAATATAAAATTTTAAGTTTTAAACTATGCTAAATTCAGCAAATGTAATGTTTTGATTACCTTCAGATAATACACCAAATGAAATCCTTGAAAAATTTCTTATTTCTTTTACATTTGATCCTTCTATTCCATCGAAGATTCATTTAGGTGCACTGGGAGAACTATTATGATGACAAGGTCTAACAGTCGAAAATATCATGACAGATGAATTTAAAGATATTGTTTGAGGAATATGAGAATTAGTTAGGAAACCCGAAATTAAACTTTTTTTGTGAGAAGCCAGAGTCAATAGAAAAATGGAAGATATTCATCCGATAATAGTGTACATATATGAAAAATCTACTCTACAATGAGTAAAACGAGAAAAAATTGTAGTATCTAAAGATGTATGTAAAATACTATAAGGAAAAATCAGAGACCTTATATTTGAGAGTATTATCATAAGAAGATATAATCTTATTTTTTTATCCACTATACTAGTGGGTTTTTATTTGTTTTTCAGTCCTTTTGTATATACTCTTCTTTAGATATTTGAAGGTTCATATTTCTAAAGCTAAATTCTGATTTATGCTCCATCTCCATCCACATCGCCAACTCCAGATTATCACAGTTATATTCGTGATAAGTTGGATTATTGGAACTTTTCTCATGCATCATTTTGAGCGGGCTCAAGGCTGGAACTATTTCGATGCCCTTTATTTTACTATTATCACGACTGCAACCATAGGATTTGGTGATCTCGTACCACATACTATTGCGGGGAAAATACTAACTATGCTTTATGCCGTGTTTTTTGTACCACTTTTCCTGTATGTAGCAACCCTCATGTATGAGAGTCGTTTTCGCAGACTTCGCTTGGCGGAAGAACAAATCGAGAGAGAAATCCATGGAGTAGAGGCTGATGTCAATGCAATCATCAAAAATACACCACCAAAACCCCGTAGACGTATTACTAAAATATAAAATTATGTATTTCCAAGATAAATATTTGACCTCATGACATCGACTAGATTCTACTCAATAATGAATCCTTCTATAAGATACATATGGAATCAGAGAAACATAAGAGTCTATTCGATGATCCAGAATCAATTATATTCCTAGAGTGGTTCATCGAACAGAACTATATTATCACAGAATATCGAAGTAGACAATGGCTCCGATAATGAGACTTATCTTATATCTATGCTCGGTCATGCATTCTTACGCAACCATTGACTGTCTAGAAAATTTCGATTTTCAGCGCATTTTCAGTTTCGTAAAACACACTACTGTATGCTCTTAGCATCTACGATAAGTTCACTCCTTGCCAATTTTGTAACATTCCTAATCCTATAAATATACACTCATGACTACCAAGTTCCTCAGAAAATCACTCTCACAAATTTATTCAGGACTCACTCTCGGGCAAAAACTAGAAATCGAAGTTGCTGTTGTGATACTCATTTTACTCATCGGTATGGTATTTTATCACTTTGTTGAAGGATGGAGATATCTCGATGCTCTATATTTTTGTTCCACAACTCTTGGGGCAGTTGGATATGGAGACTTTGCACCTAAAACAGATATAGGAAAAATATTTACTATGTTTTATCAATTCATCGGAATTCCATTTTTTGTATATACTACCTCGCTATTTATTGAACGAAAATAAGCTAAAAATCTCTTGCTTTTCTATAAAAAAAGATACTATATATTGTGTAAAGAGTAACCTATAATATACTATATGTCCGATATAACTGTTTCAAACATAAAAAAAAACCCACTCTTTAATCCAGATGGAAATGATAGCATAGACCAGCGTACGATCATCAAAGGATCCACTACTGGCTTATTCAACCTTGGGAGTGTAAAGTATCCATGGGCAAAAAGTCTCTATCAGGTGATGGTAGGGAATTTTTGGTTACCAGAAAAAGTATCAGGGCTCAAGGACGATCAAAGGGACTTCAGCAGTGTACTGAGTGCAGATGAACAAAGAGCTTACAAAGGAATACTATCATTCCTGATATTCTTGGATTCTATTCAAACAGTGAATCTCCCAAATTTTTCGAACTATATTACGAGTCCAGAAATTAATCTGATCCTCGCCATACAGGCCTATCAAGAAGCCATCCATAGTCAGTCTTATGCTACTATCCTCGAATCCGTAGTCTCTCCTGAAGATAGAGAAGAGATCTACTACTTTTGGCGTACAGATACAGTACTCCTCGAGCGAAATCGGTATATTGGAAAGATCTATCAAGATTTCGTAGATATGCCGAATGATACGAATTTTTTCCGAGGAATTGTAGCCAACTTTCTCCTTGAATCACTTTACTTTTACAATGGATTTGCATTTTTCGATACTCTCGTAGATCATATGAAGATGCCCGCAACGGGTCGTATGATTGCTTATATTCGTCGTGATGAGCTCACGCATGTGACGATATTTGCTAATATAATCAAAGAAATCAGACGTGAGTTCCCAAATATCTATAATGAAAAAGTAATCGAAGAAATGACACTCATAGCTGTGGAACAAGAGATCACTTGGTCCAAGCACATTCTCGGAAACAAGATCCCAGGGATCAACGCAGAGATGACGGAGGGATATACTCGTTGGCTCGCCAATCAGCGACTATCGATGCTCGGTATGAGTCCTCTATTTCCTGATGCTATCAAAAATCCCTACAAACACCTCGATCGCCTCCAAGATCCAAATGCAGATAAATGAAACTTTTTTGAAACCACGGTGATTAATTATACCCAAAGTTCGAATATGGCTGGAAGTTGGGATTTTTAGAAATTAAAAAAAATTCATATATATATCAAGTCGCAATCTTTAACCTTATTACATATGCCAAAATTAACTTTATGAGACTCAGAATTAACACCAATTCCTAATCTTAGTTTACGAAATGATACAATAGATTTCCTGAAGAGAATATTTAGTGCTCATCGCGGATATAGAACAAATGAAAATGTATCTCAGGTCCTTCAAATTGGAGGATTCCATGAAGCAAAGTATATTACGCCTAATTAAATGCTCATATCAGATCGTCTCATCACTTGGTCGAGTTGTATTCATATTATAGGTCGATAATAGGGATTTTTGAAATATCCAAAACACCCATCTTTCGGGTATTTTTTTAATATATTATGCATCCAGTAATAAGTCGGAGCTCAAAAAGTACTATACTATCACCTCTTAAAACTAATGATACCAACTCAATATACCTATTCTGAAATACTAGACAAATTCTTCAAAGCAGAATCTATCTATGAATAATGTCTTATCAATATTTGAAAAGCTTATGAATATTTTGGTAATCCTCAAAATTCATTCAAGTCTATCCATATTGCATGAACAAATAGGAAGGGCAGTGTAACTAAGATGATTTTCCAGATTCTCGAAGAATCCGGAAAAAAAGTATGAGTATATACCAGTCCCCATAATATCGATATTCGTGAACGATTTGAAACAGATATATGACTCATCTCAGAAGAGAAGTTTATCTCATATGTACTAAGGATTCTAGACTATAGTGAACAACTTTCTTGGTATTTCTCTATTTCCGTGATTGTGGATGTGAATATACTATTATCGAAGTCGGTTTATGAGGACAACTTGATAGTACCAATATTATAACTCCGATTCTCTCTATAATTACGAGTATATCATACGACCATATGGATTTTTTTGGGGAATACTCTCGAACTGATAGCATGAGAAAAATGAGAGATTATCAAAGCCTGAATTCTTGTACTTTTAAATGGGAAAAATCCCACGATAGAATCTATCGCAATGAAACAAAAATCTCTGATACTTTTGCCAAAAAACCGAATTATAGAGACAAATCTCAATGGAGAGCATCAGATATGCAATGCTCGTATTGCATATGAAGCTGTTATTTTTCTCTGAATCCCAGAATCAATTATTAAATATGCATTATGCCATGTAAAGCATCTAGGAAGGCTCCAGTATATTGAGCTCAACGTTCTCATCGATGCGGCCCATAATGAAGCAGGTATAGCCAAACTCAAAATATATATCGAATCACAGCTATGAAATGGGAGGACATTATCTATTGTTTTAATCTCAAATCAGGTAAACACGCGAGTCTCGTACTCAATATATTCGATACTATAGACAATTGGAATATCATCCAATCAAATGGATTCCAAATATCTGATGCCAGGAGTATTCAGGATGAAATAGTGGAACTCGAAAAACACGCCAAAATAATCACTCTAAAAAATATATTTCTAAAAGCTAATAGAAATCCAAATAATCTCTATGTAGTTTTTTGAAGTCTCTATATGATGAGAGAGTTTTTGAAAAAATAAGTAATCCCCCCGATCGGGGGGATTACTTTTATACATCAAGATTAGCGACCGTCTTGGCTCGTGACTGGATAAAGTGTTTGCGAGGTGGAACATCTTCACCCATCAGGATCCGAAATACTTCATCAGCTCGCTCAGCATCCTCGACCGTCACACGGAACATCTTCCGTTGTACTGGATCCATAGTTGTCTCCCAGAGTTGTTCAGGATTCATCTCTCCGAGACCCTTATATCGCTGTACTCACTCTGTTGTAATACCTTCTTGTGCAATAGTTTTTACTTTTTGGTCTTCATTATATACGTACCAGACTTGTTTGCCTTTGGAGAGCTTGTAGAGAGGAGGATTCGCTATGAATATATGACCATTATCTACAAGAGTACGGAAATACCTGAAAAAGAATGTGAGAAGAAGCGTACGGATATGCGCCCCATCCACATCCGCATCTGTCATGATGACTATCCGATGATAACGAAGACGACTATAGTCAAATGATTCACCGATAGATGTACCGAGACCGATGATGAGATTTTTGATTTCTGTATTGCCAAATATCTTGTCTAGTCGAGCTTGCTCAGTATTGAGAATCTTACCCCGAAGTGGCAAAATTGCCTGAAATGTCCGATCTCGACCCTGTTTTGCAGATCCTCCTGCTGAATCACCCTCTACGATATAGAGCTCACACTTGGATGCATCCTTTGATGAACAATCTGCGAGTTTGCCTGGTAACCCGCTCCCTTCGAGGGCTCCCTTTCGGATTATGGTATCTCGAGCAGACCGAGCTGCAGCTCGAGCACGAGCCGCAAGGAGACACTTATCAATAATTGATTTCGCAGCTCGAGGATTCTCAGCAAGAAAATCATAGAACCCTTCACCCATAGCTCTATCAGCAATTCATTTAACTTCGGCATTTCCCAATTTTCACTTGGTTTGTCATTCAAATTGTGGCTCTGGAACTTTCACAGAAATAATCACAGTCAGCCCCTCAACTACATCTTCATTCGTCAAATTAGTATCTTTTTCTTTTAGGATATCTTGTTCTCTGGCATATTTATTGATAGTACGAGTGAGTGCCATCTTGAATCCAACCACATGTGTACCACCTTCTGGTGTGATGACATTATTAACAAATGATATGAGTTTTTCATTGTAATCATCTTTCTTATATTGCAGAGCAATCTCGACTTGTACCTGATCAACCTGCTTGTCAGCATAGAATACTTCATCAGTAACAGGATCAGTAGAACGATTGAGATAGTGAACATACGACTCAATTCCTCATTCAAAAAAGAATCGATACGCAGTATCTTCGAATTCATTGTAGAATGTAATCGTGATTCATTTGGTGAGATACGCCTGCTGACGGAGTCGGATACGGATCGTATCATAATCAAATACTGTCGTTGTAAACATAGATGCATCAGGCCAAAATCTGACGATAGTTCCATGTTTATCTGTCTTCTCACCAGTTGGTTCTACCGCTCCATCAGGTACACCGATTTTATATGATTGTGTATAGACTTTTCCATCTTTGTGTACCCAAACTTGCATCTTCGTTGAGAGCGCATTCACTACAGAAGCACCCACTCCATGGAGACCTCCGGATACTTTGTAGCCTGATTCATCTCCTCCGAATTTACCACCAGCATGGAGAACAGTCATCACGGTTTCGAGTGCTGACTTCCCAGTTTTTATATGGAGGTCAACTGGGATTCCACGTCCATTGTCTTCTACAGACATAGATCCATCTGTATGCATCGTAACAGAAATATGTGTGGCATGACCTGCCATCGCTTCATCTATCGAATTATCGACAATCTCCCAAACAAGATGATGGAGTCCTCGTTCATCTGTAGATCCGATATACATACCAGGACGCTTTCGAACTGGCTCGAGTCATTCGAGAACTTGAATATTGGAACTATCATAGCTAGTTGCTGACATATTTTGTGTGGATTATTTCGGCACTATATTATGAAAAAAGTACAATAAGTAAAGGCTACTTTTTGTACTTTTTGTTTTTCTAATTTCTATAGTTTCATAGCATGGATCAGCGCATCGGCATTAGAAATTGTATTATTACGTTCCTCTTCCATCACGCTCGAGAGATAAGTGCGTAGATCCACAGGATTGATCCCAGTTTTCGGAAGTGGAATATCAATAAGTGGAGAAAGCTTGCGAATCGGATAGAGTCTTATAAATACTGGAATATCAGAGATGGATATCATCGCGAACCGAGAAAATTGAGAATAGTCATAAAAGGAATTCCCAACCTGAATCCCTCTATCTGTAACATGTACTTGTAATATGGGAACCGAATTATTCTCCATAAGTAGATACACACCTGCAAAGAGAAATACAACAACCGACATCAGATAGAGTCCATCCACTATACCATAGACAACGAACATCAGAACTACAATAATAGCAATAATATACCATGAGGCAGAGTGTTCTTTGTGAGATGCGAATGACCAAGAAAACATAGAAAGAAGATTACTAATGAAATGATTCTACATAAGGAACACTGCTGCCGCACATAAGAGAATTACAATTTTGTTAACAGGAAGGGGCATCTTGGCAGTGACAAAGTCTAGGTGACTCTTGACAGGAGATCGACCGCCCGTGTTACGAGGAACCATGCAGAAATAGCGATAACGAATCAGATGAGAGCTCAGATCATTCATTTTTTGGCTTTATCGACTCCTGAACTATCACCCGTGATACCAGAATTGAATTGCATCTGCACCGCATGATAGATGAGTGAGAAAATGGCAACAGTTCCTGCAACCGCGAGAAGTGTTTCAATAACTGTCACAATTACTCGAGGAATAGTATTCATATCAACATCACCACGACGAAGTCTGCCAGCTTCAACTCAGAGAATATTATTGGTATCTGTGGAATCATTGCCATTAGAAATGGTAGAGCTATTTACAGAAGATGAGCTTGGTGTTCCACCTTCATCAATAATATTTTGATCAATTAGAGAAGTAGCAGCAAATAAATAATTTGAGGTATAAAAAAATAAGATACAAGGTAAAATAAGAAAAATGCTCAATACTCTTTTCATAGCTGTAGTATAAGAAGTAAATAAAAAATATATAAAAAGTATACCCGATACTCCAAAAAAATACAAACTTTTCTGCTTATATTGATTTATACGATCATTTTCGTATACTCATACACATATTTTCCTACTTTTTCTTTGCACTATGAAAACCCCGCTTAATTGGATATCTCTCTATACTCCTCTCGCGTCTCTACTCACAAATCACTCAACTACGGAGCTCGCACACCAATACTCGATACATACTGCTGAGATCGATGGTATCGAGTCTCATAATATCGACAAAGTAATTATATGAAAGGTGATATCCTGTGAGAAACATCCTGATAGCAAAAAACTCTCTATCGTCGAAGTACAAATCTGAAAAGATGAGAAAACTATCATTCTCACTGGAGCTCCGAATATATCAGAGACAACCTATGTTCCTGTAGCGCTCATTGGTGCTGTACTCGGATGAGATTTCACGATAGGTGAACGGATGATGGCAGGGATGATGAGTCGTGGGATGATCTGTGGTGCCGATGAGATCGGACTTGCTACGGAGTCTGATGGTGGAATTATGGTACTAGAGAATATATGGAATACAGATATATTAGAATCCCAAATAGGGGAGTCTCTTTTTGATCTCACACTTCCGTTCCCAGGAATCAATGGTGAATTGTATCAATACCCACTCCGGGATATGACATTTGAGATAGATAACAAATTCATTACCAATCGTCCTGATTTGTTTGGAGTCTATGGGAATGCAAGGGAGTGGCATGCGGTATTCGATATACCATTTACAGAATATAATAGCAAAAATACGAAAGTAGAAACGAAAATATTGCCACTCAACATAGAAACGAATCGTTGTCTTGCATACAATGCTATACGTATGGAGAATATTACGGTTGCCAATTCTCCTTTTGGTATACGTGTCATGATGGAGCGTGCAGGTTTGACGCCCAAATTCGATCTCGTGGATATCACCAATTGTATACTCACGGAATTCGGGCAACCGATGCATGTATTTGACGCAGCTAAAGTAGTAGGAACTATCTCGGTACGACTCGCAAAAGAAGGTGAAAAACTCCTTGCACTTAATGCAGTCGAATATATTCTCACAACGGAAGATATGGTGATAGCAGATGACAATGGACCTATTGCACTTGCGGGAGTGATCGGTGGTATGGATTCGGCAGTTTCTAAAACCACCACCAGTGTAATCTGGGAATCCGCAACATTTGATGCGGTATCCATACGGCTCTCAGCACAAAGACATGGTGTCCGTACTGATGCGAGTACTCGATATGAGAAATCTCTCGATCCACTCCTCTCAGTATCTGCATGTGCTCGAATATATGACTACCTCAAGTTCATGGACAAAAATATACAAGTGACTGCAATCGGGTCCTATGTGGATTCCAAGCAAATTAACGAAGTGATACTCGATGTCAAATATGAATGGCTCGATATGAAAGCAGGAACACAGATTTCTCATAAAATAGTGGACGAAATTCTGGAGAGACTCTGATTTGGAATCAAGCCTATAGAATATGGAATCCGAGTAACTGTACCATCTTGGCGAGCAAGCAAAGATATCTCAATATGGGAAGATATTGCCGAGGAAGTTATCCGAGTCTATGGATATGATCTCATACCCGTATCAACTTTGGGTGGTTATACTGACATCAGTGCCCCTAATCGTACAAAGCAACTCAAAGACATCTCTCTGGATTATTGGAAAGGTCAAAAATGGAATGAAGTCTATAATTATTCATTTACTAATTCAATCCTAGATTCGGCAATAGGTTATAATGATATGGGTGATTCCATAGGTATACTGAATGCGTTCAATGTTGAGTATACGCATATGCGAAGATCTCTCTCTGTTCGACTCTTCGATAATATTGCAAAAAATAGCAATATATCAAATACTTTGAAATTCTATGAAATAGGTAAGGTGTATAGCAAGAATCAGGAGTATACATCCACCGTTTCAGAATTTTTGAAAAGTATCAATACCAAACCATATGGAGAAATCCAGATGATCGCATGAGTCAGTACCTGAGATACTATTGAGTTAATTCGTGAGTCCCTCGAATGATATCTAATCGAAATAATCTGATATGTTCCTCCACTTCATGCGAATAGTACTATAGTCCTACCTTTTCTGCATCCTGGTATCTCATGAGAATATAGAGAAGGGGGGATTATATTCGCGGTATTCGGTCGCATTCATCCGAGCACTGCCGAGGCGTTTGAGATTCCACCAGATACACTATATTGGGAAGTAGATATTTGAGTCCTTTTATCTCATTTTATACAAAAAGAAATACGAGTTCAACCAATCTCTCGATTTCAGTCAATTCCTAGAGAACTCAACTTTGTAATGGATGAAAAAAATCATACAGGACCTCTTGCTCTCACTATTGAATCAGAGCATCCCTGGATATCATCTGTATATGTTGGTTCCATATATCGTGATGAGAACAAAATATGAACAGGTAAGAAGAGTGTTAATTTTGTTTTCACTCTATGTAGTCATGAGCACACCATATCTGATGAAGAAGCACTGCAGGTGCAAAACAAGATCATCGAAACAATGAAATCAAAAGGTTGCGAAATACGGGGATAATTTAATTAGACATTCTGACGATAAGAAGAATCTGTTTCTATTGCCAAGCAGATACTTCGTACCTCAGGATGACAAAGAACTACGAAATACGATCATAAATAATTTATAATTTCTTATTTTGAATCCTACTACTACTACATCTCTGGACTATACTCTGAGTGATCAACTCGCGAATGAGATCATCACTACAATGGTGGGATATTTTGGTAAAGGTTCGAGAGAAAAAATTCAAAAAACCATCTGGGATACGTATATTTTTGCTCGGGAGGCCCACGATCAACAAGTACGGAAAAGTGGTGAACCATACATCACACATCCTCTACAGGCTGCAAAATTACTCCTGAGATTAAGTCCAGATATAGTTACAGTACAGGCTTGTATTCTCCATGATGTCATCGAGGATACTCCCAAAAATGAAGCTGATATCGAAAAACTTTTTGGCAAAAGTGTGGCCGAAATATGTCAATGACTCTCAAAGCTCTCCAATATAAAGTATAGAGGAGAAGAGCGAAGCATAGAGAGTCTGCGTAAGATGCTCATAGCTATGGTGAGTGATCTCCGTGTCATCATCGTCAAACTAGCGGATCGTCTCCATAATATGCAAACTCTCGATCATCATCCAGATCCAGTCAAACGAGAACGCATCGCACTCGAAACACTCAATATCTATGCTCCGATTGCGGATCGTCTTGGTATCTTTGAATTCAAAGAAGCTCTAGAAACTGAGTGTTTCCGCATTTTACATCCTGAAGAATATCTACGCATCACAACAGAGCTCGCGAGTCTGCGTGAGGAACAAGATTTTTTCATGCATAAGGCCAAAGAAGTTATTCGTTCTGTTATTTCAGAGGAAGTACCGATTCTCGACATTTCTTATCGTATCAAGGCACCATTTTCTATCTATCGCAAGCTCTCCAGAAAAGAATATTCATATACGCATACCCGAGATCTCTATGACCTCTTTGCAGTCCGTATCATCACTGATGATGTCCGTCATTGTTATGAAATCTTAGGTGTACTCCACAATATATTCGTTCCGATGCCCAAACGGTTCAAGGATTATATAGCTCTTCCAAAAGAAAATGGGTATCAGTCGCTCCATACTACAGTGGTTGGATTATTTCCTGATCTCCGCTCTCAGCCAACTGAGATCCAGATACGTACGGTCGAGATGCATCGTCAGGCAGAAGTCTGAGTGGCAGCACATTTTGAATATTCTGAAACGGGTAAGAGTCAAAAATCAAAAGATAGTTACTGGGTACAGACTATTAAGTGAATCATAGATGCAGATCAAGCAGGAGGTGAGTTCATGCATGAAATGAAGATGAATGTATTCGAAGATCAGATATTCGTATTCACGCCTCGTGGAGATATTATCACTTTACCAAAATGATCTACTCCGATTGACTTTGCGTATTCGGTTCACTCCAATCTCGGTAACACTGTCGCAATTGCCAAAGTAAATGGACATGTAGTGCCACTTGATTACAAACTCCATAATGGAGAGAGTATAGAGATTATCACTGACAAAGATCGTAAGCCAAAACCTATCTGGCTCTCTTTTGTTGCAACTGCGAAAGCCAAGGAATATATCAGACAATTTATCAATCGTGAAGAGAGATCTTTTTTCATAGAAAAAGGACGTACCATACTCAATGGTTATTTGACCAAGAATTATGCTCACGGTCTCGATAAAGATCTTACCATACTCCGTAATGTCGACGGTCATAATCTCGATATGAAAGAAAGAGAAGATATATTGGTACAACTCGGAAATCTCTCTCGAAAACCAACCAGTATACTCAGAGTTATACATGATGATATAATAAAAACAGAACTTGGTGAAAGAAAACCTGATGAAAAAACTATAACTGCAAAGAAAAAATTACCAGAAGATAAATGAAATGGAGTTCCAGATGGAACTTATGTGATCATCGGAAAGGCAAGAGATATTCCATATAAAATAGCGAAGTGTTGTGAGCCTACTACTGAAAATAAGAAGATTGTTTGAGCAATAGGTCAAGGTATCATTACTATACATCGCGTCGATTGCGAAAATATCAAAAAAATTGAACTGGAACGCCGCATGCTAGCAAAGTGGAGTGATGATGAGCAACAATCAGGTATTATATTCGAAATAGAATGTATACTTCAAGACAAGAGGTGACTATTGATGGAACTCACAACACTACTATATGGTATGGGTCTCGGTATCAAGTCAGTCACCACAGATACTATCTCATCAGGACAAGTAAAAGATACCTTCACCCTAGAATATAGTGAAGATGATTATTATATCTATGATCGTCTTGAGGCTAGGTTCCGATTTGAAATCAAGGAACTCATAGAGATAAAACTTATTTCGATGAATTAGTTCTCTCTACAATATTTCCAGTACCAGCAAATCAATCGAAAGCACCAAAGGGATAAGCGGCTCCCATACCTACGAGGATCGTACCTATGAGGACAATCGCAATCATTGTATTATTTAGATATTTATTGGCCCACTCCCACTCACCAGTTAGGTCATATATAGCAAAACGATAATATATGATGGCTGCACCTATAGATATGAGGATCAGTCCTGTTAATAGTCTCATGGTAAGGATAATTTTTTAGAGAATATAGGAGAATTATAGATAATTATTTATTTTTTGCAAAATATTATGAATACCTCACAAGCATGGGAAGATATCTGAAACGTAAGATCATGTATCAACACATCAACATACAAAAATCTCGATACTCCATCTATTGTAGCAAATATAATGAGAATGCTCGAGGTTGCCTGGGAACAATCAGAAAATTCTAATTGAAAAATAGCACTGTTCTTCTGAAAAATTGAAAACATTCTAGCTTTTATGATATGAGTACAGGAAATAAAAAGCTTGAAGCAAGCCTATTTTTTTCATCGAAGAACTATGGAACAATTAGGCATCCCAAATATTGATACTCATATCAAAACTCTCTTTTTATTAGATGAACATCCACGAAATGCACATCAACTCCAAATATCAATTGGGATCATAAATAAAGAGATAGGTAAATGATTGCTACTAAAAAATGCAATTGAAAATAGATGGAAAGAATTCGATAAAAATTATTTCAAATCTTCAGTACTTACAATGCCTGATTATAGAGAATTACTAGAGAGCTACTCCTATCAGCTCAATGGTGTCTGATTCTCCAAAAGATAAATTTGCAAAATTATTTCCTTTATATACAATCCATCTCGCATATTATATTGGGAATTCGCCAAGTGGTAAGGCAGGGGACTCTGAATCCCCCATCGGGGGTTCGAATCCCTCATTCCCAACCATATAAACGTCAAAACTCACCTTGAATTCTTAGGGTGAGTTTTTAGTTTTATAGATGATGAATTTTGAGGGATGAGAATGCGAATTATGCTCGATATATGCCTTGAAGGGGATATATCTATAATGAGGAGAGGCGGATCGCGGCCGGAGGAGCGATCGAATCCCTCATTCCCAACTATAACGCATCATTAAGACTTCTAACTTCTATGAATAGCTCTCTTTATGAAAGGTGGAGAGCTATTTTTATATAAAATGAAAATATGATGCAAAGTATTTTTATATTAAAAATCTTTTTCATTAAATTTGTATTTTTCCAAGTCTCTGTAAGATTTACAATAAGGTTGATAAATAATTCAGCTTTTTATAAAAGATTAGTATCCATAACAGATTCAGAAGATTTTTACCCTAAACAAAAGGTATTAATTACCTATAAACCTATGTTTACCGCTACATCACACTTTATAGGAATTTGACTAAACACAGAGAAATTATTACAAGCTTTTTTGAGTGTAAATGAATATTTTTCGAAAAAAGAGGGAATATCATATTATTCTATGAATCCCCACTCTACTCATATTACACTCTACTATTTACCAAAAAACCTTGATCAAGATTATTTAGAAAAAATTTCAAAGAAGATTGAAGACTACATTATCTTATCAGATTTGAACATACATATCCAAGGTATACATTATTTCATGCCAGATAAAAGAAATTCAATTCTATACTTAGAGCCAACATACCAGAAATTTATTATAGATTCTCGTGATGATTTTATACAAGTGAAAAACTTTGATATAATTATAGATAATCAGTATAATTATGTTCCCCACATAACATTATGAAAATTACACTCAACATATGATATTAGTAATGACTCCATGATAAAAATTTGTTATGAATTATATGAAATTATTAAACCTTTAATAACGCAAGATAATTTAGCAGAAACACTATGAATATTTCGCGTGAATTCATCAATTTTACCAGAGCTTCAATTTCCTATAATTTCTAAAAAATTCTCAGATAAAAGAACAACATAAATTTTAATAAGATATTTTATATTGCTTCAAATATTACTAAAGTAGTCAATTATATTATTACATAAAAATATAAAAAATCTCCATTTTTGGAGATTTTTTGTATTTTTAGCCTAAAGATATGTAGACACTACTGCAGCATTAACAGTATCTTGGAATGTATTGACCCAGGCGGTAACCATGAGAGCCATCATGAGAAATGATACCATGTGTCCACGTCGAGCGAGGTATTCTCGAGAAGGTGCGAGGTGCTTTTCCATATTTGTATTGGTAAGAAAAATATAAGGTAAATTTAGTTTAGCAGGTGTTTTTGGAAAAAGCAAATTCTAGAGAGTTCTTTTTGCCTTTTTGTGGTTTATCGGTATCTTATCGTCAAAAGTCACTCTCAAAATATATGCCAAAACCTACTTCTATTCGCAATTTCTGTATCATTGCACATATCGATCATGGTAAGTCTACTCTCGCAGATAGACTCATGGAAATCACTGGAACGCTCCAAAAACGCGAAATGCAATCTCAGACACTCGATCAGATGGATCTCGAGCGAGAACGAGGTATCACGATCAAGCTCACTCCTGTGCGTATGGAATGGAAGTGAGTAGAACTCAACCTGATTGATACCCCAGGACATGTCGACTTCCAGTATGAAGTATCGAGGAGTCTCGCAAGTGTAGAGTGAGCTATCCTCGTCGTGGATGCAACGCAAGGTATCGAGGCACAGACACTCTCGAATGTCTATCTCGCTATGGAGAACGACCTCACCATCATACCTGTTCTCAACAAGATAGATCTCCCAAGTGCGGATGTCGAGAGAGTGAGTGAAGAAGTGATGAATCTCCTGGGTTGCAAAAGAGAAGATATTATCCCAGTATCCGCCAAAACTGGAGTCAATGTTGAGGCAATTCTAGAAGAAGTGATCAGGCTCATTCCAGAACCAAAAAAACTCGATAAAGAATCGAATCTCGTAACAGAGTATGGTGAGTTTGACCCAGATTCTTGAGTCACCAAAGCCCTTATATTTGATTCGCAATACGATCCCTACAAATGAGTAGTAGTATATCTCAAGTTATTCTCAGGAGATATCAAAAAATGAGATAAACTCGAATTTATCAATACTGGAGCCAAGGTGGAGGCGCTTGAGGTGGGATGTTTTCGTCCAAAATATTCACCTACCGAAGCCTTGTATGAATGAGAAATCGGATATGTAGTTACATGACTCAAGTCTATTGCAGAGGCTCGTGTCGGAGATACCGTTTTTTCAGGAGCTCCTGAATACAAATATGCAATAAAGGGATTCAAAAAAATAACTCCCTATATCTATGCTGGTATATTTCCTGTAGAAACGGATGAATATCCCAAAATGAAAGATGCCATGGAAAAACTCATGCTCAATGACTCATCACTCATCGCAGAACATGAAGCATCTCCCGCACTTGGTTATGGATTTCGTTGCTGATTCCTAGGTCTTCTACATCTCGACATCGTCAAAGAACGACTCTGGCGAGAATATGATATGGACGTCATCATCACGAGTCCGCAAGTTACCTACAAGCTCCTTACCTGAGGTGACAAAGTCGCACTCTATCCACGAGCAAGAGGAGAACTCATCGAATATCAAGGAAGAGAATGCACTTATCTCTATATCTCAAATCCTGAAGATGTACCAAAACCAGGAACCTATATCCATATCGAAGAACCGATTGCCAAGGTAGAGATGATCACGCCCAATGAATATATCGGGAATCTGATGGGACTCGCACAAGAGCGGAGATGAGTATTCAAAAATCAAACCAACCTCGATGCCAATCGTGTGATATTGCACTATGAAATCCCTATGAGTGAACTCGTAGGTGACTATTATGATGATCTCAAGTCGCTCTCTTCAGGTTATGCGAGTCTCCACTATGAGCCAATCCGGTTCAAACAAGATGATATCGTGAAGATGGATATCAGAGTCGCTGGTGATATTGTCGAAGCATTCTCGATGATGGCCCATCGTGGTAGAACTCGCTATCTCGGAGGTCGCATCTGTGCAAAACTCAAAGAAAATATTCCAAAAGCCCAATTCCCAATAGCAATACAGGCAGTTGTCGGTGCAGATGTCGTAGCTCGTGAAGACATATCAGCACTTCGCAAGGATGTGACTGCAAAACTCTACTGATGAGATATCACTCGCAAGCGAAAACTCCTCGAAAAACAAAAGGAATGAAAGAAAAAGATGAAACAATTTGGACGAGTATCTATCCCGAGTGAGACATTTGTGAATATATTGAAGAAGTAAAATTGAAATCTCTCTCGAATATTCGAGAGAGATTATTTGATTATGAGACTTCAAGGTTAAACTGAAGGAAGATTATTTTTATGAGAGATCCATAATATTAAAACACTAATCAGTAGCGAAGTAATTCATATAGCTGTAAGTAATGAAATGAAGGGATAATCAATTTCAACCTTATTTTCCGATGTTTTTATAAATGTATGTTCCCTAAGCATGTTCTGATTTTCATCATATTTACTAACATAAACATCGTGTTGATTAAATATACGCTCTAGCTCAGGACGAATAGTCTTATCGGTAATTCATTTTTCTTGACATATTTGATCATACTTCTCTTGTGCGATAATTCTATTTTTACTATCATTATCATCTATTTCTGGATAACATTCCTCTGGAATAAATATAGCTTTTCATGGATGTTTTCTATTTAAATTTACTATTTCAAATTGCGTCGGAAGAAAAGATGAAATTTCTTTAACGGTAAGAGATTCCGCTTCTCTATATTCATTATATAGTTTATTTGATTTACCTTCCAAAGAACGTCCCATAAAAAGTCAGTAAATTACAAATATAAATAGACCCACACCAATTGAAAATAATATAGCAAAAAGTGAAGTGAGATAAGATCTCAAAAACATAATATAGAACTTAAAAAAATAAACTGAGAGTACTTTATCATATTATCTAATATCGAGTAAATTATCGATTTCCTTTTACAAAAAAGGAGCTGATCATATCATGGGCAGAGCAGTACCGAATAAAAAAGTCAAACAGAGAAATAGAAAAACTTGCTTTTTTGCTTATTTTCGTAGTATGGAAGGACTTTATTATTTTTACTTTTTTTCTATGGAAAGATCACTCGTTATCCTCAAGCCTGATACAATTCACCGTGGTCTTGTCGGACAAGTTCTTGCTCGTATCGAGCAAAGAGGACTCTCTATATCAGCTCTCAAAATGGTAGTATTGTCTCAATCTATTCTCGATGAACATTACGGACACCTCACTTCCAAGCCTTTTTATCCTGAGATTGTTGCGTATATGACTATGGGTCCTGTAGTGTGTCTGATTGTAGAAGGTGATAATGCAGTCAGTGCTATGCGTCAACTCTGTGGAGCAACTGATCCAGCTCAGGCAAATATGGGTACTATCCGTGCTGACTTCGCGACAACCATCAGATTCAACCTTATACATGCATCAGACTCAGTTGAGAATGCTGAGGCAGAGGTATCAAGATTCTTCAAGGGAGACGAGATCTGCTCTTACGAGAGAAAAATAATCGCCTAAATATTTTCTTATACTTATCTTTATGGGTCAAATCACTAAGCTCAGTGAGAAGAGTATTCAAGAAATAAAAACACTTGAACTCATACATATTGCCTCAAATATTCTATCAGGTGGACTCTTAGGAGTTATATGTATTGGAGGATATCTTATCCTGAAAAAGGATGTGAGTATTGAGATACGTGATGTATGTTATGACCTTATCAACTTCAATTTGAGTTTCATCATATATACCGCTATCTGATTTATATCTCTTTTTATTTTAATAGGCTTCATACTTCTCCCTGTTATCTATGGTATCTGGCTACTTTTTCTCATAATTGGCGCCCTGAAACACTTTGCAGGAGAGAGATATGTATACCCTTTGACGATTACTTTTATCAAATAGTGCGTTCGTCCAACTCATACCAATCATCTATATTTTGTGTTCTCGCCAATCCGAGAGAAACGAGAAGAGTCGACACCTACCTGTCGGCTCTTTTTCCAGAAAAGTCTCGGAGCTATCTCCAGAAGATGATCGAAGAAGGCAAGATATCCTGTAACGGTGCTAATTTCACCAAAAATAAAAAGATATACCGCTGAGATATCATCGAAATCAGTTGGAGAGTCGATCAGATGACACTCATGGCTGAGGATATACCTCTCGAGATCATCTATGAGAATGACGACTTCGCCATCATATCCAAAGATGCAGGTATCAATACACATCCGACACCATGAGAATGATGACGGATGGGAACACTCGTAAATGCTCTTTTATACCATTTTAAAAATCTAGGCATTCGTCATGAAAATTCTGATTTCAATCCATCTATAATCAATGGGGTCGAGCGTCCTGGAATCGTACACCGCCTCGATAAAGATACTTCATGACTTATAATAATTGCCAAAAATGATAGATCGATGCACGCACTACAGCTCAAAATTGCCAAGCGCACAATTCATAAGACCTATCTTGCTCTCGTTGTAGGAATAGTGAAAGATCAACAATGATATATTGAGTCGTTCATAGGGCGGGATCCATACGATCGCAAAAAGATGACAACCATAGATCCTAGCAACCCAAAACTCGCTAAAACAAAATTTCTCAATAAAGGGATTATCGCAGGTAAATATACACTTCTCGAGGTTGGTCTCATGACAGGTCGTACCCATCAGATTCGAGTCCATCTCTCTTCGATCGGATATCCTATTCTATGAGACAAGGTATATGGTAATGAGAAACTAAATACAGAATCCCGAGAAATCTATGGACTCACGAGGCAATGGCTCCATGCATATAGACTGGAATTCAATCTATTCTGTCAAGAATACAGCTTCGAAGCACCACTTAAAGCTGACCTCAATAAATTCTTTGATTAGATTTCCTTTTTTGGCATTTTCCCCTATACTACATCCTATGACAATCCGCAGTGACCGCTTATCCGAATGTATCCGTACGCTCTCTATCGAGGAGATTCTCTCATTCTCTCGTGAACACGATAATAATCATGGTATTATCTCTGTACTTGAGATAATAATTTCGAGTGACAAGAGTTATGCGGATATAATGGTACACGGACAAGGTGATGATAAGGCACTCACTGCGTTTCTGGCACCCATAGCAGGCTTGATTCATACGCGTATATCTCGAGAACTCTGACTCCGTAGAACTCCTCGAATTAGATTCCGAGTTGCTCGCAATATTGATAAAAAAGGTGATATCCTATCTCTCATACAAGAACTCGATAAACAATATGGACTTTCGAAATAAACTCAAATCATACATCCCAAAATGATGAAAAAAACAATGGAAAGAAGAAATACAAAAGGAAAAAAAGCAAAAATATCTCTTCGGAGCCTTTCATCCAGATGATACATTCATACGCTCTCGTAATACCAGTAGACTTTACGCACAAAAAGAAAAACTTCATGCCTTCTCAAACTTTTTTCAAGATAAGATAATTACTGGTGATATATTCAAAACCTATGCATATATCATGAGTATGATATGAATCATATTGATTCTCCTAAGTTTATATATTATAGTTTTTTCACCATATTTCAAAATAAGCCCCAACCAAGTCATGGTTGAGGCTATGACACCTTGAGTGGATATCGGAATTGCCTATAGATCAATGGAGGGAGTCTATGGGAAAAGTATATTTTTTCTCGATGAAGCAGATATTGCAAAAAAACTCAAACTCCAACTCAAAAATATCGCAGGAGTGAGTATCGATCGTTATTATCCAAATGGACTCAAAGTTCTCATAACTGCTGCTCCAATATTATTTGATACTACTATCACTGGTATATCTGGAAAAACTTGGTGACTTTCTCAAAATGGTGTTCTCATACCTCAGAAAGATCTCGGTGATATACAGATAAAATACCATCTAAATATTATTTCTCTCTCTTTTATTGGAGATACATTCCTGAATTATAAGCAGGGAATAGAAGAACATAATATGGCGATTGTAGCTCGTATTTTTGAAATATTTTCAACAGAATGGCCCAATATGAGGTTAGCTCGTTCACGATATTTTGCAGGAGAGAATGAACTCCATATAACACTCGAATCTGGGATTCGGATCATATTTGCCCTCCAAGACGATACAGAGAAACATGCAGGCACTTTGTCAAAAAATATCCTCAATCAGTTGGTAACACTCCGTACCTATATCACCAATAATCCAGATAAGTTAACAAATAATTCACTAGTATATATCGATGCTCGTATACCTGGGAAGCTCTTTGTGTGTTCAGATAAGGTCGTATGTCAGAATAACCTCCTCCTCATATATGGTGAAGCCTATAAATAATAATTGGTGAACTATTCTGGAGCCTATTATCACAGAATATGGTGGAAACAAAATCGAACTCAAATATGAAACTCCATTTCAATTACTCTGTGCGGTTATATTATCTGCTCAAACTACTGATAAACAAGTCAATCGGATTACACCACCATTTTTTGCAATAGTTCGCGAAAGCTGAGATGTAGTAGACTTATCGCTCGAAGATATTGAAAACCACCTGAAGTATGTGAATTTTTTTCATAATAAATCTCGATTTATAAAACAAACAGGAACGATTTTAGCAAAGGAATATGGAGGTATTATTCCTGATGATCTCAAACTTATTCAGACATTTCCTGGTATTGGAATCAAAACAGCCAAAGTCATCCTTGCTGTACTATATGATCGTCCCTATGTTGGTGTGGATACACATATCCATCGAGTTATGAATCGACTGGGTATCGTCGATACACGGAATCCACAACAGACAGATAGAGAAATAGAAAGGATATTCGATACAGAGACAAAGCGAAGACTCCACCATCCACTGGTTCTCTTCGGTAGATACCAGTGTATTGCTAGACGCCCAAAGTGTGAAACCTGCAAGCTCCAGAGCTATTGTAAATACTATCAATGAATTAGAAAATGATCTACAAAAATATGACAAAACCCAGTTTTGAAAATCAAACCTATGAAAAGATAGATTTTTCAAAAGGTATATTTACCAAAGGTGAAAATGAGAGTTGTACTTTCATTTATTGCAATCTTTCTTCTACTGATATATCTAATACTCATTTTTCAGAATGTATATTTGATGGGTGTAATATGAGTATGATGAAAATGAATCTAACAGAGCTCATAGGAGTTCGATTTATAGATTGCAAACTTTTGGGAGTGAGTTTCGAAAATTGCAGTAGATTTTTGTGTTCCATAAATTTTGAAAACTGCATTCTTGATCTCGCATCTCTACGATGACTACATCTCAAAAAAACTGAATTCAAAAATTCAAGTCTTCAGGAGGTAAATTTCACATATACTGAACTTACAGGATCAATATTTGATAACTGTGATCTCGAAAATGCTATATTCGAGCACTCGATACTCGAAAAAGTAGACTTTCGGACATCCTATAACTACTCAGTTGATGCACAGAAAAATAGAATAAAAAAAGCAAAATTCTCAGGTCAACAAATCAAAGGGCTCTTAGAACAGTACGATATCGAAATCACATAAAATGGATTATATCATGTCCGTTGATTCACTCGTTTTTAGAGCGTAGAGTACATAATCAGAATGTGTGAGCTTGTTAGGATCAAGTAGAACCTTCTGGCAGGCAAGATCAAAATATTTTTGTGGAGTTGGATCAAGGTGGATCATATGAGGAAGCACAACCGATATAACTCCTAAGTTTTGTGAAAGTAAGATAATTCCTTCATTTCGAGTATTCATCTCATTAATGTTCTGGATCATACGACGATCTTCGCTACCAAACATATCTACACGAATATACAGATTTTTGATATTATCAGAATTCTGCATATTTTCGACAAATCTTGGATCTTTCAAACAGAGCATAGTAGCATCTATACATTCATAAACTGTATTCTCTTTTTGACACTGAATACGGCCTGATGATGCTATCACACGCCCATCAATATAGAGTGTTACGAATACTGCCTGTCGAGTTCACATCTGACTGATGAGATCTCGTGGAATATCTGCTTGGGTAATAAGACGTTTCTCATTGATATATATTTCTAGGGTTTTCCGGACAAGAGTGTGCATAAGTTCATCAAATTATTATTTTTGGAAAAGTTGTTGTTCAGCTGCCTTTTCTATCTCTTTGGATTCTTCTTCTATCCGTGCAAATACACCTCAGATAGGATCAGATCCCGTAGATATATAGAACCGATAGTAACAAAATCTGATAAAAAAGGTTGTGAAAATAGCAATCACAAATGCTAACATAGAAAGTCCTAGAAGTACAAACAAAACATTAGTGGATTCGGAATTTGTTTTGGTATAAACAAAAAATAAGATGCTTGCTGTTATTATCAGGCTAACAATACTAGAATAAATAGAAAGAAGTGAATAACGATAACTCGATAGTATGCTCACAATGATCTCGAGACCGAATATGTTTAAAAGGATATGGGCAATATAGGCAATGAGTATACCAGAACCTCCTACTATCATAGAATTCACGATCAGATAAAGTGGAGCAATAGAAATATAGAGAACTATAGAAAATACGGATGCATGCAGAAAAGTAGTACGACTCCCAGTATATATATGCGGAAATATTACTTTGGCACTCCAGAGATAGAGCATATTACTCATCATCAATGCAAAGAATGTTATCATTGCCAGAAGTATGGGTGATATCCCACTTCCCAAGGAGAATTTTCCGAAGGAAAGGAAGGCAAAAATAAGTACTCAAGTAGATGAGAGAAATCCAACAACAATCGCTACAAGTAGCATCATACCAATACCAATAAAATCAACTCGAGGAGGACCAAAAATCTCTTCAGTTGAAATTGCTAGATCACTGAGAGTATTACTGTTTTCTGACATAGTAAACAAAGAAAATGAGAAAAGCACCAATAGATATAAATATATCCGCAAAGTTCAGAATAGCAAAATATTTTATAGATATAAAATCAATCACATGTCCAATCCATACTCGCTCATACGCGTGCGAGAGAGCACCTGCTATAATGAGTGAGTAACCGATATCTAGAATAGTTGATTTTTTCGGATACTCAGTGGTCCAATAATACCAAATCAGAATAAAAACAATAACAAGGGTAAGTATTTGTAGAGGGAAGCCTGTTATTGGTAAAGAAAAAGCAATTCCTGAATTGTAGGAAAGTTGGAATCATAGATATTCTCCAAAAATAGGGAAGTAATCATATGGACTCATGATAAAAATACTCTCCGCATATTTTTTGGAAATATAATCCAAAGAGATCAATGCCAGAATCGATAATATTATTGTTGCAATTCTTCGCATTATATGAAATATCGATAAATACTATACATAACTCCGCCTATGATCATGGTGAGAATAGTTCCCCAAAGCGTATCAATAGCCACCATATTCCAACTCCAGCCCTTCATCACGCTCATAGAAGTTAATTCATACGTCATATAGGCTCCGAATCCGAGGAGAGTACTATTGATAAGGATTTTTTGTAGTCAAATTCACGCCTCAACTCAAGGGAGTATCACGAGCAATAGGAGAACAAGGATATATAGGAGATAGAAGGCGATCGCAGCAGGAAGATTCATATCTGTATTGAGGTATGTGGGGATATACTTTTTGAAGGTAGGAAGTATCACGAACCATATCATCACCCCATCGAGGACAAGGAGTGTAAGGATACCTGAGATATAGGAAAGAATAATGGGAGTCATAATTTTATGGGTTATTTTTTATACATTCAGCCTGTATCCAATTCTCATAGGGTCCGTTGGCCTCCACCATAGAGAGTCTCATAATACAGGGGATATCGTACTTGTGACTTGACTCTATCATAGCTCGAACTGCATCAGCATTTTCATGAGTGGTCTTGTAGAGTGTGACGATCTCATCAGCATGTGTGAGTCGTCCATCCCACCAATAGGTACTCTCGATAGGGAAATAGTTCGCACAAGCTATCAGATGTGCATTGAGGAGTTCGGCTGTCATTCTGACGGCTTCGGGCTTGGATGGATGAGTGACGTAGATGAGGAGGAAGGACATAAGAAAATTAGTTTATAAAAATACCCTCTTCGCCTTCTTTTTCCCCATCTCTATGAGCATTCCTTCATCAGAAATAGTAACAAGAAAGTTTGCATCCGTGATTATTTTTGCATTTACACGGATAGATTTTCCCGATAGGGCATTTCGTACATCTCAGGAGGTTGCACAGAATCAAATTTCTTTGAGTAAATCTGAAATGCCAATATTTCCATCTTTTAATAGAGTGGAAGTATTTTGAATAATCACTTTTTCGATATTCTCGACGTCATTTGCATCATACGGTTTCCCATGATACATGGTGATGACTCGTTGTGCGAGTTCTATCTTGATGATATTCGGATGTTCTCTAGACTCGAGTCTTTTTTTGATGACTTCTACTTCTTCTAGAGTTGCGTCCGTGGTGAGCTCATAGTACTTCACTATGAGATCATCATGGATATTGATGAGTTTCTGATACATACTCTGTGGAGCCTCATCGATAGCTATGGTATTTGGACTCGTCTTTGACATTTTCTTCCCATCAGATCCGACGAGTAGATCGAACATCATGATATCTTGTTTCCTCTGTCCATAGGCCTCTTGCAGACGACGACCAGCGAGCAAATTGAAGTATTGTTCCGTACCTCCGAGCTCGACATCACAATCGAGAGCTACAGAGTCGTATCACTGCATAAGGGGGTAGAGGAACTCTTGAAGACTGATTCGTACACCACTTTTATACCGTTTGGAGAAATTATCACGATCCAGCATCTCTGCTACAGAAAAATGCTTCGCGAGCTCACCGACTCCTGCGAAGTTCACATTGTCGAGCCAATCACTATTATAGACAATTTTTGTCTTGGTCAGATCCAAAACTTTAGCAAATTTCTCGATGAATATCCGCCCATTCTCACGAGTCTGCTCTCGTACGAGCATGGGTCGCTCTGCATCCTTGTCAGACGCATCACCAATCATACCAGTAGCATCACCAATTATGATGATGATCTCGTGTCCGAGCTCTTGGAACTGTTTCATTTTGAGAATCGGTACCATATGTCAGAGATGGATCGTTGTTCCTGAGGGATCAATTCCGAGTTTGATTTTGAGTTTTTTACCTGTAGCAAGAGCATCACGCAAATGGTCTCCATCGATAATTCGAGAAACTCACTTGTTGAGGAGGTTGTGGATTTGGGAATTCATTTTGGATTGGAGTGATAATAGTTAATACTTTTTAAGTATAACTCACAAACTTTCTAGCTAATGCTTTTCAATTCTCACCGCTATATTCTGTAACTTGCATGAGTTTTTGATTCGGAGGAACTGATGATCCTGCATTTCTAGCAAAAATGAGTTGCACCAATGTTTCTCAATTATCGACAATGAGATTGGGCATGGTTTCTCCAGTGAAACTAGGTCAATCACGTTTTTCGATATTAAAAGGAGTGGTGGAAAAGTAGACCGTTTTTGAACTAACCAATGAATTTTCATGTGCTGCTAGATGATCTATACTTGTAGGGAGACATTTTTTCTTAGTCTCTATGAAAGGATCTTCCACATTTTCTACATTCAGACTTTCATACAATGCTTTGGCATTTTTAGAAACAAGCTCAGAAACTCTGTATGCAACCTCCCATGCTACGGAAAAAGGATTAGAGAGGAGTAGAACTCTAGGATAGGGTGAACTATTAAGTTTTAATTGCATTTTTATAGTTTTAAATATTAGTTTTTAACCATAGAACTTTTCTTATCTTCTTTCAAGAATTCAACATTTGAAAGTAATATATTCTTGGGATTGAAAATAACAACCATCCTAGAAATCAATCAAGAAATCCAAAAAATGATTCATATATATAAAAGAACTGGTATCATTAGTAAAAACGACGATATAAACATTATCGTATAAAGTGACTCTGCGTAAGCTCTGAGTATTGGACTGTCTATTATAGAAGAGGTAATATTTATACCATTTGGAGTCCAGCCAGAAAAATTTTCCATAAGCAAAATTGGTATACCAAAGAAAAACAAGCCCATTAATAGGAATGTAATAATTTTTCATATTTTCATATTTTTATAATACTTTATCAATTAAACCATACTTCATAGCCTGTTCAGCCGTCATGAAGTTATCACGATCACAATCGCGTCTAACGGTATCGATATCCTGTCATGAGTGTTTTGCTAGGATTTTGTAGAGAACTTCTCCAGTTCTGATGATATGTTCAGCCGCTATTTTGATATCCGTTGCTTGACCCTCCATACCTCCGAGAGGTTGATGGATCATGACTTCTGCATGAGGAAGTGCATATCGCTTTCCTTTTGCACCACCTGCGAGTATGATAGATCCCATAGATGCAGCGAGTCCGACTGCTACAGTTATGATATCTGGCTTTACCAATTGCATGGTATCGTATATTGCGAGACCCGCTGTAACATGTCCACCAGGAGAATTGATATAGAGAGTAATTGGAGCTTTGGGATCAGCTTTCTCGAGATAGAGAAGTTGAGCTATGACCGTGTTAGCGAGCATAGAGTCTATCGCATCACCGAGAAATATCACACGATCCTCGAGTAATCGAGAATAGATATCGTAGGCTCGTTCTTGTCAGTTCACCTTGTCAATAATAGTAGGAATGAGAAAATCTGATATTGGTTTTCTTTTATGCTTTGAAGTGAGATATTTTTTGGACATGTATTTTTGATTAAAGATACTATTACTGTTTTTACTATATCTATTTTTCTTTGAAATCAAAGAAAAATAGATAGAATTCCTCCATATTTTGGGTACTAATCTTTGTCCATTTGAAAAACCTCCTGTTCCACGATACATTCCTGATGAAATGATGAGCTGAACGCATGAATATCGAAATCGCGAAGTGACTCAATGCTGATATTGCAACAACTATATGGAGCAAGGACTGCTATGATGCTCATAGTATGGGATTTTTGTGAGAGATAATTGAGGTAAATCCAGACTTCAGAAAGGGGATACTCGGATTTCTACAAATGAAATGGAGTTTTTTCCATTCTCGCAACATCACAGGAAAATATAGTCATATACTCTTCTCAAACGAGGCAATCACAGGGATATGGAAGACAAAATCAACTACAAAAACCTATTACTACGCACACTCTATTTCTCGGCATCTCTTTGACCAGAGATTACAATATCTCACAAAGATACCATTCTTTCTGCGTCCATTTTTCGTACTCTTTTCATTTTTTCTCAGATGGATGTATAAAAAAGAAATCACAAAAATCGGAACTATATTCGTAAATTCACAAGAAAATAAAAAACGAATAGCCCAATGGTGTGGACGAGATGATGCAATAATACTATATCCAAGTGTTGATACCGAGAAATTCGTAATATACGATCAAAAAGTAGTATCTGAAATAATCGCGATAGAGGGAATAGTAGAATGATACAAATGATATTATCTCTCATTTGCTCGACTGACTCATGCAAAACGCATTGATACAATTATTCGAGCATTTCGGAATCTACCTGATAAAAAAGTCATAATACTCTATGGAGAAAATGACAGTCAAAAAGATGAATTCATCAAATTAGGAAAATGATATACTAATATTAGTTTTCTAAAATTAATCGATAATAATAATCTTCCAAGTATCATTTCTTGATCTATTGCAACCATATGCATTAGTGAATCTGAGGACTTTTGAATGGTAGCAATAGAGTCCATGGCTTGTTGAGTTCCTGTGATATCTACAGACGAATGAGGATATAGAGAAACTATGATAGATGGCAAAACAGGATATATGATAGACCCAAAGAATCTACAAAAAAATCTGATCAAAATAATTATAGATACAAGTTCAGGAGATTTTGGAAATATGCAATTTGAATGCCGGGAACATGCCCTAGAATTCTCCCTCAGTATCATGAATACTAGAATGAAACAATATTTTAAATAATTTATTGACTCGTATTTGGTTTTTTTATACTCAACTTCATGCAATTTAGAAGATATATAGTATTACTTTTCTTCCTCATTACCAGCATAATATGTCTGAATTTTTTTAGATTTTATGACCAATCACAAATCTGATTATGAAAATTCATGCGAGCTGCAATAGCTAGAAATATTCAAGAAGAAATCTCAACTAAACAGAAATCTCAAACCCTATTTCCTATCAATATATCTATAGATAAGATAATAAGTGAACGCTACATTTATACACTTACCAAAGAAATAGAAAAGAGACTCAGTACATCAATCGGAATAAGAGTAGTACTTAATCCACAGTTTGTTACTTTTAGTAATATTACGCTCGAGGGATCTGATTTTATTTTTTCAATTGGAGCAAATGAACCTATAAAGTTAGCGAAATCGAGTTATTTTTTCGATACATGGAACAAATGAAAGGAGAGAATAATAACTTCAAAAAAATTCGTAGTTCAACCATGAGCCAAGCAATCAGATAGCAAATTAATTGCATTAACATTTGATGATGGTCCATCAGAAAAATACACGAATACCTTACTTGATATACTCAAAAAAGAAAATATTCGAGTTACATTCTATGTGCTTGGTGAAAAGGCATTAAAAAATCCTCAGATACTTCAGAGAGAATATGACGAAGGACATGAGATAGGCAATCATTCGTATTCACATATACTCTTCACGAAATTGTCAGAAAGGATGATCCAAGAAGAAATCTATACAACGGACCAGGCAGTATTTCAAACTATTGGAATATATCCACATACTTTCCGACCCCCTTATGGCGCTACAAATACAGGTATGCTATCGATACTCCATATGCCTGCAATATTATGGTCGATAGATACAAGGGATTGGAATCATCTGGATATACTCAAAAATACAAAATCAATTGAATATGCAAAAGATGGTGATATCATAATTATGCATGATATCCATGAAGAAAGTGTTGCGAGTGTTCCTACTATTATTAAAAATCTGAAAGCTCGAGGATTTACTTTTGTTACTATATCTGAGCTCTTATCTCTCACTGTAGAGAATATGCAAATAGGTAAAAAATGTACCAGCAAATGAAGCTGCAAGTAAAAAATTCTCACTTGCGAAAAATAGTTTTTTCGATATAGTCTTTTTTAGATTGTATTTAAAAAAAATTTTGCATTCTCTATGTTGAATTACATTCTTTTAGGGGTTTATATCTTTGTAGTTCTTGGTATATTTTGATTCTTGGCAGTTTTTATGATGCATATACGTGATTACCAAAAATACTCACGCTATATTCCTATCGTCACACGTATCTATATGATCCTGATGATCCTCGTTGCTCTGTTTGGAGGCTACTATATCCTAGTAGGAACTATATTTCCCCAAAGTCAGAAATCCATTCAACGAATCAATCTCTAATAAGTATTCTTTTTATTATCAGAATTGTCTCCTTCAGAATTGAGGATTTTTATGTTTCTTTTTCACTTTTTATCTATTATGCAAGTTGGTATCGTCGGTCTCCCGAATGTAGGCAAGTCTACTCTATTCAATGCTCTCACAAAGTCGTATGCTGCAGAAGCTGCCAATTTCCCATTTTGTACTATAGAACCAAATACTGGTATAGTGAATGTCAATGATGAACGTCTGGAAGCAATCCGCAAAGTTGTAAACGGAGCAAAAGTAATCCCAGCAACAGTTGAATTCGTAGATATCGCAGGCCTCGTTGAATGAGCTTCGAAAGGGGAGTGACTCGGTAACAAATTCCTCTCTCATATACGTTCTGTCGATGCTATTCTCCAAGTAGTTCGTGCTTTCGATGATAGCAATGTACATCATGTGAGTGGATCGATAGATCCTCGTCGTGATATCGAGATCATCAATCTCGAACTCATATTTGCAGATCTCGAAACGATCGATCGAAGAATAGGTGATAATCAGAAAAAAGTGAGGGCAGGAGAAAAAGATGCTAAAGCTCGTGAAGAAATATATACAAGAGTCAAGAATCAACTGGAATCAGGGAAGATCATTTCCCTGATGGAAATGAGTGATGATGAAAAACTGATAATCAGCGAACTGCATCTCCTCACGAATAAGCCCTTTATCTATGCAGTGAATGTAGCTGAAGATGGTATAAATACAGCAGAATCAGAACTCCGAGATATGTCAGGGATAATAGATCATCAGATCCCAGTGCTACCTGTTTCTGCAAAAATCGAGATGGATATGCTCGAATTTTCTGATGAAGACAAAAAAATGTTCTTAGCTGATATGGGAGTTGAGTTCAATCCTATGGACGCGATCATCCGGAAGTGCTATGATCTCTTGGGTCTACAATACTATTTCACAGCAGGAGAGATGGAGGTAAGGGCTTGGACGATCCACAAAGGAGATACAGCCCCAGAAGCAGCAGGTGTAATTCATACAGATTTCCAGAAAAAGTTCATCAAAGCAGAAACCGTGAACTATAAAGATATCATAGAGTTCTGAGGCTGGACAGGTGCGAGAGAAAAAGGAAAAGTGAAAATGGAAGGGAAGGAATATATTGTGGCTGATGGAGATGTTATGTTATTCAAATTTGGTGCTTAGATTTGACAGAAATAAAAAAATATTTATATTATATATAATAATAATTATTTTTATAAAGACATTACCTCCTTTGAGTGCATATAGCGATAAATTTTGACTTGGGCTCACACTACATACTAATGGAAAATCTATATCCATATGAGATCTTACTACCAATCCTATTTGAGATAAAAATAGAGGTAAAGAAGTTATCGGAATCAATGGTACTATAGCCAATAGTTCAGAATTATTTTTTGAAGTATATCCAAAAATATTAGCCTCAGCTAAGAAGCTTGATTTGATACTTACTGGTTGATCTGATATTGAACTTAAGAGACTTTCTTTTTCGCAAAGAACTAAAGATATAATGAAAATATCAGCCCTATTGGCACTCGTTAGAAAATATCCTGAAGAGCATCCATTAGTATTAACAGATGATGTACTAATACTACTATGAATATCGAGAGGATTAGAATTTGATTCTAATGGATATAGACAATGATTTGGAAAATATACCCTAGAACACTTAAAAAAAAATTTTTAGTAAATAAAAAATCCCCATTCTCATTTGGCTATAAAAAAAGATTTTTAGAATGCCGAGATTGGGGATTTTATTATGTCTTCTCTTCACTTTTGACATAATCTGCGATCTACTGCGTTTTGGTCTGTTTTTCTTGAGGTATGACCAGCTCGTGTATTAGTTTGGGTGTTCCACCTCTATGGTGTGAACGATTTGTATATAGAAATGTACAAAAAATTATGTGTATTTGTTTTTTTGGTATGTGAAGTATACCGTATTACGAAGTAGATAAGAAGAGCATAACAGGTATTATTTTTTTTGTCAAAAATATCACCCTTTTTGTGGGTGATATAGAATAATATATTTTCTGGGGAAATGATCTATACTCGTATCTTTTTGATAATCTCGCCAAATCTTTCATTTTTGAGAGTTATATTCTTACTATTGAGAAGAACTCCCATAATAGCAAGGATAAATCCATACAACCCAAAAAAGTTATCAGTAGAAAGGGTAAATGGAATAGATGGGGTAGGAATATTCGCTATATCGGCAATATTGATACTTCCAGTACTTATTGTAGTAGTGGGAGAAGGTGAGGATGTGTCGACATCTTCGATAACAAAGAGTGAAATGAGGATCATAGCAATACCAAGACCAAATACGGTCCATTTCCAGATTTTTTTACGAAAAACCCCTGGATCGAGAATCCCTCGTATGAGTCCAATAGCGGGAAATATAAAAAGAATATAGCGAATCCATTCAGGTAGACCGAATTCTGTACGAGTTACTGACCAACCAAGAAGGATAGTTGCGAGAATAATAACAGCAAATACAATACGAACGATACGGATGGTTTTATCAGTTGGCTTTTGAGTAATTTTGGAGATGAGATTCATGATACAATGATATGGTTATATTTTTGATGTATCTACTGGCGGAGAGAGGGAGATTCGAACTCCCGGTATCTTGCGATACGCACCCTTTCCAAGGGTGTGCACTAGGCCACTATGCGACCTCTCCATGTTTTGACTCAGCAAACTCTATAGAAAACAGTGAAAAAAGCAAGAAAAAAGAGGTGCGAGTAGACTCCACGGTCTCTGCCGCGTGCTGGCTCTCCTCATTGGGTGGGGAATCCATACTAGGATTCTCCAGAAATCAATTCTGATTCTGTCCTCATTACAATTCTGAAAATAAAAATTCCAAGAACAAGTCTTGGAATTGTATATTTTCTGGAGCGAGCAATGGGACTCGAACCCACAACGGCCGCCATGGCAAGGCGGTACTCTAGCCAATTGAGCTATGCTCGCATACAATCACTACTATATTTATTTTTCATAAAAAGCAAGCGATAAAACTCTTATTTTTCCTTTTGCCTCTGCTTCATTTTTGTATATACTGCTGCCATATGTCACGCCGTAAAACCTCAACTGTTCATCGTCCATTTATCTCTTACGAACTCGCCAATATCATCGCAGGAGGCGTGCTGGTTACCCTAGCTGTCCTGATGTTTTTATCTGTCAATGAATCCTCTATTATAGGACTCTATCTCTCTCGAGTTGGTGCATTATTTTTCGGTGAATATTACAGATATATATTCTCACCCATTCTGATGATATTGGGTATTATGATCCTAATTAAGCGAGCAAGTTGGTCAATATCACGACTCGTGGGAATTATTTTATTTTTTGTTGCGACAACTTCGATTGTGGGTCGGTATGCAAAACATACGGTCGGATATCTGGATATCTACTCTCTTCTGGACCACCTCATGTGAGCATCCAGTGCACTGATCGCTCTTATGGTTCTCTGGTTTGTCGCACTCTATCTCACGCTCCGTATCTCATATCGTGCAATACTATCCAAAGTCAGAGAATCAGTCCCATCGATGTCACGCCTCAGAAACATCATGATCCCTAGTGACGATGAGGATATCATTCCAGTTAAAAAATCAAAAATCGATGATATATATAAAAGGAAAGCTGAAGAATTGACACAAAAGCTCGCTGCAATACATAGTAAAAAAACTCCTGAAATAATACCAGTACTAAAAAAGAATACCTCAATCCTCAAGAACGCACTCTCAGGTCTCACCAAAAAAATACCCCTCGAAACTCCAGATGGTAAAAAAATTGAATCTAATACTCCCGCCAAATCTGTCGACTTCGGAACTTGGGACTTCCCGAGCCTCAAGCTCCTAAATGATATCCAACATATCAATGTTGTCTCTCCAGAAGAGATCGAAGAAAAATCATTACTCATACAGAGAACATTTCTCCAATTCGGTATCGATGTAGAGATGGAAGATGAGTGTGTCGGTCCAACTGTCATCCAGTATAGACTCCGACCATCAGAGTGAGTCAGATTGGCAAAAATCGAAGCTCTCAAAAAAGATCTCACCCTTGCTCTCAAAGCAAAATCTATCCGTATTCAGGCACCGATTCCTGGGCTGGGACTCGTCGGTATAGAAGTACCGAATGAGAAACGAGATACAGTCGGAATAAAAGAAGTCCTTGAGGATATCGCATTCACTCGCCACAAGTCCAAACTCGCGATCGCCGTGGGCAAGGATATCAATGGTGACTTTATCGTCGGAGATCTCGCGAAAATGCCCCATCTCCTCATCGCTGGGCAAACAGGATCAGGGAAATCTGTAGGAATGAATGGATTTATTCTATCCCTTCTCTATAAAAATACCCCCTCAGAACTTCGCATGATCATGGTGGATCCCAAGCAAGTCGAACTCGGAGTCTATGATGGTATTCCGCATCTGTTGACTCCTGTTATCAACTCTGCAGACAAAGCACTCAATGCTCTAAAATGGGGTGTAGCTGAGATGGAAAGACGATATTCTACCCTCAAGCCACTCAATGCTCGTAACCTCGAGGAGTATAATGCAAAAGTAAGCAACAAAGATCGCCTTCCTGCAATAGTGATCATCATCGATGAGCTCGCGGATCTCATGATGAGTGGTAACAAAAAAGAGGTCGAATCTGCCATTACGAGAATCGCTCAGAAGGCTCGAGCCGTCGGACTCCATATGATCCTCGCAACTCAACGACCATCAGTTGATGTTATTACGGGTCTCATCAAGGCGAATGTACCGTCTCGAGTCGCATTCACCGTCGCATCGGGTATAGACTCTCGTACTATTCTCGATGCCTATGGTGCTGAGGATCTCCTCGGCCGTGGTGATATGCTGTACTTCCCGACGGGTGCTATGACCTCTACTCGTATACAAGGAGTCCTCATAGAAACCGATGAAGTGGAACGAGTAGTCAATCATATCAAGCGAACAATAGATCCTGCGATGCTCGCAGATATCTATGATAGCTCTATAGTAGACTGAGATAGAACAGTCAATTGGGAAGGATCGAGTACCAATAATCCGAATGATGCAGGACTGGAGGATCAACAGGTAATCGAAGCCGCTATAGAACTCGTGAGATCAGCAGGGAAATGTTCTACATCTATGCTACAACGGCATATGAAGCTCGGATACGGTCGTGCAGCTCGTGTCGTCGATATACTGGAATCTATGGGAATTGTAGGACCTGCCGACGGTTCCAAGCCAAGAGAAGTTATTGGATAGGCTTTTATAAAAAATCTACAAAAAAAGAAAGACCGAATTTCAATCCCTTACTTCCTGCTGGGAACTTAACCTGATGCTCTGTATTCTGATCAAAAATAACTATAGATCAATCCTCTATAGGAATATCTATCTTATTCTCACCAGAGCCTCAGATAAAATGAGCTCACTGGTGTCAGTGAAGGGTTACAAAAACTACCGAATTAGTTCTTACATTAATTCGATCATCTGTATGAGCATCAACTTGACGATAACATACGAGAGCATTAACTTTTTTATGAGTTTCACTCAATACCACACCTAGTTTTCTAATTCTGCGATTGATTTCTTTTATCTGATTATCTTCAAAAGCAGGTTGGTCATATAACCAATTAGAATCAGCGGAAGATGTATTTCTATTTTTAATATTTAAGACTCAAATTCGATCAGAAAATATCTTTATCAAAGACTGTATAGTCCTTTTTGATAATGATTTTTCCATCGAGATTACGGTTCAATCTTCTACTTTTAACATTATTTTATATATAAAATTTTAAAGATTATTCACACCTTAACATCATTGTATTATTTATTGGATTTAGCGTAATCTTATCAGCATAACCCTTCATTAATTTTGCAATAGTCTCATAAAAAGAATTTTCGATTTTAGGCTGTCTAGAAATAATGAGAATAAAACTTTTATCTTTTTGTTCATTTTTTTGTAAATACTCAATATACTCTTGTAAGAGAGATGCAAATATTTCAGTATTGTATGCTTTTTCACTTCACTCAACAAGAGTAGGCATAATATCTATCTTATAAGATGGTATATCACGAGGGACAGATAATTCTGATATAAGATTGATAACTCATTTTCCAGTAGAATCTACAAGGGAAAATACCGTTAGATTCTCTTTAGAATTCGTAACAGCCACCTTAAGTAAAAGTTCATTCATATTGAATTAATTTATTTGTCAATATTTGTATATTATACATTTTTATATATACTGCAAATCTATTTTAAAGAAAAACATAATTATGTCCAAAATTATCATAAAAACACCAGAACAAATAGAATGAATTCGAAAAGCAGGGAAACTCACCGCTATGACACTCGATATGATCTGAGTCTATGTCAGAGCATGAGTTTCCACTCTTGAACTCGATAATATCATGAATTCTTTTATCTTATCTAATGGAGGTACATCTGCTTGTATAGACTACAAGTGAGGGAATAAATGGGGAAAGTGAGGATATCCTCGCTCTACTTGTATCTCTCTCAATGATGTGATCTG
This sequence comes from Candidatus Altimarinota bacterium, assembly GCA_043741945.1. Taxonomy (GTDB): domain Bacteria; phylum Patescibacteriota; class Gracilibacteria; order BD1-5; family UBA2023; genus JABFSX01. Next base: position 64,835 of record JAYTZT010000003.1, read on the forward strand.
TCATGGTATCCCTAGAGCGGACGAGATACTCAAGGAATGAGATATACTCAATATCGATGTCACAACGATTGTGGATGGATATTTCGGTGATGCTTCTCGTATGTATGCGGTAGGCGTAGTTAGTGAAAAGGCAACAGAGCTCATCGCAGTGACCAAAAAATCTTGGGAAATCGGGATTGCTGAGGTCAAGCCTGGTAACTACTTTGGGAATATCGGATATGCCATATCACAGTGTGCGGAGTCCAGATGATACTCTGTAGTACGAGATTATACTGGACACGGTGTCGGTATTGAGTTCCATGAAGAACCATACGTCTATCACAAAGCAGAGCGAAATACTGGACCAAAGATGCAAGTCGGAATGGTATTCACTATTGAACCAATGATCAATCTCGGAAAGTACGCATCCAAACTCGATAAAGATAATTGGACTGCTCGCACCAAAGATGGATCACTCTCAGCTCAGTGGGAACACACTATCCTTGTCACTGAGTCTGGATATGAGATCCTAACGCTATCATAGTTATATACTATGCGACTTTTTTTAACATATGCAAATATTTTTTATCTATTTCTTGAAAAAAACGGAATTCTTAAATAAATGAGAAAGATAAATTTGACTTTACGTATATAGTTCCTACTATGTATAAGTCGCATCTATGCGTATTGCATGGAAGACCTCAATAATGCTGGTGGTGGCATTAATGAGCAATCAAAGGAGGAATACCATGTTCAAGGTTAAAGGTACCTTAGTAGCTATCGCATTTGCAATGTCCGCTGGTCTAGCCCATGCTACTCCGGTTGTAGCACCTGCTGCACCGTTGTTTCAGGGAATGCTCACTCTCCCCACAGATGACTTCGGTTTTACAACCAGAAAAAAGGGCTTATTCGACGTCTACTGGACGTTTAACTTGCCTCTGGCATCGCTGGTAGGTAGTTCGATTACCAATATCGAACTCATCATTCGCGGCTTGGTCTTCAACGAGATCAATGACTTTGCCGCCAACATCGATGGATCGGCATTCACGCGGTACTCGATTCCCATTCCAGGTGGAAATGTGCAAACATTGGCCTTCCTGGGAAAAATTGGGGCAGGTGATAACCATATTTTGGAAGTCACCGGCACCGCCGGGAATGGTGGTGCTTCATTCGGGGGGAACTTTGTGGCAGTTCCCGTCAACAAAGTTCCTGAGCCAGGAACCTTGAGTCTCATTGGTGCAGGGCTGATTGCTGCGTTTGCATTTCTGGGCATTCGCCGCAAAAAATCAGCTCCTTCTGGCGGTCTTCAAATCGCTTGAAGTAACTGACTGAATTGGCAGATATAGGAGAGTTTCTCTCTTATATCTCGCCCATCAATATACATATAGATACCCAAATACAGATATTGTTATTGAGAAAACCCTCATCATAAAAGATTGTGGACTTCCTTATCAATCATCTAACCTCTTCGGAGGTTTTTTTTATGGCTCTGATACTAAATCTTTCTGATATTCTGAATCAGAATATCCACACAATATATTACAAAAATCCCTTCTAATGATTGGAAGGGACTTGCTAAGTGAGTTTATAATTTTCTTCAAGTGATCGGATACGATTCTCCAGAGAAGGATGCGTTGACCAGAATGAGTCTGGTTCAGTAATCATGAATGCAGTGAGATTGCCATCAGGATGTGGAGTAGCTACTTTGTTTTTCATCTGCTGAAGTCGCTTGAGTCCAGCAACCATACTAGACCTGGAGGTGAATTGGGCTCCACCGAGATCCGCTCGATATTCTCGCATACGTGAGAACCACATGACTACAAGTGAGGCGAGTGCTCCGAATACGAGCTGGAATCCTAGAGAGATTCCCATATACGCAAGATTGCCTATGGTTTCATTATCTTTTGCTATAACTCCGGCTACGAGTCGTGCTGCGATATGAGAGAAAAATACTACAAAAGTATTCATCACTCATTGTAAAAGTGTCAAGGTCACCATATCACCATTGAGAATATGAGCCATTTCATGTCAGACAACCCCTTCAACTTCGTTTTTCTCCATCTGAGCGAGGAGTCCAGTCGAAACTGCAATAAGAGACTTGTTGCGAGTAGCACCAGTTGCAAATGCATTGGGTTCGCTAGACTCATAATATCCGACCTCTGGCATAGTGATCTGATTCATCTGAGCTATCCGCTCGACCGTAGACCAGACTGTCTGGAGTTGTGGATCTCGACTTGCAGCCTGAGCGTCGAGAAGGACGATACTATAGGCTCGCTTCGCACTCCAGCGAGAAATCAGTAGAGAGATAAAGGCGCCACCAAAACCGATGACAAGTGCATATATAAGAAGCTGTATCATGCCACCATTGGCTGATAAAATACCAGGGAAAAAATAATTGACTACCATCATCACAATAGAGAGAAGTGCTAGCACTGCCATATTAGTAAGAAGAAAAAAGAAGATTCTTTTGAAGAATTGCATATATAAGAAATTATAATATCTCTATTATAGATATGTTATGAGAAAATCAAAAGATTTTTCAGATAAGTTTGTATCTATAATTAAAGTCCGTATAATGAGTTAAGTATTACTTTTCTAACTTTCTATACCTATGTTCGGATCCAAAAAAACTGATAAATCTCAAACCCATATGGGTGTCAAGATACATGGCTCTGTAACAGTCGGAACCAAATGACAAATAGTAATTCCCAAAGATGTCCGTGATATGCTCGGTATTGTTGAAGGAGATACGCTGATGTCTATAACCAAATATGGTAAATTTGTCGGCTTCATCAAGGCTGAAGATATGGGTGATTTCATCGATCTCCTCAAGGCTGAATGCAATATCCCAAAATAATACCTCAATATACAACTATCTATAACATTAATTTCCCATGAAGACTCATATTACTCTGTTTCTCACTTTGACACTACTCCTGTCTGCATGCGGATCAACTCCTGCTATAGTTCCCATCAAAGTCGAGAAAACTCCATTCTTTGTAGATACCTTCACAATTGGAAACAGTCAGAAACCAATATCTATAGAAAAAACAGGGCGTATTACTGCGAGCTCCTCTCTCACTCTATCTGCCCAATGAGCCGGTGATATTGCTAAAATAAATGTAAAAGAATGACAATCAGTGAAAGCAGGAACAGTGATTGCTACTCTCAAAGATACAGTCAATAACTATGATCTTCGCTATTCTCAAGCCCTCAATACCATCAAGATACAAAATGCAACTATCGATACCACCAAAATCAATCTCTCACAAGCAGTAGATGCAGCCAAAATCGGATTCGAACGAGCTCGTCAAACCTATGAAACACTCAATGGTAAAAATGCACTTGCATATGATACTCTCGTTAATACGAATTCAAAGACGCTCGATGGGTACAATGAAAGCTACAAAACATATCTCTCGGATGCTGAGCGCATAATGACCTCTATGCTCTATGAAGCTGATAAGATTCTTGGTATTACTACTAATTTCGAATATGCGAATGACTCCTTTGAGCCATATCTCTGAACTCGTGTTGGTGACTCACGAGCCCTTGCTAATATTGAGTGGAATTCTACCTATGCGGAGCGAGGAGATCTAAGGGCTCGCATAGAAAAACCAAAAATAATAAATATAAGTAGTCCTGAGGAAGATCTCAATCTCATCTCTAGGAAATTTGAACAAGCACGGAGACTCGCTGATGCTATGTTATATATGTTACAAAATAGTGTAATATGAGGTGGACTCCCTCAAGAACTCTTGACAGGATGGGTAACATTCTGGAATGGACAGAGGGCCAGTATACAATCCTCTGAAGGAGGTTATAATGCTTGGAGAGTGCAGACTCTGACATTTCTCAAAGGATACAGAAATGCGGAATCAGCCACTAAGCTTGCTTTTGCGAGTCTCACACGTCCACTCACGAGTGATGAGCAGTTTCTGATAGATGGTAATAGTGAAATTAAGGTGACATACGAAAATATGCGAATCGATCTCAAAGATAAAATAGAAAATGCTCGACTCTCTTTTGAACAGGCCAAAAAATCATATGATACAGCGCTAGCAATAAAGTCTGCAACTCTCATACAACTCGATGCCAATAGAGAAAATGCAAAAATCTCCCTTTCGCAGGCGGAACGAGATGCGAGCAAACTTCGGGTAATTGCACCAATCAATGGTACTGTCAGTAGAGTTATAGCAAATGTAGGACAATCAGTCAGTGTAGGTTCACCAATAGTAGAGTTCACGAGTAATCAACCACAGATAACTATTGATATTGAACCGAGTCTTGTTGCTTCTCTCTCAGTATGACAAAGCGTCATAGTGCTCGTGGCAGAAAGGACACTCAATGGAATCATCACTGCTCTCTCAACCGTAGCCAATGCCAATCTATTATCAACCGTAAGAATATCTCTTCCAGATGGTCAACCATATATTGGAGAGAGTGCAACCCTGAGTTTTTCACCAAAAAATGATACTGCAGGAACATCTAGATTCACACTCCCTCTGGATACTGTATCGATCATAGCAGAATGAGAGGGTGAAATATCCATCTATACCACTACTGGAATTACTCGAGAAAATATCAAAATTGGTCAGACTCTTGGTGATACTATCGAAGTGCTTTCCTCAATTCCTGAGGGTACTGAGATAGTCATCACTGATATGAGTAACTATGATGTGACAAAGCAAATTATACAGAAAAAAGATGTATGAAGTAGAACTGGTACTATAAAAAAGTAATTTTTGAGTTTTTAATTTTGAATCTTGTATCCATATATGTCTCGCCTTACCGAACTTCAAGCACAAGTCGAATCCGGATTCTTTGGATTTTGGATACGCAAATATCGTATCTCTTACCTCATTGTACTTCTCATAATGGTGATGGGTATACTTGCGGCTCTCGCAATTCCAAAAGAATCATCCCCATCGATCAAGCTCGGTATTATATCGGTCTCAACTGTATATCAAGGGACAAATCCTGAAGATATGGATTCACTGATTACGGACAAGATTTATAAAGAAGTAAAAGATATAAAATGAATCGACAAAATAACTACTAATTCCTCACTCGGTATCTCTAATGTAACTATCACTCTCAAAACAAGTGCTATAGTCAAAGATGTACTCGATGATGTACGCAATAAAGTAGGAAGAGTTATACTTCCTATAGATGCGAAAACACCAGTTATCACCGAAATAGAGACAGATACAGGTCGAGCATTTTCCGTTTTTGTGTATGATCCATCAATAAGTGTATCAAGATCAGTACTCGTAGCGAGAGCTATCGATATCCAAAATGTGGTAAAATTAGTCCCTGGTATTGAAAGTGTTGATCTCTCAGCGAGTGCCAATACTGGACCAGTAGGAGGATGAAGGAATAATGATACGACATATGATTCAGAAATCATTATACCTGAGGATAAACTCGTGAGCCTAGGACTCACACTTGCTGGTATTGCGAATATTATCCGCAACGAAAATCTCGACCAACCTATAGGTAACTTCGCACTCGGAGACAAGAAATATGACTACCGCATAGAAGGGAAGAACAAAAAATCTACTGACTTTCTCAATACTGCAATCGCACTTCCTGGAGGATCACAAATCCGACTCTGAAATATCGCAACGATACAACGCAAGTACAAGAGTACGGTAGAAAATCGAGTTATTATCGGATCAGGAGGTCAGAGGGCACCCTATATAGGTCTCACTATCAATAAGACTGACTCAGCCAATATATTCACAGCAAGTGATGCTGCCAAAAAAGAAATAGAAAAATTATTCGAGAAAAACGAATTCAAATGACTTAAATATCTCTACACCTCTGACCTCGCGGATAATATCCGTGATGATTATAGTGAACTCACGAAAGAAGCAATCACTACTCTTATACTCGTATTTATAGCAATGTATCTTTTCGTGGGATTTAAGGATTCACTTTTTGCCAGTGTCACCTTACCACTAGCATTTCTTGCAACATTCATGCTCTTATATTATTTTGGATATACCCTGAATTTTCTTACGAATTTCTCGCTCATTCTCTCATTTGGTATTGCAGTCGATACAATCATCGTAATTGTACAAGCCGCCAGTGCAAAAGCTCGCATAGGCTATGAACCGCGTACCGCAATTATGCTGGCACTACGGGAATATAGTGTCCCCATTATCTCGGGAGTATCGGTGACGATCGTAGTATTCATACCGATGATGCTCCTTCCAGGAATCCTCGGCAAGTTCCTTGCCTATATTCCTATCACTATATTCGGAGTATTAGCCTCTGGACTTATACTGGTTCTGACAGTCAATAGCGCCCTCTATCTCTTGTTCGTACGAAAATCCAAGACCTATGTCGAGAGTGATACTATTCTCGAATATTCCACTCTAGAAGAACGTGAACTTTTGGAGCTCGAGCGTGTTGGTAAAACCAAATTAGAAAGTGGCGAAGCCTCTTTACGTACTCGTATTATCCACAATTGTATCAATTGGTATAAACGCGTTCTAAGGAATTTCCTGGAACATACCTTTCTTCGCCGACTTGCTATTTTTCTGCCACTTGTATTCTTTATATTTAGTATAATATTCTTGGCGCCACGAGTTGGATTCGAGTTGTTCCCAGGTGATGATAACAATCTAACTACATTTGTCATCGAGGGCCCAGTAGGAATACGTACTGAAGTAATGAGTGAGCTCGTCGGAGATATATCACCCTACTTCAGATGATACAATGAAATAAAATATGTATCTAGCTCCACGGCAGGGAATACTATGAATATCTCTGTAGAATTGACCAAAAAGGGCATACGCAAAGAAAATGGCGAAAAGAGTGTTTTTGATCTCGAAAAAATATGGCTATCAAAACTCTCAAAATTAGAAGAAAAATGACTCAAAGTCACAAGTAAAGTAATTGCCGGAGGTCCACCATCAAGTAAGGCAGTAGGACTCAAAATTATTTCTGATGATGCGAGCAAACTACCAACATTGATCAAGGTAGCCAAAGATTTCCAAATATATCTTAAAACTATTCGAGGAACAAAAAATATTACGCTATCCTCTAAAGATACTCCAGGGCAATTTGTTTTTACCCTGAAAAAAGATCTCCTAGCACTCTACAATATTCCATCATCCTTGATCTATCAAGCCATATCCACGAGTATGAATGGTGTTATCGTAGGGAGTATCGAAGACAATGGAGAAGATATGAATGTCGTACTCAAGACGAATATCTTCGCAAGCGGAGCCAAGATGGAAGATATCCTTTCTATTCCATTTATAGTTGGTCCAACTGCGTATATAGTAGGAAACTTCGTTGAGACGAGGACCCAAAATGCCATCGCCTCAGTAAACCGTGAGAATGGAAAAGTACAAATCAGCGTAGAATCAGATCTCGAAACAGGCATTGATAGCGTATCTTCGCAAGCCGCATTTGTAGATTATGCCAGCAAATACTCGTTCCCAACTGGTATATCCTATACGGTGGGTGGTCAGAATGATGCCAATAGTGAACTCATTACAGCAGTTGTATCAGCATTTTTTATAGCTGTGATGGTTATATTCGCCATTCTCACTCTCCAGTTCAATAGCTTCTCACAACCTGCAATCATCCTCTATTCAGTTGTGATGTCACTTCCATTTGTGATGCTCGGACTCCTTGCCACAGGCAATCAATTTTCTATGCCATTTGGTATCGGATTCATAGCATTTACAGGTATAGCAGTCAATCATGGGATCATCCTTATCGATGCTATCAATCAGAATCTCCAGAAGGGAATGACCGGGTTCACAGCACTTATAGAAGCAGGTTCATCTCGTCTCGAGCCTATGACACTCACGACTGTAACTACTGTTCTCGGTATCCTGCCGATCGCACTGCGTGATCGATTCTGGGCAGGGATGGGATTCACTATCATATTCGGCATCATAGCGGCCTCTGCTCTCACACTCTTCGTCGTGAAGGGAATATACTATGAAATCTATGTAGCGGAACATGAGGGAATCATGAAGAAAATACGACGAAAATGGGGAGAGAGGAAAGCAAGGAAGGTGAAATAATAAGAAAAACCCTCCAGAGAGTTTCTGGAGGGTTTTTGTGTAGTAAGCTACTATTTCCGTTTTGATTCATAGAACTTATAATATATGAGATAACTCGCCATCATACCATCTATTCATACCAATATAAATTGCTGATTACTAAGTGTAGTCGTATTCAATGCAATATACACTGTGAGAAGTATGATAGAAATTGATAATATAGTTAAACTACCAAAGAAATTGATAATACCATCTTTTTGTCATGAACATTGACTTTCCCATCAAATAGATGATCAATTTTCATACTTCCAAATAAGATAAGTATGGATATTGTATCGAATATAATCATTAGCCTCATGAAGACACCAAAGTATAAAAATTACTACTGGAAATAGTAAAATAAAAGTTATATCCGTAAGTTTCCCTTCAAATATAAATCCAAAAAATGTTAGACTAGCAGTAATAATTCCTATGAATATTTGATAATGTATATTGAGTCTATTGAGTGACTCTGCTTTGAGTGAGTTATATTCATTTTCTTGATTATTCACGAGTGTAAAAATTAAAAAAATAGAGCAAATTCGCTCCACTCTGCCATCTAAGAAATAGCAGAAGTGGAGAAAACTATGGTTGATTAAAAGCTAGTGTATTTGCATATTGAACTGCGTAAGTTTTACTTCAGTATACTTGATTTATAAGACTAAGAAATCTCGTTTTACTTTGATTATCTCATCAACTTCAAGCGTAAGCTGTAAAAACTTCATTTTCTGTTAGTCTTTGTGTAATTTGTTCCTGAGTCATTCAAGAAGTTCAGTTATAACTTCAAGCTGTTCCAGAATTGATAGTGTTTCCGTTATTCACTACAGTTCATTTCGTAGTTATCTGCTGAGCTGGAGTTATACTATCGGTATTCGATGGAATTGTAGTAGATCCTGTGGAACTCGTCTGTGTAGTAGGGAGTGATACTCGCATGGTCGTGAGTCGGGCAATGATACTTGTATAGAACTGTGCGAGTTCTATTTTTCCTTGTTTCTCTGCTGATTTTTGTCTGAGAGTATATTGTCTGATAGCGAGATTGGTCAGTCGGAGTTTGGTCTTGGCGACTTTCTGTCTATTGAGGCGGGTGAGGAGTGGTGCCACGATCTGTGACTCTGCCTGCACTGCGGTATAGGTATGCATACCGATGGTAATATCTCCACTCGCCGCATGGAGCGTAGATGTGAGTGTTAGAGAGACGATGAGAGCAGAAACGATGATACTGTGTCGCATAAGGAGATGGGTAAAGATATAGCATATATCGAGTGTAACAGATTGTAGAGAATAGAGTAAATAAGCGTGATGTAGTACTACATATTTTATCCATCGATAATCGGTGTATTTGTGGTTGAAAAGGAAAGGGAACTGAGTATACTCTGAACCACAAGCAAAATCCCTCTAACCCCCTTTCTCAAGGGGAAATCGAGCAAGTGTCACTAAGGAGCTTCGTGATAACTCGACGCTAGAAGTGCCGACTCGATACATTTCTTAAAGGGGCACCAAAAATCAAATTCCCTAACTTTTATCTTTTAGTTAACCACTATGTTTCTCATCCTTGCTACCGCATTTCTCGACATACTCGGTATCGGGATACTCATACCAGTACTGCCAGATATCATCTCCCACTTTAGTGTGAGTGAAGCATGGAATCCGTATTCTCAGGGTATCTACTCAATCGGTATGTTTCTCGGGGGACTCGTATTTGGCCGACTCTCAGATAGATATGGACGCAAAAATCTACTTACCGTCACAACTTCATTCAATCTCTTGGGATACATCATTCTCTGGTTCTCCCTTTCATCTGAGATCATAAGAGCTGATCTCGGTTTTCTTTTTATCATATTCCTCGTCGCCCGATTTATCTCGGGACTCGGTGGAGCAGGCCTCTGAGTTGCTCAGGCATATATATCAGATATATCTAACCCTAGTACCAAGACCAAGAATATGGGGATGATCGGAGCAGCATTCGGTCTTGCCTTCCTCGTCGGGCCTGCGATCGGTGGACTCCTGTCACGCTGGGGAATCGAGTATGTGATACTCGGGTGTATTATAGCTATCACTACAAACTTGATTCTCATACTCATGGTACTCAGAGAGCCCAGCAAGCATGAAAAAGAAATGCATGAGCATCATGTGCCATTCCACTTCTCACAACTGATGATCATACTATTCATACTGTCATTCGGAGGGACGCTCGCATTCTCAGCAATCCAGTCTGGATCGAGCCAATTCTATCGAGATATCTATGGCTTCACCGCGAATCAGATCGGATATACTCTCTCACTTGTCGGACTCGTTGCTGTCATCTATCAGGGTGGTCTCGTGAAATATGTTCGTTGATATCTCACCGAGATCCAAATGATCCAGGCAGCCATCTGCCTGATGTTCGTGAGCCTATTCCTCTTCGCAGTCAATCGTAACCTCGCCCTCCTCTATCCGATCATCGCACTCTTCCCGATAGCGATGGGGACATTCCAGCCTGCGATCAACTCACTCATAGCAGGGAAGGCTTGACCAGAAGTTGGAAAAGTCATGGGATACAATACTTCTGTCATCAGTATCGCTAGTATCATCGGACCATTCGTCGTCGGGACACTCTATGCGACGAGTCACTCACTCCCATTCTTTGTATCTGCGTGGATCACACTCGGACTATTTATCCTCGCTATAGTCTGACTGCGGAAGTAGATCAAAAACAAAAAAACTGCCAATTGGCAGTTTTTTTGTTGAGTTATAATCCGAACATCACCATCATCTCTCTTCCACCATATACGATGATCCCGACGATCAGTCATTCTCAGATGGTGAGTGCGAGGATGAACCGCCAAAAATGATACCGCACCGTACCCGCTACATAACAGATAATATCAGTGGGAACTATAGGAACAAATGACCAAAGCAATATTGCATAGAATCCATATTTTTCGATCGCATTTTTGACTCTATCATTCCCAGCATGCCGAGCAAATATCTCATCAAATCACATCACATCAGAGAACTGGTAAATCAAGATACCTGAGAATATGATGCCGATCATCGAGATAGCAAATACGAGATGCGGATTGCCAGGAAAAAAGAGAACCCCAACGAGAACAAGCGGGAGACTCGGGAGGAGGACGAGTCCACGGACGAACGATGCAAAAATATAGACAATCAGAGCGAGTGAACCGAATGACTGGAAAAATACCAGCAAATTCTGGGGATCGAGATATCCTCGATGTTCCGAGACATAATAGGCGAGTGATATTACTGAGAGTATCCAGATGATGAGGACGATACGCCGTATAGTTTTGATCATAGCGAGATGTTATCGATGAGTTGCATTTTGTCAAAAAGAGATATACTGAATAGATACTAATCTTATCAAAATATGCGATACTCTCTATTCGTTCTCACTACCGTCATCCTTGCTAGTTGCTCATACAATAGCGGTAACTCAGATACTCAGTCTGTCATAGTCGCAACAGGATCATCGACAATCCAACAACAGGATCCATATACCATCGGTACAGTAGATACAGCGTTCAAGCTCATCTGACCAGATCACAAGATCGAGGTCGGAGGAGTACCAGATCCGAAGGTATCAGGAGTGACTTGTTTCTATAGTCGGGCGAGAACGGGTGGTATCAGTGGAGCTATATGATTCGCTGAGGACACGAGTGACGCATCTGTAGCATGTAGGCAAACTGGGAAAATCACATTCTTAGAACCGATTCGTGCAAGTGAAGAGATATGGAATGAGAGTACGAGTTTCTTCTTCAAAAAAATCCGAATCGTCAGATTCTATGATAAGTCGTCCAATAGTCTCATCTATCTCGTCTACTCAGACAAGCTCATCGATGGATCACCGAAGAACTCTATATCAGCAGTAGCCCTCGAATCGATCGTTCCATCATTGAAATAATCTCAATAAAAAATATGCACTTTGCCATCGGCACCACCAATCAGCCCAAATCCGTAGCCATAGAACAAGTACTCACAACTTGCTCATACACAATAGACTCTACCTCATCACTACACAAGGTCGCATCAGGTGTATCGGATATGCCACTCTCTCTCAGAGAGATCCGCACCTGAGCCAAGAATCGAGCGATATATTGTCGTCGAGAGCGACCAAATGCTGATTATTTTGTTGGGATGGAGTGAGGTGTATATCAAGACTATGAGGGCGAGAACTACTGGATCATGGGCGTCGTCTATATAGAAAATAGAGATGGAATAGGGCACTACGGGTACTCATATCATCTCGAGGTGCCAGAGTCAGTTGCAGCAATTCTTTTTGACGGACGAGGCCTCGATCTCGAACAGATCATGCACTCACTCGGAGCTCCTGCGAATATCGGAGATGCTGGCGGATCACCGAGTGTATGGTCAGATGGGATGCTCATACGCAAGGATGAATTCATATATGCGACTCAGGCAGCATTGGCTCCATTTTTCAATCAGTATTATCAGAAATAATTCCTTGCAATTCTCTCACTTTCCGTATACTGGATATATATCACAAAAGCAATTGAGTGGCTATCACCCACGATGCTAGGGGAAGAAAAAGTCTTGTAGTGAGTGAGCATGCGGCAATCCTAGGTTCCCGTATGCGCTCTCATCACAACTCATAGTAGAATCCCTCGGAGCTGCAACTCTCCGTCAAAAAATCTATAATCAAGTATCCGCTTTCGGTGGTACCTTCTTCCTACGCTAAAGCCTCGGAGGACCAAAAGCACACATTTTATTTTGTGTGCTTTTTTATCTTATTGTTCAATTTTATGCAAATTTATCTAAACAAAAACGGGAAACTGGAACACATCAAAGAAATAGGATTTAAGCTAGAAAGAGCTATGCAGACTGTGGCTGAAAAAAATTTATGAGAAATTTTCTGACTGGATTTTATTCAATCCGAATTTCAATTTAATAATCTGAGAATTGATACACTCACTTTTGATACAGAAACAAATGCTTTTGTTATATTAGAATTTAAGATGAGATGACAGAATTTGGATATTGCTCAAGGACTCGCATATTTATCATTGCTACTCAATAATAATGCTGAGTTCGTTCAAAAACTATCAATATTGAGAAATAAAGTTATCAAAAATGATGAAATAGATTGGACTCAGAGTAGAGTAATTTTTGTTTCAGAAAATTTCACTGAACATCAAAAAGAATCTATCAATTTCAAAGATCTTCCTATATCTTTATTTGAGATGAAACAACTAGAAAACTGAGAAATTATTTTCAATGAAATAAAAGCAAGAAATAAGACAGAAAGTATAAAGACTATTACAAAAAATGAATGAAAGTTCATTGAAGTAACAAAAGTAATACAAACATATAATGAAGAGTATCATACTGAATGAAAATCCGATGAAATTATTGAGCTTTATGAAAAATTAAAACAGGCTATTTTTTCTATAGATTCAAATATAGATATTCTCTATAAGAAGCTTTATATTGCTTATAAAATCAACAAAAGAAATCTTGTAGACATTGAAATACGGAAGAATGATATTAAACTCTGGATTAACGCTAAGAAATGAGAGATAAATGATCCGTTTTGAGTTTCAAAAAATGTTTCAGGTATATGACATTGGTGAAATTGAGATTTTGAAATTAAAATTTATCCTGATTCAAATATAATTCAAATATTAGAGCTCATTCAACAAGCCCATAAGAAATACAACTAACTTTTTTCTCTCCTATGTTCCCATCTGTCTCCCCAAAACAATCATTCCCAGCTCTTGAATCAGAGGTTCTCGCCTACTGGAAAGCGAACAATACTTTTCAAAAGTCGATAGACTCTCGCCCAGAGAATAATCCATACAGGTTTTATGATGGTCCTCCTTTTATCACGGGGAAACCTCACTATGGATCACTACTGTCATCGATTGTGAAAGATGTGGTAGGGAGGTATTGGACGATGCGAGGTCGTCGGGTGGACCGTACCTGGGGATGGGACTGTCATGGTCTCCCAATAGAGGAGAAGGTCCAGAAAAAGCTCGGTCTCAAGTCTAATAAAGAAATCGAAGAAAACGGAGTTAAAAAATTCATCGATGAGTGCTATAACTACACGAGTGAGGTGTCGTCTGAGTGGAACTGGTATATCGACAAGATCGGTCGTTGGGTCGATATGGACAATGCATATCGCACGATGGGTCAGAACTATATGGAGAGTGTGATGTGGGTATTCTCAGAACTCTACAAGAAGTGACTCATCTACGAGGGCAAGCGAGTATCTCTCTACTCATGGAAACTCTGAACTCCGATTTCCAATTTTGAAGTCGCGATGGATGACACCTATCAAGAGGTCAATGATCCAGCGATCACGGTGAAGTTCCGACCAGAATTCACTTATGGATCATTCGCATTCATCAGGAACGATGAATGAAAACTCCTCCTCGGACATCATAAAAAATCAGGAACTTGGAAAATACCAGGAGGAAAATTTGAATCAGGAGAAACTAAGGAACAATGTCTCGAAAGGGAAGTGTTTGAAGAAACAGGACTCAAAATATCTCATTATGCACCTCTGAATACAAGTGTGGAGTTTTTCGAGTGAGTTGCATATTATGGCTATGCATATACTGCCAATGTATGAAATATAACGAATGTGGATAATCCTGAAGTAGACAAATTCCATGAGTGGAAATTTTTCTCATTAGATGAAGTAAGAGCTATGAAATCAGAAATAGCAAAATACGATCATGAAGCCCTTGAAGTATTTCTCTGAGAGCGAGAGCCAATTCTTGAAATCAAAGATTTCTCTATCCTCGCCTGGACAACAACACCTTGGACGATACCTGCCAATATGGCACTCGCAGTTAGGAACGATATCGACTATGTGCTCATAGAGAATACTGGAGAACAATATATAGTTGCCAAAGGCAGACTCGAAACCGTATTCAAGTGAAAATGAGAATACAGTGTAATCCGAGAATTCAAGTGATCCGAGCTCGTCGGACTCGGATATGTACCACCATTTCCAGAGTACTACTATCAGAAAAACGGGGACAGGAATCATCGGATATACCATGCAGACTTCATCACTGATACTGATGGTACGGGTATCGGACATGAGGCTCCAGAATTCGGTGAAGTCGATTTCCAACTCGCAAAAAAAGAGGGCATCCACATCTCGAATGCGATGGACGAAGCAGGCAGATATACGGCTGAGATCCACGATATGGAGTGAGTCCATTACCTAGATTTAGAGAATCCAGAAAATGGAGCGAACAAGATCAATATCGAACGGATGAAGGCAAATAATACACTCTTTAAATTGGAAGGTATCACACATCGTGTTCCTTTTTGTCCACGATCTGGTACACCTCTGATGCAAAAAGCTCAGAAATCATGGTTCATCGATATCGAATCACAGAAAGACAAGCTCATCGAAGCCAACGAGCAGATCAACTGGTTCCCAGAATACCTGAAAGAATGACGGTTCAAAAAGGGTATTGAAACAGCTCCAGACTGGTGTATCTCGCGAACTAGATATTGGGGAGCTCCTATGCCAGTATGGAGAGGAGAAGATGGAGAGATGCTCGTCATATCATCACGAGACGAGATATATGAGGCGAACAAGGCGTATGGACAACTTGAGGCTCGAGATGTAGATGGTAAAACTGTGTACTACTTCAAGTGAGGAGAATATGATGGTGCCGAGTTCAATCTCCACAAGCCATATATCGATGCGATCAAGCTCCAGTCTCCAACAACAGGTCAAGAACTGACTCGTATCCCCGAAGTTCTCGATGTCTGGATGGACTCGGGTTCTATGCCGTTTGCTCAGATGCATTACCCATTTGAGAACAAAGAGGCGATGCAAGGGAGTTTCCCAGCCGACTTCATCGCGGAATATGTCGGACAACTGCGTGCCTGGTTCTATGTGATGCATGTTCTCGGGGTGTTACTAAATCCTACGAATCAAGAGAAGCCGACTCCTAGCTTTACCAATGTGATTACCACAGGAATAGTCAATGGAAATGACGGTCGCAAGATGTCGAAGTCATTCGGTAACTATCCTGATCCTCGTATGGCAATCGAGAAGTACGGAGCAGATCCGATCCGTTTCTATATGCTGAACTCGCCTCTCCTCTCTGGTGGAGATATGGACTTCAAAGAGGAGGGGATCATGGAGACGATCAAGGGCGTCATGCTCCCAATCTGGAATACCTACAGCTTCTTCACGACCTACGCAAATATCGACAAGTGGGAAGATGATGATACGGAGGTCTGGTACTCTCGACATGGTGAGAGTGTATCAAATACTACAGGTAAAATGAGTGATCATACCGATGACCCTGAGCTTACGACTAAATGAAGAGAACAGTCGAAAAATGCTTGAAAGATTCTCCTTGATCAATGAAAAAAATTTGATGTTATCATTCATACCTCTAGAATCAGAGCGAGAGATACTGCACATATTATTGGTGACAAGATCGGATTTATGTGAGAGTATATCCTCGATGAACGATTTGCAGAGCAAGCAGCTGGAGAATATGCTGGTATGACTATCGAAGAGATTGCTCGTACATGAAATATAGAATCAATCCAGAATCACCCATCTATACGAAAAATTTATAAAAATAATTCTACTGAGAATATCGAACAGTTCGAAGAACGTATCATTGAAGCATATCAAGATATACTTATAAAATACAAGGGAAAGAAAATCCTTATTGTTGCTCATGCATGAACAAGTCGCCCGATTTTGAGTCAATACTTTGGCATGGGGAAAGAAAAAGCTCACTATGATACTACTATAATGAATGCTGATCCATTTCGCCTCATGACTACGCCTCTCGTGAATCCTCTCGATCAGTGGATCCTGTCGAAACTGCAGGTACTCCTCAGTCAGGTACATAATGCGATGGAAGGGTACGATATCTCTCATGGATGTCGTGCCATCATCGACTATATGGACGAGCTCACGAACTGGTATGTGCGTCTTTCTCGTCGCAGATTCTGGGAATCAGGGATGACAGCAGACAAGCAGTCTGCCTACGAGACACTCTATACGGTCCTCACTGAGATATCGAAACTACTTGCTCCATTGATGCCCTTTCTCTCAGAGAATATCTATCAAGGACTCACGGGTCGAGAGTCAGTACATCTCGAATACATCACACTAGCAAACAAGCACCTTGTTGCGAAGGATCTCAATAGAGATATGGAGATCTGTGAACACCTCGTATCCCTTGGGCTCACCCTGCGATCACGGAAAAATATCCCCGTAAGGCAACCACTCCGAGCATTCATGATCAGTCAACACGTGGATGAATATTATACAAATATAATCCGCGATGAACTCAATGTAAAAAATATATACTATAGAGATCCAGAAAGTATGGCCAGCCGTATCTGCAAACCTGATGCCAGAAAAATAGGGCCAAAATACGGAAAAGATGTACAAAAAATAATAACAGAAGCAAAAAATGGGAAGTTTAGCTGACCTGATGAAGATGGGAAGGTCACCGTCGTATATATAGCAGATGTAACATCACATGATGAATCTATCGCCATACTTCAGAAAAATGAATATAGTATAGAATATGTAGCCTTTGAAGGGGTTGGTGATGTGATCGGATGATATGGAACTGTTGTTGCACTTGATACAAGTATCACAGAAGAACTCAAACTCGAGGGCTATGCCCGTCTCATAATCCGTCTCATACAGGATATGCGAAAAGAGGCTGATTATGCCGTCAATAATAGAATCAAGCTCTCTATTTCTGGAGAGGGAAGTCGGGATATAGTTGAGCAATTTGGTGCTATGATCACTAATGCTACACTTTCGACTTTTGCAGAAATAAATATACCTGATCTCGAAAAAACTGAGTTAATCGATGAAACTTTCCAAATAGTAATCAAAGTTAAGAGATAATATTGACAGATATATATTTCCTATATAGTAGAGTCAATTTTTAGCTACATATTCAAATATGCCACTTCTTGTTCCTTTGACGATTTTTTCATCGATTATTCTCTTTTGGAGTTTCTCTATTACACATTTGATAGTAGGTCTTTTTGGATTTTTCACAGGATTACTCTATCCATTTATGGCCGTTTCCATGCTCGCATCTCTTGCCTTTATAATAGGGATTATTGGAGCAAATGCTCGAACAAGCAAGTTTTTTCAGGTCATGTATGCTATAGGAGCAATCTGGCTTGGAACTATGACTATTGCGGGATTTTTTGGAATTATTCTCCTTTTTATTGCGGAGATTAGTGATTTTTCATTTCAGAGTTGAATCTGGGCAGCACTTTTTATTGTCATTGTTATCGCCCTCAACATCTGGGGCATATATGCCAGTTGGGTTCCACGGATCAAGACGTATCAGGTACAAATCGATAAGAAACATAATTGGCATGGAAAGCGAATTGTGATGATCGGTGATACCCATTATGGTAATATCTATGGTATACGAACAGCAAAAAAACTCGTAGAACGTATCAATAAAATCTCTCCGGAGATAGTGCTCATTCCTGGAGATTTTTTTGATGGACCACCTATCAACTACCTCAATATTGTGAAACAGTTTTCTCATATCAATGCTCCTCGAGGTATACTTTTTAGTAATGGGAATCATGAGGAATATCGCAATACTCCTCAGATACTTGACGCTATGAGTCATCCAATAGATGATATAGTTGATATATCTTCTACAAGTGTAATCCAGAAAATACTCCATTCGACACATACTATCGCTGTCCTAAATAATGATAAGGTTGAACTCGACGGGATGGTATTCGCAGGCGTCACATATCATGATACAGAGACGGCACTAGGACTACAGAAAAATCTCGATAAGCTCGATCTCGATACAACTAAACCAACAATTCTCCTGAAACACAAACCAACACTCCACGCCACTCTCGAAAAATATCCAATCGATCTCGTGGTATCGTGACATACTCATAGTGGACAGATGTGGCCTTTTTCTCTGGTTACATATTTCGTATATGGCAAATATGTATATGGGCAGGTCATACAGAATGGTCTGACGGCTATAACTACTAGTGGCGTAGGAAGTTGGGGACCGCCACAGCGTATAGGAACGAGGAGTGAGATTGTTGTCATCGAAATAGCATAGTTCTCTCTCCATGAATTCGAATATTGCATTTTTTCCAAAAAAGATATAATTATTATATCTTTTCTTTTTTTATAATATGGCAAGCACTTCACTCGATCTCGACGAATTGGTAGCATCTCATATCATCACACCAAGCAAGCGACAGGAAATATTGGAGTGGAATCAACATACAATGAAGACAGAATGAACCTCTCGATTTTTACAGATATTTGCTGCATTCGGGGCTGTTGTGACCTGACTCGGCTTTATCTTACTTTTAGCCGCCAACTGGGATACTATTTCAGATATGATGAAGACCTTCCTGATGATATGAGTAACGGCTTTATCGTATATAGCAGCGTATTGGTGGACTTATAAGGATCTGAACTATCCAAAGACAGGTCAGGCACTATTTCTACTCGGCTCTATGCTCTATGGAGCCTCTATCTTTCTTCTGGGACAGATATACAATCTTGGAGGCACATTTGCAAGTGCACTACTAATATGGGCAATTCCGACAATATGGCTTGCGTATACCACAGAATTTGTAACCCTATTTCTCTTGGGTATTATTCTGATATACTCTTATATCTTCGCTGAATTGATAGATGGTTTTGGATTCTCAGGTTTCGTCATATCGAATATATTCATTGCTATTGGATATTTCTCACTCACCATTCTGAGGTATCATAGAGGTATCTATTCGAGATTCAGTAGTATACTCTCTTGGACTGGAGGAGCAAGTATCCTCTGAGGGCTATTTTCCTATACCTTTCTCGATTTCTGGAAATATGGGGGAGAATCATGGTATACCAATCAGGATTTCCAGACTACAATGTGGATACTCTTCGCGATTATATGACTGGGAATAGTTGCTATAGTCATCGATCTAATACGAAAAAGTAAACTCGATTCTACCTCAGATATTCCTCTCCTTCTCGGACTCATACCGATTGGCCTCATATTTTTCTATACTCTCAATAACCCTGTTTCGTATACAGGATATAGTACTTTTAGTGGAGATTATATGAGTCTCTATATACCAACAATCCTGATGAATATTCTTTATCTCGCTATACTGTCTTTAATGATCTATTTGGGAGTAAGACGCGATAATAGAGGAATCGTGAATATCGCTATGATCTATCTCGCACTCTATCTTTTCGGCAAGTATCTTGCATTCGCATTCGACTCCAAAATCGATGGAGCATATATATTCATCGGTGGTGGTATCGCTTGTATTATCCTGACGATCCTAATCGAAAAGGTTCGCAGACGGCTTATGCTGTCGATGGAGTAGATGGATATAAGAATATATATACACTTTTAAAATCTACCATCTAAATTCACAAGTATGAACCGAAAAATCCTTACCATCATAGCTATAATTCTCCAGATTATTATTCTCGGGAGCTTCCTTGTTCGTTATGAAACACTCAAATCAACAGGTACAACACTCTATATACCGCTCAGAGGATATGATCCAACAGATATATTCAGGTGAGACTATATCAATCTTGCTTATGAGTTACCATACAGTGGAAGTACTCAGACCAACAGTAATGAGAGACAATATCTGATTCCAAAAATGCAATGAAGTATAATAACTGGAATCAAAACTATTACAACTACACTACCTACGAGTGATATATATTTTCAGATAAAAAATGGGTGAGGGAATCAACAAGAGATATATACCCTGAAAATGGGGTCTGGTGATATTCTCAACTACTCTGGGACAAATTGTCTCGGAAAAGACTACAACGTTGGTGATACCGTCTATTATCCATCTTATGAAGAAAGTGGCAAGGTAATATATTCTATCTCCAAAAAACAGGAATCTAAAATAGACACTCCCTGGAAATCAGCAAAAATCCTCACCAAATCGGCATGTACTGGAACATATAGATTCCAAACCACTGCGGCTGATCGATGGTTCGTGAAAGAATGAACAGGGCTCATTATCGAGAAAAAAATCCAAGAATGAAATATGTACGCTCAGTGGAAGGTAGGCGGAAACGGTGCAGTCATAATCACGAATCTCGTCTCAAAAGAGGAATTACCAAAGTAACTATCCCATAATTGCAGAGATCACACCCATAACGAGAGCAATGATGATTATTGGTAGC
The DNA here is from genome assembly GCA_043741945.1 of Candidatus Altimarinota bacterium. GTDB lineage: Bacteria > Patescibacteriota > Gracilibacteria > BD1-5 > UBA2023 > JABFSX01. The sequence continues at coordinate 86,078 of JAYTZT010000003.1, forward strand.
CATCCGTTGAGCGTGACTCCAGTAACGAATTCATCCGTGAGATATACTACAAAAATTGATATCGCAAATCCAAGGAGTCCGAGTGTGAGCCACCTTATAGGGAATGTGATCAGCCTGAGAATACCTCAAACTATTAGATTCACAAGTCAGAGAATAAAGGTGAAAACGAGTAGGGAAGTAGTACCCGAAGCAAATGAAACCCCTTCGAGCAGTCCATATTGTATAAGTCCATAAATAACTACAGCCGTGAGCAAGAACCTGAAAAAAAATCTCATATAAAAATAGTAAATATATAATATAATAGAAGTATATGAACAAAAGAGAAACATCAAAATAAATCATCAAGATTGTTGCAAAATTATATATCTTATGATATATTGCTTTTGTATTTATTTTTTTTCTTTTCTTTTATGGGACTATTTGATAGCATTATAGGAACGGCTGTAGCCAATCCAGACGATCCAACTCCATTCGTTCTAGAGGCTGATGAGCGTGATGAATTTGTTCCATTTGAAGCAGCAGGTGGTGGTGGTGGTACTGGAACAGGTTCTGGAACAGGAAATGGGAATGGTAGCGGAGGAGGTTCAGGTTCTGGAAATGAACAGGGAGGGAATGGGGGAGGTTCTGGAAATGGACAAGGTTCTGGAACAGGAAATGGGAATGGTAGCGGAGGAGGTTCAGGTTCTGGAAATGGATGGGGATTTGACGGAGATCGAAAAGAAGCCAATCCTCTCGCATTCGCGAATATCGAAGAACCTATTATTCTAGCAAAGGATGAAGAAGTATCTGAAATGGATATCGATATTGGAGGTGACATGGATGGTCTAATTTTGGAGGTACCTGAGTCCATAGACAGTACAGATGAGATCTCTCCTATATCTGAATCGAGTGAAGGAACTAATATTCCCATTATTGACGAGCTCAATACTGATAATATCCCTATCAATGTAACTGGTCCAAATATCCTCGATGCTTCAGATATTCCAGATACACTCATCACAGATATGTTAGTCCCAACTTTGACCGATCCTATGGAGTCACTTGAAGAGAAAATCTCAGAATTTGTAACAGAACTCGAAGATCTAAAAGCCAATGATGAAATTCTTCTTCATGAAAAAGAATCTGCTATAGAAAAACTCGAGGGAGAAGTAAAGGGTCTTGAAAAAGAAGTTAGAAAAATCCAAGCCGATGAGAAAAAGATCGACTCAACAATCGCATCATTAAACATAGGAAGCAAAACTAAGTAATAAACCCTATAAAAATTTTTCATGTCTCGATTTTTTACGATCATATTTGTACTATTAGTATCGTTCATGTGTTCGCATATACTCATGGGCTATGCTGCTGTCGTGATCCCCGGTACGAGCGAAATTGCCAAGGGATCCATTGGGATGACGATCTGAACTGATGGCTCTATTGAGAGTGCCAAGAATTTTGGACTCAATATTCTTGGAATACTGAGAATTATAATATCAGGTATTGCCCTTGTTTATCTCGTTCTCATAGGTGTATATATGATTATTGGTTCTGATTCTGAAGAAAAAGTAAAAACACAACGTCAACAGATTATATATGCACTTATTGGTTTTCTTTTTCTCAATATTCCAAGTCTAGTCTATACTATATTCACTCCAGGATTGGCAAATGGATCAATTGCGAGTGTGGATAACTGGTCGAATACTGCTGGATCTTCCGTTTTTTGGAATACTGCTGGATTCGAAGGACTCATTGGAAATATGATAGCCTTCTTGAGGCTATTTGTATTTGGTGCTGCAGTACTCATGTTTACTTGGGGACTTTTTGAACTCCTCATATCTGGTGGAGATGATGAAAAAAGAAAAACCGCAAAAAATCGTATCTTATATGGACTCCTTGGACTCATATTCCTTTGATTTGTAGGGCTCTGGTGACAACTCGTAGCAGTAGGTGACTTTGGATACTATATTCCTAATTTTACTGGTACCATCTTTGCGCTGGTGATGTACTTCGCTGCTCCAGTTGCTATATTTATGCTCATTTGGGGAGCTTATCTCTTTATTACTTCTGCGGGTGACGAAGAGCGTATCAAAAAATGAAAATCCATACTGATCAATACTGGTATTGCCACGATCATACTCCTTGCGGCCCTGAGCTTTATGACAGATCTTATCACATTCCAACTCTAAAAATATATGCAAAAAATATTCATACTCATAGTTGTTCTCTTCTCCTTTTTGATGGTAACTTCTTGATTTAGTGCAGGTGACGAGCCTATACCTACCCCTCAAGCTTGGGAAGGTACTCCTGCGGATGAGTTTACTGCTTCAGATCCTGCTCAATTAGAGAGTTTTATCAAACAAATAGATACTTTTTCTCTGCCTACTATTTTCACATCTGAAAAAGTTCCTGGAGCCGTATGTGAGTGTGCAGTTGACTGAGCCCAAGATAAAACGGTATATGAAAATGATGGTACACCATCAGTAATACCAGGCCAGTGAGAAAGTGCCTGTGGAAATATTACGACTCGGTTATACAAGTGTAGTGTTCCACCAGGTCTTGAAGGATTCCAATTAGTATTTGCCAAACTGATTAGGTTCCTTATCAATATCGTCCTCCTCCTCGGGGTGCTCGCTATTGTGGGCTTAGGTATTGCTTGGTCATTCGCTGGGGGACAAGACGTTGTAGCCAAGAGTAATCTGAAAAAATGGGCTATCAATATTATTATGGGCCTTGTGATACTCTTCTTATTTAGATATATCTTGCTCTTCCTCGCTCCATGGGTATACATGTAATAAAATTGGAAAAAAAATAATTCTTCCTATACTACAAGTATGGAAGGATTATTTTTTGCAGTTGAACCAATCTGGTGGATTGTTCCTATAGACCTCACTTCGATCTTCATAACTCTGTTATGGGGGATATTTTTGATTTTTATACTGTGGTATAAAAATAGCAAGAAAAATGAAGTCCTACTCATATGAAACAAACTTAAGAAGTATCATTTTCAACCACAAAACACTGATAATAGGAATTATGCAGAGCAAACCCTCATAGAAATCAGGAAATATCTGACATATAAATTCGAACCCGAAAATAGCTGGGCACATCTTCCTATAGATATAAAAAAATACTCACATGATACACAATTGGATAATATAATCGAGCAACTCGAACACGCTGAATATACAAATACTGTCCTTCCCAAAGAAACTCAAGAAAATATAAATAGGGAACTCATAAAAAAGCTAAAAATATGATAGCATTCTCATTTCCTCTCATTTTTTTACTACTCCCTATTATTGTACTCATTTGGTATTTTTTTGGCCGTGAGAAAATCTGAATGGTAGCTCCGAACGCCCTTATTGCAAAATATCTCCGTACACCCAAAAGTGTCTGGATGCTCTGGATACTACGGATGATCATGATCACAATTCTCTTGTCTATTGTATGAGGAGCGAGTATAACAACCAATATAACCAAAACTACCCGAATTCCCCAAGATATCATGGTAGTATTCGATATCTCACTCTCGATGCTTGCGGAGGATATTGCTCCCAATCGTATAAGCGTAGCAAAGAATGTTGTTCGCAACTTCATATCCATGAGATCAGGAGATAGTATCGGACTCATCATATTCGCTGGGAAGCCATTTGTCTCTATTCCTTTTTCCACAGATTATAGAGGTATCATGAATATTGTAGAAGGTCTCTCACCGAACTTGATCCGTCAGGATCTCCCAGGACTCTCGGGAACCAATATCGGGGATGCACTCCTCCTCGCTAATATGACCTATTCTGGTTCTGAAGCACCAGTGAAATCGATCATCCTTTTGACTGATGGACGAGCCAATATCGGGATAGATCCGTATCTCTCAGCCGCAGAATCCAGCGAAAAGAATATACAAATATATCCTATAGGAATTGGATCTCGCTCAGGAGGTGAGCTCTCATATACTGACAATTATGGGCAAAAGACGTATTTCTATGATGGCAATGGTGGAATCCTCAAAAGCGATCTCGATGAACCTATGCTACGCAAAATAGCAGATACTACCAAATGAAAATATTTCCATGCTGATGATCGGGTATGATTGAGTACAGCATTCACGGATATTGCAGAGAAACTCCCCAATCAAACAAAGCAAAAAACCGAGATACAACACCTTGATCTCACACCCGCTCTTATTGTCATATTTGTAATCTTGTTATTGATAGAAAGAGCATATCTAGGATATGTGATGAGAAAGTATAGACTCGTATAAACTTTTTGCTGAAAATACAAAAAAATTTGCTTTTTGCTGATAATTCACTATATTTCACCCACCTATTTCTTGGATCTGTAGCTCAGTTGGTAGAGCAACGCCCTCTTAAGGCGATGGTCGCGGGTTCAAATCCCGCCGGGTCCACCATACGGTCATATAATTCAAATCCCCATATAACTGGGGATTTTTGTTTACATAAATTATTGAAATAATTAATTTCTATTTGTCAATAATATACGACAAATTAAATATTATTCATAATTTAATTTTAATTCTATTTTTAAATTCGGAATATGAAGTTCTCAAAGACATAAAACTTAAAAAATTCTAATTCAGCATATTATAAAAAATTACTTAAAGTATGAGCACTTAGCTCCGAAGTAGATTGAAATGTTTTAAGAAATATAGATATTTCTAGTAAACTAGACCTTGTAACAAACAGAGATAAACATATTCTGCGTCTCTTAATAGAGAATAAGGGAGAGAAATGATATGTACTTACTCTAGAGCAAATTGATCTCATTGTACAGGCAATGTGTATAAGGGTAGGTTGGTGAGAAAAGTATATTATGGAAGAGTTAATAACGGGTCAGATAAAAAAACTGATATACACTTACTCCAGAGTAAATCGATAATGTTAAAGCTACCATTCAAAAATTAGACTCTTTACTACCTTACACGCCCAATAAATCTCTCTTATTTCCATAATAACTGTTTTCATTCAGTAATCTATTTATTAGATTCTATATAGAGGTCCACCATTTGATTCGTAAAATCCCTCTTTTCATAAGGAGAGATTTTTAAGAAACCATCTTATTACATAAGATATCTAATTAAATCAAAGACAATATCTTCTCTATCATTTGAAAAGAATCTGAATCCAAATACAATAGATAAGTTAGTGATACGAAATTCTTTGAGAAACCTCTAAAATAACATACTATGACAAACAAATGAATGAATCCAAAAGTTGATTTTTATTTTAAAAAAGCTAAAAAGTGGCAAGAAGAAATCAATACATTGAGGATGATCGTTTTAGATTGTGATCTGATGGAAGAGTTAAAATGGGGTGTTCCTTGTTATACGCTTGAGAAGAGTAATATAGTTTTGATACATGTGTTTAAAGAATACTGTGCAGTATTATTTTTTAAGGGTTTACTACTCAAGGATACTCATGGTATACTCATCCAACAAACGCAAAATGTACAGGCAGCTCGTCAAATTCGGTTTACCAGTATTAAGGAAATAACTGACATGGAAACCATCTTGAAATCATATATTCAGGAAGCTATTGAAGTAGAAAAATCTGGTTTGCAAGTAGAATTCAAGAAGACTACAGAATATGCAATTCCTGAAGAATTCCAGAGTAAACTGGACGAAAATTCTGCCTTGAAATTTGCTTTTGAGGCATTGACACCAGGACGACAAAGAGGCTATATTCTGCATTTTTCTGCAGCAAAACAGTCCAAAACTCGAGAATCAAGAGTTGAAAAATGTACAGACAAAATTCTCGATGGAGTTGGACTCGATGATTAGAGATGTTAATAGGAATCTTTTAATTTTGAAAAATCTCTACAATGAAAAATCAATTATCATTAGAATAGGTAGAGGAACTATTGAATATCTTGCATGCCCGTTTCGAGAAAAACATGAACCGCAATACAGGACTACAATGGACTCAAATACAAACAAAACTAGAAACTAATACAGAAAAGCTGTGGTCACTCAGTGAAATGGAAAAAACTAGTGGTGAACCAGATGTTGTTGGATATGATACCCAAACTGACGAATATATATTCTATGATTGTTCTATACAGAGTCCCAAAGTTCGAAGAAGTATCTGTTATGATCGTCAAACATTGGAGTCAAGGAAAGAGCATAAACCTGAAACTAGCGCTATGGATATGGCTGCAGATATGGGTATTGAGATATTAACAGAAGAACAATATCGAGAAATACAGAAAATAGGGAATTTCGATATGAAGACGTCTAATTGGATCAAAACATCACCTGATATCAGAAAACTCGGTGGTGCTCTCTTTTGTGATCGTAGCTATAATACTGTGTTCGTATATCATAATGGTGCTGATTCTTATTATGCTTCCAGAGGATTTCGTGGCTCAATTAGGATCTAGATTTTGCATTTGATCAGATTCAGGTATAATGAGGATTTATTCCTAATAAAATTTATGAAACTCACCTATATCATCATTCCTTGTACTCTTTTTTTGATATCATGTTCATTCAATACTCAAAATCCTCCAGAGGAAATTAAGGTTCCTCCTGTGTCACTTTCTGGAAATACATCTATTACAGGTTCACAGGATGGAACTGGATCAATTCAGAATCCACCAAATATACAGACGATGAGTGTGTGAGCTGATGAAACAAAAGATACTACTCTTAGACTCAATGATAATAAATGAACCCTTAAAATCAATTATTGAACTGGAGCGAGAGTAAAAGTAAATTTTAAATCTGAAGATATAAAAACACTGAAAGTAAATCTACAAACTCCCTGAGCTACGAATGGAAATATACGTATAACTCAAATAATATTTCCTGACGGTACAAGTGATGGTCCATTTGGTAGGGATCTGACTTATAGTCTCACTCAAAGTGGTGCATATCAAATTATCCTCTCTGCTAATATGATGGCATGAGATCGCTGGTGAGGTGAAGTAGATATGTATCTGGAACTGCAGTAATTTGAGAATGTATAGTTTAGAAAATAAATACATTGCTTTAAATATCTTCATTATCTGATTAATGAAACAGCACACTAAATTATATATATTTCCTATTTTTTCGATTTTATTATTATTGCAAACAGGCTATTCAGTGCAAAATGATGACTCTAAAGCAACTCCAATTCGTGAACCCAGTATCAATAGTGGAGAGACACTACTAGAATCTAGTGTAATCTCATACATAATACCCATAATACTTCCACTCAATGGAGCACTGGAGCGTATCACCAAGAAGAAATTCTGACTCAAGGTATCTCCGAGTGTTTCACCAATATCCCCCGAACGATTTACAGGATACCATACAAGGGTCGATTTTGAAACTTATCCGTCTGAGCAAAATATACCTGTAGGAGTACGAGCCATATGTACTGGACAGATTATATCCAAAAAATGGGCCACTAGATATGGTGGTGTAGCCGTTCAAAGATGCCAACTACAGAAACAAAGTGTAACAATAGTATATGGAAATATGCAACTAGAGAGTATCGGGTCTCAGGTCAATGAAATCATCCAAGCTGGGGAACCAATATGAGTTCTCGGTACAGAAAATAGTAAAGAAACTGACAGTGAACGCAAGCACCTCCATCTCGTGGTATACCTATGATCCAATACTGATATTCGAGGCTACGTAGGATTATCCAAGGAGCTCAATGAGTCGATTGATCCTATAGTATTCATCAAGGGACTCTAGTTACACGAGAGATGTATCGATGATTTAGTTCTTCTATTTGGACGAAGGAGTACCTTCTAATTCTTCTTCTTGGATTTCTTCCACATCTTCTTGGATTTCTTCGATATCTTCTTGGATTTCTTCGATATCTTCTTGGATTTCCTCCACATCTTCCTGAATCTCTTCCACATCTTCTTGGACCTCATGAAGGGCGAACGACTGCTTATTGACCGTCATTTGGATAAATATCGAAAGATATATAGCCTCAAATGAGACAATAGTAGTAACGCTAAGGAGAATTTGATCGAGTGAAACTCCAAATAGAATGAGTCCGAATGCTCCGATAAACAGGCAAGTATGAACAATGAGTGACATCGGTGACCCAATCCAACGAGTGGCACTAAGAGCAAATAACTCTACTTTTCTATCAATCGAGGTATGCATGGTATTATTTTTCATATATTTATCTATTAAAAATAATAGGGGGAGTATAGGAAAAACACTATTTTTAGCAACGTTTCTTTCTTAAATCCACGTTATTTTCGTGGAATGTATATATGGACTGTATCGTCAGTGTTGATTTATATAAGAGATATACTATACTTCTCATAATCTTTATATTATACATTCATGACATCAAAAAAAACTTGGCACCAGGCACATATTGCTGAGCTCAATTTTGGACAAAGACTCTCTGATAAAGTAGCTAATAGTATGGGTTCTTGGAAATTTATTATTTTCCAAACCATTATTGTTTTACTCTGGATGACACTCAATATCATTGGCTGGTTCTATCATTGGGATGAGTACCCTTTTATTCTTTTGAATCTCCTCTTCTCAACACAAGCAGCATATGCAGCACCAATCATTATGATGGCTCAAAATCGTCAGAGTGAACGAGATCGAGCAAACGCCGAAGCAGACTATCTCACGAATATTGAAGCAAAAAAAGAGATCGAAGCGCTCCAAATAAAACTCGATAGTATCGAAATAGAAAAACTCGATAAAATCCTCGCTATTCTTCAGATGAAGCATACAGTCTAATCGAGATCCTATCTACACTCTCTCCAACTGAACTCCACCAATAGTACCCATCAGAAAAGTAGATAGATGACAATATCCAGAAATGCTAGTTCCGTGAAAAAATAATGAGAAAAACAAGAAATTATTCCTCCTACAATGAATAACAATGACTAATTCTTAGTATAGTACTCCCTATATCAATAGCACTAAATGCAACATTGCAAGATAATCTGGAAAGGTTCAATCTATGGATGAATTCTTATGGAATAAATACTCAATAATCCCAAAAACATATCCACAAAAAATCCCTGAATATTCAGGGATTTTTTGTGGAACTACATCGATTATTCACCTCTCTGAGAGTGTGTATGATGAGATGCATCACCATGAGATGGAGCTGGTCGTGGCTCGCGGTATCCATTCACCGCATTATCATCACGACGAGGAAATGAGTGTCCACCAGATCCACCACCTTGTGATCCACGGTATCCACCTCCAGAACCACCTGATGATGATCCTCCGCGATATCCTCCGCTATTATCATCACGACGAGGGGCAGAATATCCTCCGCCAGAACCACCCTCTCGACTCTTACCATCATATCCGCCAGAACCACCTGATGATGATCCTCCGCGATATCCGCCAGAACCACCTGATGATGATCCTCCGCGATATCCTCCATTACCTCGATATCCTCCACCTGATCCTCCACTAGAACGAGGTGGACGAGTATCTTTTTGGCGAGGAATAACGACACCCTCAGCATCGACCTCATTGATCTCAATACGATGCATACGCTCGATTCGTTGAAGCTGGCGAGCCTCCTCAGACGAGACAAACATGATGGCATGACCATCAGCACCCGCTCGACCAGTACGACCGATACGATGGATATATGCCTCTGGATCGTGTGGAACATGATAATTCACTACGAGCCCGATATTATTGAGATTGAGTCCGCGAGATGCGACATCAGTACCGATGAATATTCGGACTTTACCTGCCTTGAATGCCTCAATAGCTCGAACTCGATCTCGTTGCATCATATCTCCATTGATATATGCAGCTGAGAATCCATCACGATGTAGATATCTTTCGAGTTCCTCAGTCTCATGTTTACGAGCGGTGAATATGATTACTTTATGCTCTGGAAATCTCTCTAGAGTACGCTTGAGAAGAGGATACTTGTCACGAGTTCCAACACGCATGAATACATGATCGATCGTATCCACGGTTGGTGTCTTAGAGAGGATGAGTGATTCATAACCACCCTTCATATTATCATCAATCAGATTGGTGATCTCGCGAGTATAGGTTGCTGAGAATGTCATCACCTGTTCGAGCGCTGTGAGTTGCTCCCAGATCTCGACAACAGCACGAGAGAATCCCATATCCATCATCTGATCTACCTCATCGATGACAAGCATAGAGATAGCAGAGAGATCGATAGCGCGACGTTCAATCATATCAGCGAGACGCCCTGGAGTCGCAACGATGACCTGTGGTCCGTCACGGAGCTGCTCGATCTGGCGACGGATAGGGAATCCACCGAATACAGCGAGAGATCCCATACGCATATCGCGAGAAATATTGACAACCTCCTCACGAGTCTGCATAGCGAGCTCACGAGTCGGTTCCAAGATGAGGATCTGTGGTTTGCGGAGACGAGGGTCAATACGATTGAGGGCAGGGATGACAAATGCTGCAGTCTTACCGGATCCAGTATTGGACTGGACGATGATATTCTTGTTTTCGAGGGCGACTGGGATCACGGCAGCCTGTACCTCAGTAGGCTCAGTATATCCGAGCTTGGCAACAGCGGTGACGATCTCTGCACGAAGTGCAAGGTCAGAGAAATTCATAGAAAAAAGGGGGTTATCCCTCGGACAACAATGCCTAAGAGAAAAAAGTAAAGTACAATATCCGAATATTCGGAAATACATCGCTCGTAAGTGAGACTCATAGTGAACTGGAAATCTTTTTGGAAAATAGTAGAAACTATAGAAAAATTACAGTGATGAAATACGAATATCTGAGTGATTTTGTATTTTCTTTACGAGTAATAGGGAAGGATTTACAAGGAATGAGGGTCTCCAAATATGAATGATGGAAACGAGTAGTAAATAGCTCCAGATATGGGAGAAGCGATCTATATAGTATATATGCTCCTCGGGAAAAAGAAATTGTAAACGGAGTATAGGGAAAAGAAGAGAAAAAGCAAAAGATAATTTGACAGAATATAGATATGTGTGGTATATTGATTTTGCCAATCAACTTTTTTAGGAGAAAATCATGCGGCTTGAAATAAAAATCCAAGGAAAAAATGTCAATGTATATAACAATGGCAACCTTTGGGTAGCTGGAAAAAATACAGGTCTTCGGCAATGGGAATCAGATCCCAACATGTGGTCAAATCAATCGGGTCAGGAGATCCATGATCTGAAAGGAAAATCCATCGAAGAAGTTCTAAAATTCAAAGGCTATATCCGATGAAATTCTATTAAATGAGTTTATATTCTATATTTATATAGTGATATATTCTCAATTGGTATTTTGAGGCTCGCTTGCGAGCCTCTTTTTTTGCTAAACATTCTTAGTCTTTACCCATTCTTCCAGCTCTTTTACATCTTCGATCGAGAACTTCGTATTCTTCTCTATTCCACTCACTCGTATCCACACAGGAATGAGTCAGATAGTGAGAGTAGCAAGATAATCCTTGAGATCGAGGAGATCATCCTTGGTCCAGTAGGGAGGAATATTTATATAATAGTTATAATTCTGCCATGCTTCTGAGATTATATTTTGTGGTATAGGATTATCAATAACTATAGTGTTTCCTCTTTCCTTTGAAATATCTGAAACAGTGTTTGCTTCATCCCTATTTTTTACTTTTGGATCTTTTACTCCTGCGAATTGGCGAAATTGAGATATCGAGAATGACCTGATAGCATCTTTAGCGGATGATTTTTTGCCATATCAAGCTCCTGGAGATACCGATATCTCATCTCGCTCTATATCGAATTTAACTCGACCTTCTATCATGAGAATTTGGTCTTCTTCTACTTTTGGTGCATACATTTCGTAGTCACGAGAGAATATCGTAAGACGAAAATCGAATCCAGCACTCTCTACCATAGCAAGGAGCATCATACTTCCAGTTTTTGTCTGAATTTTGCGAATACTCGTGACAATCCCAATAACGGTTGCGGATATGACTATGTCAGGTTCTTTTTCATCTGAAGTGATATCAATGTCTATCTCAAAAAGAGGAGGGGAATCTAGATCTGTGATGGGAGCATCGAGTTCGATATTTTCTAATAGAGTAGAGTTTATTGTATCTCAAATAATTGGAACTGTTTCTAGCGTACTGTTTTCTCATCAGACATTATTTCACTCTCCTATATCTGAATCAGAAAGTACAACTGGTAGGGCTTCCTTTTTCTTCTCCAGCCACTCGTAGATTTTTCCGATATTTTTGGACTTGGATCTGATAAAATCATATGTTCCATCAAGGGGATGACCAGAAACAGGATAGCCGATCATCGCTTTTTCTCACTTCATTCGTTCTTCGAATGTCATCTCAGTTTGAGACCTCTCCAATTCGAAATGTACTCCAGAATAGGTACTACTATCGAGCCCATCGAAGAGTCACATTTGTGAGGTTTCGCGTTTTGACTCAATCTCTTTGAGATATGCTGTCATCTTGACGATACTCGCGAGTAAACTATTTCGTTCGCCGAAGTCGTCTAAGGCTCATGAATAGATCAGCGACTCGAGGGATTTTTTGTTAATGACATCGCCTCCAGTTCGTTCGATAATATCATCAATACTAATAAATTGTCCTTCTTTTACACTATTACGAATAGTTGTAATAGGTCATTCGCCAAGACCTTTGATAGCTTTTAGTCCGAATCTGATCGTAGTGCTATCGACATAGGTGAAATGCAGACGAGACTGATTGATGTCGGGTGGAAGAATTCGGATTCATCTCAAATTTGCCTCATTGATTTCCATTTTGATACGATCCATATCCTCCTCATCAGATACCATGAGCGCAACCGTGAACTCTGTTGGATAATAGGTCTTCATATAAGCCGTCTGATATGCGATCATAGAATAACACGCAGCATGTGACTTGTTGAATCCGTATCACGCAAACGGTTCGATAATCTCATCGAAAATATATATAGCAAGATCTTCCTTATGTCACTGCTGATGGGCAGCAGAAATAAACTTGTCACGTTGTTCCATGAGGAGATCGAGCTTTTTTTTACCAATAGCTCGTCTGAGTATATCTGCTTCTCCCAGAGAAAATCCCGCAAAAGCCTGTACGAGTTGCATAATCTGCTCTTGATACACAGCAATTCCGTATGTCGGTTTCAAGATAGCTTCGAGGGATGGATGGGGATACTCGACCACTTTTCTTCCAAATTTGCGATCAATAAACTCAGGGATATAGGCAAGTGGACCTGGACGATAGAGTGAGACCATAGCAATCAGATCCTCGAAACTCGATGGCTTGAGTTCTTTGAGATAGCGGCGCATACCATCAGATTCAAACTGAAATACTCATGTCATATCTCATTCGCCAAATAGAGCCAATACCTTGGGATCTTCGAAATCAATCTTGAGAAGATCAACTGAGATGCTATGTTCTTCTCTCACGATTCGTACCGCTCGATCCAATATCGCGAGATTTCGCAAACCTAAGAAATCCATTTTGAGAAGTCCGAGAGCCTCGAGTGGATGAGCTGAGAATTGGGTTACAGTCGTTGTTGGATCTTTCGGAGGTTGTTGCAGTGGACAAAAGTTGGTCATCGGTTCTGGTGCAATGATAACTGCACAAGCATGTACCCCGAGTTGACGTACAGTTCACTCGAGTCGGATCGCCGCATCGATAACTTTTGTATATACTCATCCTGCACTATAGACTTTCTTGAACTCATTTGACTCTTCGAGAGCTTGCTTCAGAGTAATACCAGGACGAGCGGGAATCATTTTGGCAAATATGTTCATATCTTCGAACGGAACCCCAAGTGCTCGTCATGCATCTTTCACCGCAGCACGAGCTGCTAGAGTACCAAATGTACATACCTGAGTGACACGATCTGCGCCATATTTTTCTCTGACATACACCAGAACCTGATCTCGACCCTCATCAGAGAAGTCAACATCAATATCCGGCATGGAGACACGAGCAGGATTGAGAAATCGCTCAAAAAGGAGCCCATATCGTAAGGGGTCGATATCCGTAATTCCTGAGAGGTAAGCAAGGATGGCACCTGCTGCAGATCAACGACCTGGTCATACTGGTACTCAATTTGTTTTGCCATATCGAATAAAGTCTGCAACGATACAGAAATATCAATTAAATCCCATGAGTTCAACTACTGTGAGTTCATATTCGAGACGACGTATGATATTTTTATTTTGTTCCGTCCATAGCACAATGAGTGATTTTTTCTCATCAGAATAATAGGACTCCGCCAAGGTATACAATTCTTCTACTGATCTATCTGATATTTTTTTCTCTGATTTGACTATTGATATTTTATGCAACAGTATCTCTTTTTCACTAACTGAAAG
>JAYTZT010000004.1:0-97654 GCA_043741945.1 Candidatus Altimarinota bacterium
ACCTCACTTCCCTGCAGCATCCCGACCTTCGAATATAATGAGGCATTTTTTGCCCGTCATCTGTATATAGCTCTGGAGTTTGACGAGTTCGATCTGGAGACGGAGCATCTCTTCTTCATAGGATATCTCTTCTTTTCTGATAGCGTTGAGAACATGAGTCTTTTTTTTGTCTGGAGGAAGCACATCTAGAGCTTCATGTTTTTTGTGATATTTTTTTATGACATCGATAAGTATGATCTCTTCACGAGTAGCGAGATCAACCACTTCTATAGTTTCATCTATTTCGAGGAGGAGTCGCCCGAGTTTTTCTAACTTACGATGTTCTCGTTTTGATAATTTGGGAATATTGGCATCGAGAATAGTTTGGAGCCTATTTCGGAGAACTCGTAGATTATCGATATCCCCTTCCTTTGCTAAAACTTTATAGTTTTCTCTGAGCTCATCATGGAATGCCTCCAGAGTTTCTGGACTCATTGTGATAATATTGTTGAATATATCGGTAATGTTGAATAGTTTCATAACTAAATACAATGAGAGAATAAAATTTTATTTATATTTTCCGAAAAAGGCATAAAATAGGAGACCAATGTGGTAACTCCCATCAGAATCTATAATAGTACTTATAGTATCTGTTTCAAGAATTTTACAAAATTTAAGCTCAAAAAATCACTTGCAAAATAGAACAAAAATCTTTTGACATTATATTATATATTCATAATATATATTGAATAATTACCAGTAAAAGAATATGAAAAGCCTAGCCGACCTCGAAGCTCAAGCAGAAAAAGTATCAAAAATCCTCAAGGCAATATCACATCCCAAGCGACTCATCATACTCTGTCGACTCTCCGAGTGTCCACAAACTGTCGGTGAACTCGAGAGGACTTGCAGCATATCACAGTCACAGCTCTCACAATTTCTCACCAAGATGCGGGACGAGTGAATCCTCGGATCTGAGAAATCATGACTCTATATCACCTATCGCATCGATAGTCCTGAGGTACTCTCACTACTCTCATCTCTCTCTGCCATCTATTGCGAATAATCTCTCTATCTATGAACCCTCTCTATATCAACGCCCTCATCGGTGGAGCCCTCATTGGACTCTCGACACTTCTTTTTGTATGAGGACTCGGGCGAGTGATGGGTGTATCCGGTATCGTGAAGTGAATTCTCAACAAGCTCGCTAAAAGCGAATACTGGAGATACTACTTCCTCGTGGGGCTCATGTGAGGTGTCGCACTCTATAGCTATATTGTACCTGGATATCATATCAGCAATACGAACCCCTCATACATCATCGCCATCATCGCAGGGATACTCGTCTGAGTTGGTACCAGTATGGCCAATGGGTGCACGAGCGGGCACGCTGTCTGCGGTATCGGTCGCCTCTCTTTCAGGTCGATAGTTGCCACTCTCGTCTTTGTCACGAGTGGTATGATCGCTGTTTTTATTACTCATTTTTTCGCCTAGTATACTATGTCTAGGACTATCAATCTCATTTCCCTCATCTCGGGTGTCTTTTTCGGATTTGCTCTCACACTCTCGGATATGACCTCGCCAGATCGAGTTCGAGGATTTCTCGATATAGTGTATGGTTGGGATCCGACGCTCCTTTTTGTGATGATAGGAGCCGTCACGGTATCGGCGATCGGGCATTTTTTCCTATCCAAAAAAGAAACTCCACACTTCGCAGACCAGTGGCACTTCCCATGGGATAAAAAATGAATCATCGACTCTAATCTTATCATCGGATCAGTTTTATTCGGTATCGGATGGGGAATCGGCGGACTCTGTCCAGGTCCTGCGATCGGGAGTATCGTATTCCTCGATCCCTATGTCCTCGTATTCATAGCTGCGATGCTCGCAA
The DNA here is from genome assembly GCA_043741945.1 of Candidatus Altimarinota bacterium. Lineage (GTDB taxonomy): Bacteria > Patescibacteriota > Gracilibacteria > BD1-5 > UBA2023 > JABFSX01. Next base: position 1,871 of record JAYTZT010000004.1, read on the forward strand.
GTATGTTCGTCTACCAGATATTCACAACCAAATAGTATGTACACAGAAATCACTGCAAAAGAACTCGAAACTCTGATCAAAAATAAGGCCGATATCGAGCTCATCGATGTCCGTGAGAAAAACGAATGGGAACAGATCCGTATCCCAGGAGCCAAGCTCATTCCCCTCTCATCGATCGAGTTGCGTATGGCGGATTTTGATTTTAGCAAACCTGTCTATGTGTTCTGTCGGACAGGAAGCCGAAGTGGACGAGTATGTGCATGGCTCGAGTGACTGGGAAAATCAGCTATCAATGTAACAGGTAGTATAGCAGCACTCTATCGAAATCAGTCAGATATCATCGAGATTACCGATAGATTTAGCCCCAGTTATTTTAATTAGTTTTTTATGAATTCCTCTATCATATTTCGTCAACTCTTCGATGCGGAGAGCTCTACATACACCTATATCGTCGGTGATATTACCACCAGGCAAGCGATCATCATCGACCCAGTGCGTGATCAGATCGATCGTGATATACGACTCCTCGGCGAACTCTGACTCACGCTTGTCTATATCCTTGATACACATATCCATGCGGATCATATCACGGGATCAGGACTCCTCAGGGAAAAAACTGGGGCAAAGATACTCATGTGAATGTGAGCAAAAATAGCCAAACCTGATGTTCTCTTATGAGATGGCGAACTATTCTCTGTCGGAGCTATCCAGATCCAGTCCATCGCTACTCCATGACATACGGATGGTTGTACGAGCTACCTCATCTGAGATATGCTATTCACGGGCGATACTCTACTCATCCGCAAGACGGGACGGACAGATTTCCAGTGAGGATCAGCAGAGCGACTCTACTATTCCATCAAAAATAAAATCTATATCCTCCCTGATAGTACAAAAATATATCCAAGCCATGACTATACGGGAAAGATGATGAGTACGGTAGATGAAGAGAAGAAATACAATACTCGCATTCGTAGCAATACCACTCTCGAAGAATTCATAGAGACTATGCAAGCTGTAAAACTCGACTATCCGAGATATATCGGTATCGCACTTACTGCTAATATACAACTCGGTCTCGATCAGATCCAAAAATAATCCAAAAACTATGCAAAAAATCACCCTTTATAGCAAAGACAATTGTTCCTATTGCATCCTCGCAAAGAATTTGCTTACTTCGATTGGGGCTACTTATGAAGAAATCGATATCACGGCAACTCCTGGGCTCATCATGGAACTCGTAAAAAAATCCTGAATGCGAACCGTACCTCAGATATTCATATGAGATGAGTGTATCGGTGGTTATATGGATATCGCAGCACTCCATAACAATTGAATGCTCATAGAAAAAATAGGAGTCTAATTAAACTCCTCGCTGTATATTTTATCAAATCCTCTCTTAGTGAGATTCTCTCGTGTTTCACTTACCATGTGAGGATTACCACAGAGATACCATTCAGTATCAGGAGTTGCTGCGATTGTATCGACATCAACTCGTCCGAACTCATATCCTTCGATTGTTTCACGGCTTATATGAATATGTAGTTCAACTTTTGGAATTGCTCTAAGCTTGTCTACATAGAAGAGATCCTTTCCAGTAGAAACCATGAAATAGATATTTTTTGGCATATCTAAGCTGAGTGACAGCGCCATATTGTATATGGGAGCAAGTCCTGTTCAGGTGGCAATGAAAATTTTGGGATTGTTACCATCTTGCAATACAAAATTACCAAATACTCCTCGAATTTGGATAAGAGTTCCTGGAAGTATTTTTTTTAGTATTTGAGATCCTCTTCCGATCTTATCCAATTTGATGAGAAAAATAAACTGATTCTTTTTTTGTTCCACAATCGAGTATGAGCGTGTGAATTCTCATATATCATCACTCCAAAAAAAACTCATAAATTGTCCTGGTTTGCTGGTAAAATTCTCTTCTGTCTCAATAATGAGCTCTATGGTTGTAGGATTGAGAAATGTTTTTTTTTGTATAGACGCCCTGTAGGGCTTTGTTTGCATAGTTCAAGCCTCATAAGGTACGAAGTCAGCCTTCGTAACACCGCAAACGGGACATCTCCAATCATCTGGAATATCTGAGAACTCAGTTCCAGGAGCGATCCCACTATCCTCATCACCTAGAGCTGGATCGTAGACATATAGACATGGAATACAGAGCCACTTCTGTCATTTTTGGTAGGTTTTTTTTCATGCTCAATCAAGGTATATTCATTTCCATTCTAGGGTTTTTCCAAGAAAATATACTATAAGAATAGAGAGTTGTATGAGAATATCAATATTTGTATACCATACAGTTTGAGGGTTTTTGTACCAAGAGATCAGAACAATATGTAATATCACAAATATTACTATTCCATATGCGAGTCTATGTAAACGCTTCCAATTCTTTCAAAGTTTTCGTATTGCCCATTTATTTGAAGTAAGAAGAAGAGGCATTGTAATCATAAGAGCAATAAATCATACTCAGAAGTACATTACTTGACCATCTTGCCACCAGAATGATGTATCACCTATAAAAGATGGATATTGAATTATATATCCTCATCCATGCACAAATGCAAGTGATCCCATTAGAATACCGAGTTCTCTACGAAGAGGCATTATAGTAGTAGCTATTTGTAATCAAAATACCCGAGAAAGTATCGGAAGAAATAAAATAATGAATAAAATATTTCTCGCTTGTTCCCCAGTTGCTTTGACATAATCAGGAAAAACTATAAGAGAAAGTGAGCAAAAACAAATAAATAACAAAAAATAACCGATATATTTTTGATTATTTTTGATGACTCTTTCCAAAGGCAAAAGAAAAGTATTTATAGAATGAATCATGCGGAAAGATTAAGAGTGATAATGAATATATACACCGACTTTAAAATAACTTGAGATCTATTGTAGATATTGTATTTTGTTTGCTATATGTTCTTCATTTGTGCGTCAATAGTGTATCACACCATCAGTTCCATGGAGATAGTAATAATAGGGCGAAGTCTCAGGTTTGAGTGCCGCATTCCAAGCAGATACTGGAACATTGGCTATGGGAGTTGGTGGATAACCTTGTTTACTTCTGGTATTATAGGGATTCTTGTCTTGGATAATACTTCCGATAAAACTGGGAGTACACTGTTTTTGAGTTTTGGCATACCCATAGCAAACGGTTGCATCAGCTCCCATTGCAATACCCTGAGTCACTCTTTTTGAGAGGATTCATGCTACAATTGCCTGATTGCCCTCACTTCGCTCCTCTCGTTCCACAATAGATGCCAGAATAAGTATTTCGTAAGACTTTTTTATATTAAGTTTTACATAGGTGGTTCCGATTTTTTTGTTGAATTCTCTTAGCATGACTCGTATAGCATCATCTGCTGATGCATCTTGCCGAAGACGATACGTATCAGGATATAAAAATCCTTCGAGAGATGAGACTCCTATTAGAAATGGAAACTCACTTTGATATTTGGTAAAATTGATACGAGAAACCTCTAAGAAATCACCAGTAGAGCCAATCCCCTTGCTAGATAAGTAGGAATCTATATCATAAGAACTCCAGCCAGGAAGTATGGTGATGGTCTGATCTATATAGAGTGGAGTTTTCATAGTGGTCATGAGAAATCCTGAAATTGTGGTTGTAGTCGTAGCCTCATAGGTTCCAGCATTGATAGTGATATCAGACGGTGCAAAAAAACGAATCCAAAGACGATACCTCCAAGATGCAATACCAAATCCGAGCTTATCACTCAGAGTCGATACAGTATATCATTTTTCTATTGAGTATTTTCCTGGTGAAATATGTATGGATCCTACACTCCAAACAAGATAGTTAACCAATATAAAAATACCGATACTGATAAGCACAAAAAAACGGAGCGACCTAGATCTTCTCTTACGTTGCTCCATACGATTTAATTGAGGTGTTTTTGAAAATTGGGACATAAAAAATATATTATTTACCGCTTCCGGTGAGATTTTGTATTGTATGAGCCACAGATACTACCCCACTATAAGCATTATGTACAGCAATTGAGGCTTCTTCTATTTGATTTATTTTAGTTGTAATATTCGAGTTCATATTTTCTACTGTCTTCTTGGTATCCTCAATATATGGAGTAGTAGTATCTGTAATCTTTTGGACGATTGATGGGCTGGATTCTCATCCTGATGCAAATTGCAGAGACTGATCTTTGAATTCACGTATTTTTGCATTGAATTCTTTATTTCAGTATCTATCAGTAGTAGTAGGAGCCATGAATATTGCTACGATATATGCTATAACAAGAAAAAATGCCGTTCCGAAAACTTGAGAAATCATATAAAAAATAGAAAGATATAAAATTATTTCATCAAATCTTCAACAGTTTTGGCATTTTTGATCTCTTCATCAACCTGAGCTATATCAGCTGCATTGATACCTTTCGTATGAAGATTTTTTTTATTTAGCTTTGTAGCTCAGGTAGTCCCACTATTTTTGATGAATTCACTGAAAAACTGCTGACCTCATTCGCTCGCGAGGAGTTCTGATGCCATAGTATTGACTTCAGCAGAGAGCTGAGAATGGATACCACAAAGTGAGCACACGAGATGGATATCGATTCATCGTGAACTAATACCCGTAAGAGTGATATGTTCAGCAGATGCACGAGTCCCACAGTCAGGACATATATAATTAGCAATGACGGATTCGAGAATGTTTTTGAGAAAAATATATGGCATATTAGAATAAATTAGATTATACTTTGAGGCGAGCTTTTTTGTATTCTTCGAATTGACTCATCGCGACCGAGAATATAGGCGAGTTCAAAAGCTCCAGGAGAAAACTCTTCACCCGAAAGAGCAACTCGAAGTGGCCAAAGTATCTGACCATTTTTTTGTCCTGATTGGGCAATAGCCGCGATAATCGGAGCCTTAAGAGAATCTAGAGAAGAATAATCAGCCGAATCAAGCAAAGGGAGCACAAAATGAAGTGCTGAAAACCCTTGTTCTACTGTTTCGATCTTCATCTTTGTATTCACCATGAGATCTGGACGAACCTCGGAATCTCCATAGAGGCAACTTGTGAGAGGGATGAATTCCTCGAATCGTTTCATGCGACTCTGGAGCTCACTGATAACTCGAGTATTGTAGATATAATTTCTCTGTGAGAAGATATCTCTATAAAAATCTCACTCATACTGCTCGAGATAATTCGCGAGTCGTGTATGGAGTTCACTGATTTCCATACGTTTGATATATTCGCCATTCATCCAATCCAACTTGATTGGATCGAGAACAGCTCCTGACTTGTGTATTGCAGTGATCTCAAACTGCTCGATCATCTCATCCATCGACATGATTTCATTGTCATGACCTGGATGCCATCCTAAAAGTGAGAGGAAATTGAGTAGTGCTTCAGGCAAGTATCCTTTTTTGAGATATTCAGAGACGGAAACATCACCTGTTCTTTTCGATAATTTTTTGCCATCATTACCGAAAACATTGGGAAGATGCGCATACTCAGGAAGAGTTATACCGAGGGCTCTTGCTACCAGGACCTGTTTTGGTATGGAACTAATCCACTCCTCACCTCGCATCACATGAGTTATCGCCATCAGATTATCATCTATTACTATAGCACCATGATAGGTAGGAAATCCATCAGATTTCAGCAGTACTTGATCTTCGACTTCATTCGTATTGAATTCAATACGACCACGGATCATATCATTGAATATGAGTATCTCGTTTTTTGTTACTTTGAGTCGAATAGTATATTTTTCTCCATTTGAGATCCTGAGTTGTGATTCTTCTAGAGGAAGATGTCGACAGTGTCAGTCATATCAAGGTGGTAGCTTGAGTTCCTCTTGCTCAGTACGCAGTGTTGTGAGTCGTTCAGCACTACAGAAACAATAATAGGCGGTTCCATCTTCGCAAAGCTGGTGGAGTTGTGAAGAATAGATATGGAGTCGTTCACTCTGGGTATATGGTCCATATCCACCGTCATGATGGGGACCTTCATCAGGTCTCATTCTTACTTCAGTTAATATATTGATAAGCTTATCTACAGCATCCTCTACCAGACGACTACGATCTGTATCCTCAATTCGAAGAATAAATTGACCATCATTATGTTTTGCCCACAGGTACGCATAAAGAGCAGTTCGCAAGCTACCGATATGAAGATATCCAGTAGGAGATGGGGCGAGACGTGTACGAACAATCATAGAAAACATAATAGAATTATACAACCTATACTATCAAAAAATGCATAAAAAGCAAGGGAAATGGCGAACCAAAATAGTACAGATATGCAGAGTTGCAAAAATAAAAAAGATATGATAATATATTTTATATAACAATAATTCATAAGACTATGCCTGAAGGAGGAGCTCGATTCGATAGCTCTACATATGAACGTGCGAAAGAAAAAATTGAAAAAATTGATAGTTCAAATAAAACACAAAATTTTGAGGCTATTAATCAACAAATCAAGGTTGCTGCTATCAGGGAAGGTAAAGAAGTTACAATAGATCGAGAGCAGGCATTAATAAGTCTAAAGAAATCGATGGAATGAGGATGATGAGCTGCAATGCTACCTAAGATAGCAATAAATAGTCCTTGAAATGTGAAGCCTTCAGTAAATGAAGGAACCTCCATAATACTTGAATCCCCAGAAGATCAGAAAAAGCGTGAAAAAGGCAAAATAATGGAAAGGTTAGGAAAAATGAATATTGATTTTAACGGAAAACCGATGAAAATAGATCTTTCAAAAATAACTTTAAGTAAAAACCTTGATGGTACATATGGGGTCACATCCACCCAAAGTGGATTTGCTTTTATAAAAACGTCACTAGTGGTAAATAAAGATGGTAAGATACTAACAAAAGAAATTGTAGCAGGCGCATGGTGAATGAACTCTAAATATAGTCTTACAGAGAAAGCAGATTTATTAGAAATTAAAAAGATAGTATAAAATCTGTTTCTTTTTCTCTTCACTTATTTTTCACGAGTGAAATTTGGATTTTTTGTGATTTTTTCTATACTTACCATTAATATTTTATACTTATTAATCTGTAGTTATTTTTGCGTCTCTCCTATCAAATACCTCTCATTACTGGACTTGCTATAATTGCAACAACACTTGTAAATATTTTGGCATTTCAATATTTTATGAGGACCCTCTTCGTAGCCTATACCGATGAAATACAGGCCAATGACCAGAGATGAACACTCTCACCAGAAAAACTCAGAGCTGTGCTTGATATTAGCACCCTCTCACCAGAAAAACAAGATGAATACAAACAAGTAGTTACAGAACTATCCACTATATCAACTTCACTCAAAAATATTAGCGAAAATCCCGAGCTCTATATCCATGCAGGATCAGGCCAATTACAAGAAACAGGTGGAGGGTATGCACTCCAAGTGTCACCAGAAAGAAAGCCAAAAAGTCCATTTGCTAATATCACTTCCCTTCTTGTAAATCCTACAGGTTGGGAAAAAGATTCTCCTGAATGGAAACTGATAATCGGACTCTTGACACGTCTTCTTATTACCAATATAGTATTTTTGCTCATTGTTACAAGTTTTTATTATCTCTGGATTCGTCGTATATTTGCACCCGTAAACCTAATTATCGATAGACTCAAGGCATATATCGATAGCTCAAAATTCCAGCCTATACTCTATAAAAGAGATAATGAATTCACTCCGCTGGTACAGACAATAAATAATCTCTACAAATCACTAAGAGTACAAGAGAATATTCGTTCGAACTTTCTCTCTGACATATCACATGAGATTCGGACACCTATAACAGCTGTGAGATGTTATCTAGAAGCGATCGAAGATTGAATGATGATGCTCGATGCGAAGACCGTACCACTTTTGCAAACAGAATTAACACGTCTCACTATTATTACAGAAAAAATTATGGAATATGAGAATCTCACCCATAATTCTACAGATGATATCCAGATTGAGAGATTTGCTATCAAAAAACAAATTGAAACACTGGTTCATGAATATAGTCCTCAAATTGAAAAAACAGAACAGCGTATCGTTGTACTCGGAGATGCTGATATATTGATTCGGATGGACAATAATATGTTTATCCAGATTCTACACAATATCTTCTCAAATTTTATCAAGTATGCAGGCTCTGAGACAACACTTATCTGTAAATATAGTCGAATAAATGAAAGTGTAAAATTAGAATTCCTAGATAATGGAAAATGAATACCCGAAGATGAAATATCACTAGTTAGAGAAAAATTCTACCGTGTTGATAAATCACGAACTCGTGATTCGAATATGAGTATGGGTATCTGACTCTCAATTATTGATCATATAATTCGCATACATGAGGGTTCAGTAGTTATTACTAATTGTATTCCAAATGGTCTCTCCATAATTCTAACACTACCGAGATAAGTACTAAAATATAATTACAAATTCCCCTTTTACCTTCCCTTCTCCTCGGAAATATTCGACAACTTCATGAATAGTTCCTCGTTTGAATTCTTCGAATTTTTTTGTAATCTCTCGGCCTACTACTATCGGTGTATGTGGACCAAAATAGATCTCAAACTCGGCAAGTGTTCGCTCTATACGATGTACAGATTCATAGATTACTACCGTATATTGCTTATTCTGGAGAGATTTTAGCATTGTCTGTCGTCATTTTTTGACAGGGAGGAATCCGAGATAGAGATATTGATGACAATCAAATCCACTCGCAACAATAGCGGATAGTACCGCTGAGGCTCAGGGAATGGGCGTTACAATAATACCAGCTTCAATCGTTTTTTTTATCAATATAAATCCAGGATCAGATATACCTGGAGTACCTGCATCTGATACCAGTGCTATATGTTTATGATCTTGTAATAGTTCGATGATTTTCTCAACCTTGGAGAATCCAGAATGTGAATGAAATGACATGAGTCGTCCACCATTTTCTATATCATAGTATTGCAAAAGCTGGCCAGTCATACGAGTATCCTCGCAAGCTATATAATCAGCCTCACGGAGTATACGCAGAGCTCTCAGGGTTATATCTTCGAGATTACCGATCGGAGTTGATACTATGGAGAGCATATAGGTAGTATTAGATTCGTGAAAGTGTATGCAAAAATATCACAAAAGAAAGGTATATTTCCATATAAAAAAGACTCATTCTAAGAAAAAGTCTTTTTTATATTTTATTAAATGCCTAATTTATCTCGTATAATATTGAGCTCATAAACAACTTGTTGATTTTTTTTCATCACTTCTTCTAATTTTTTTACTGAGTACATCACTGCGGTATGATTGCGACCTGAGAATATATTCCCGATGCGTTCATAGGTGTAGTGGAGCTTGTTCTTGAGTAAGTACATAGCGACTTGTCTTGGGATCATGTTTTCTTTTTTACGATCTTCCGACAAGAGTGCCCGTATTTCTATACCAAAGTGTCCAGAAACTGCTTGGATAAGATCTTCATAGCTACAGTGAGTTGACCTAATACTCTTGGAAGTAGTCATTGACGGAGTGAGGGGTCTGATGGATAACTTCGAGAGACGCATCGCTATATTTTCGATAGTTGGGGGCGTCCCACGGAGATCGTATTCAGCAATTATCTGATTCAGTATTCATTCAATCTCACGTACATTGGTCGTGACATTCTCTGCAATGAATTCTGCAACATTTTGTGGAAGCAAGAATTCTCGGGCTCGAGCCTTTTCTCAGATAATTGCAAGACGTGTTTCGTAGTCAGGTTCACTCACATCGACCGTGATACCCCATTCGAATCGACTCTGCAATCTAGCCTCTAGTTCAGTGAGCTCGCGAGGAGGACGATCTCCAGAGAGTATAATCTGTTTACCTGCCTCATAAAGTATATTGAATATATTATAGAGCTCTTCTTGAGTTTGCTTCTTGCCCGCAAGAAACTGAACATCATCAAGAACAAGAACATCAATCTGACGATATCGCTCACGGAGCTTGTCTACTGAACGACCCTTGATACTAGCCACATAATCAGTGAGAAACTTATCAGCAGTTGTGTAGACCACTCGAAGATCTTTTTGTTTAGATCGGATAGTATTCGCGATACCTTGGAGTAGATGTGTCTTCCCGAGTCCTACATTTCCGTAGATATAGAGTGGATTGTAGGATGACCCAGGACGACGAGCAACAGCATCACAAGCTGCATGTGCGAGTTGAGTATTTGGACCAACTATAAAATTATCGAGCTGATACCGCTCAGACACAAGACGACTATTGACTCCTTCGACGATCTCCACTCAATGGATGGATTCATTTTTAGTTTTTCTCTCAGAGAGTCGCTGGATATCACGACAGTCGATCACTTCATCTATGGCTCGCATCTCTATGCTATCATCAACGATAAAATCTACCACTTCGATAGTAGGAAATATACTCACGATTGCTGATTTTACCTCTATATAGAATTTTTTGGAGAGGTTATCTTGATGAAAAGATGAGAGCACACCGATAGTAACACTTGTCTCTGTACTTGCCATCAGAGAAAATCGTTTGAAATATGTCAGGAAATCTTGTTTTCTGATCTCTCGAGACATAATCTCTACAGATTTCTCGAGATGAATAAAGCTAAAAATCATATATCCTTTTTATTCATAAAACGCCCAAAGTCAAAAGAAAAAAAACACTTGACAGCCTGTATTGTACACGATTTTTGGTCAAGAATCTCAGATCTTGTTTAGTAGATATGATTGGTGTAAACGAGAGAATATAACTCATCATAAAAAACAAAAAACTTTTTAAAAAAAGTAAAATTTTATATAATAAATCTACATAAAAATATCCCCCGATTACGAGAGAGATATTTGGAAATATCAAAAATTATTTGATTTCTTTGAGACGAGCCGCTTTTCCAGTGAGTTCTCGAATAAATTTGATATTCTTGCGGCGAACCTTGAACTTGCGAAGGATATCAATCTTGGTGATAGTTGGGGCATTAACTGGAATGAGTCGCTCGATACCAACACCATCTACATCCGACCTAATCGTGAGTACACGATCGAATGCAGTTGAACCCCTCATAGATATTATAAGTCCACGAAATTTTTGAGTTCGTTCTTTTTCACCTTCACGGATTATTTGGTGTACCTCTACTTCCATACCAGTCTCATAGATAACTACAGTATCTTTTGGATCTGTTACAGTGCTCTGCTGGATAGCTTTTACAAGGGAAACATCTGACATAAAATGATAGAATTAGGGTATAATGGAATGGTTTTTAAAACCTTTTTCGAGCGTAATATATGAAAAATAGGAGATAATGCAAGTTTTTTCGAGATAATTTGCAAAAAAAGGTTTTTTCTCTACTATGTATATCTAATTTTGTTTTACACTATAGTATCTAACTATTAGATCCGAATTAATACTTAAATGTGAAGTTTTCAGCCTTTTGATCGTGTAAGGCAATCCTAAAAAAATTTTTTATTTTCCTCACTCCAGTTAATGTATGGAATTCTTTTTTCTCACAGAGAATAACTCCGCAGAAATCCAACTCCTCCTACTGCTCGCTATCATCCTCATCACTATTTTGAGTCATAATCTGTATAAGTGGATAGGGCGTGTATGGGAAGCACTCAAGACTCCTCAGAGATGACACCCTCATAAAACTCTAGCTCAGGTAGTACACTCTGTACCTCCCATCTCTTTACCAGAAACTGATACAGTACAAATTCCTAACAGTCAGGTACTGATACTATCAGAGAAAATTGACACCTCCAAAAATGAAAAACTAATTGGACTGGTATCAAGTGCTCGAACTCTGATTGCACGTGGTATGACGAGTGAAGCCCAAACATTGATAGTCGAAGGACTCTCTCTATCCAAAAACCATCGAGAGCTCAACCTTCTCCTGGCTCAAATATATGAACAAGATGGACAATATGCAAGTGCTGAGTACATATATAAAGATATGGCAGAGCACCACTCAACTGATATAGAGATCCTCGAAAAACTCGCAAATGTCCTCATCGTAGAAAAAAAATACCTGATCGCAAGTGAAATATATAAAAAGATTTATGCCTTTACGGGTAATACAGAGAGCACTCTCTATATGCTCACTCATATATCCAATACGCTCGGGGATAATGAATCAACTCTCCAGTATGCAAAACAATACGTTCTCCAATGGCCAAAAAATCCTGAGATTCTTACTCTCCTTGCCTCTACCCAAGCAAATCTTTGACTCAGACGGAATGCTATAGAAACCTACAGAAACCTCAAAAATATCACTCCTTATTCGAGTGAAATAACCCAAATTCTTCATAAACTTCTCTTAGAAGAAGAGCTAGCCAATAATTTTGAAGTGAAGGAATCATAAATATTATATTTTAGCTTTTTTATTATAGTGTCCAACCTTACCACTCCTCCACATAGCGTTGATGCCGAACGATGAGTTCTCGGATCTCTCCTGATCGACAAGGATGGTATTATACATGTAGCGAATCTCTTGACTCGTGATGATTTCTATGATCCTGCACACTCCATCGTATACGAGGCAATATTGGATCTCTACGCACGCAATCGTCCCATAGACTCGATTACAGTTCGTGAAGTTATCGACGATCAGAAAAAACTAGAATCCATCGGTGGGAATATATTCTTGGCGGGGCTTATGGAGGCAGTTTTCACGAGTGCCAACATATTCCAATATGCCCAGATCGTGAAAAATAAATCCATACTCCGTAAGCTGATACGAGCGGGTAATGAGATTATCATGAATGGATATGATGAAGCCACTGAAACCACAGAATTACTCGAAAAAGCTGAGAAATCACTCTTTGGAGTGACTCAGACTTTCATCCAGAACAAGCTCGTACCTATCCGTGATATTCTCAATGCCCGATATGAAGAATTTGCAGCTATACACGCTGATCCTGAGCTGGTGGATCGTCACACAATATCTACTGGATATCCGAGTTTTGATGCCAAACTCGGCTGATTCAAGCGAGGAGATCTCATCATATTAGCAGCACGTCCAAGTATGGGAAAGACGGCTATGGCACTGAACTTTGCTCAGAATGTCGCCAAAAAATGACGCAATGTCGCTATGTTCTCTCTTGAGATGTCAAAAGAACAAATCACTGATCGTCTCATTGCCGCAGCCATGGCAGTGGATAGTTGGAAACTCCAGAAATGAAAACTCTCCGAAGATGAGTTCTCTAAGATGGGGGATGCTCTCGAGAGTCTCTCAAGGTCAAAGATTTATCTCGATGACTCCCCTGCTGGAGAATGACTTCTATCAATCAAATCCAAGGCTCGACGACTCAAAATGGAATCAGGACTCGACCTCATCATCATCGACTATCTCCAACTCATGTCATCTGGTAATTCGATGAATCGTGTACAAGAGGTCTCAGATATATCGAGAGGACTCAAGTCTCTGGCTCGTGAGCTCGATGTACCTATTGTCGCGCTCTCACAGCTCTCTCGTGCCGTTGAGGCTCGTCCAGACAAGAGGCCTGTGATGTCAGATCTCCGCGAGTCATGATCAATCGAGCAAGATGCAGATATCATAGCAATGATCTATCGGGATGACTATTACAATGAATTCTCAGAGACCCCTGGCATAACCAATGTAATGATCCGAAAAAATCGAAATGGACCTACTGGACAAGTAGATCTCAAGTTCGAAAAATCTCAACAGAAATTCTATGAACTCGAGAGATCGAAGTCTGGAGAACGAGAATATGAATGAGAGCCTGCCTGAGGTTATTAAAAAAAACCTATATCATTCATAGGATTTTTTTTAATTTGTATTAAACACTCCATATTTTAGGGCATCATAGTATTTACCTTTATCTTCTGTAAAACGAAATACTTGTGAACTATCTGCCTTGCTCGCTGTTGCGGTAAGTGTGAGTATCGGAAGAGTAAATGGAGTAGCAGAAGTCATATCTACCGAAACTGCTACAGTCCCCGGATTATAAAGAATGAAATATGGTTCTGTTTTCTCTAATAAGAAATCAGAAATAGCCTTATTCTGATCATAGGAGTAGAGTAATTCCTCATCTCATTCGATCATTGAAGAACAAGATTTCAAACTTCCATCAAATTTACTATAACACTGACTCGTCTTGATACGGATATTTCCAGAGGTTGTAAGGTAAATATTCCCAGTTCCTGTAATTGCTATACTCTCGGATCCACTCATTGCCACTATTGTCCATGGCATAGTTCAGATATTAGATACCATAAGCTCAGAAACATTGGAAGCTCCTATATTATAACTCGCATTTCGGGACTGGATAGCTCAAGGAATGAGTCCATCATTTGATGTGAATAACGGAATAATAAGATGTTCAGAACCTGATAGGCTAAATACTTTCCCAGTACTAGAGGCTACAATATCATATTGTGTCTGAAGTCATTTTGACCGAGGGGTCAAAAGACCTAGAAACTTACCATCAGGTTCTACCGGGGTTACGATATCCTGGAAACCATCCCTATGATTGCGAACCTTGAGCATAGCATATTCGAACTCACCTTCGGCAGCAGTAGAAGCTATTACTTCATCATAGGAAAAACGGGAAAGTTTGGATTCACGGATATAGCTCATAGCTAAACTTGTCACCAATATGAGTAGTATCGCAATAGTACCAATTGCCAAAAGTATGGAGAATCCAGATGAGTTATTGATGTTGATTTTCATAGTATATATTATTTTTTCCATCCTCGTTCACTGATCGTAGTTTGGATATGTAACTTTGTAGTTGTAGCGAGATTGGCTGATATACCATTACGTGGAATGAGAGAGAGATCCATTTTTAGCATCATTTTATAGGCTGTACTAACTCAATCACCAGATACATAGAATCGCAAATCAGTAATTTTGACTCTTTTTCGAGACTCATCAGGATTAAAACTATCCACAAGATTATATCCATTGAGTCCATTATCCAGATAATCTACCAAATAGAGTCCGCAATGTATCTTGGGATTTGTTTTTGTATTTTCTAGAGCACTATCTATACAAGGTACCATTCCAGTGGAAGTTTTTTTCCCATATACATATCGTGTATTTCAGAGATTCAAATATTCACTTCCTCCTCACTTGTAATCATATTTGGTCCAAGGTATATGGCTACTCATAGTATCAAATGCCACTGCGGAGCCACTAAATCCTCGATCTCGTACATCTTGACTGATACGTTCGATAATCTCACGAGCCGTCTCAGCGATTTCTCTCTGCGTATTAAGTCGTCTCGTAGTATCAGTAGTGGAAAAATAAATAGTCATCACCATAATGCTCATCATACCAAATATGGTCATAGCGATCATGAGTTCAACCAGGGTGAATGCAGATGTGGAATGAATATTTTTCATATAAAATTGGATTTTTACTTTTGCCAGTCAGTGATCATGCTTTTGGCGTCATATTCACGATATCAATTATTGAGCTTGATAAGAACTCGAGCATCGATAATCCATCATTGGTTTTTTCATTCTGGATCTGGTGCAAGTGGTTTTTTGACCTCTATTCCATTCACTATAAGTGGTGACACAATAATATATGAGGCAAATTGCGTACCAGTTCATATAATGCCAGGTCCTGAGTGTATATATCTTCATGTAGTATCGAATAGAAGTCGTGTTTTATTCCATTTTTCCTCATCTGTAGTAAATAAACTAGCACTATCTATTTTAATGAGTTTAAGTGGGCTTTTTTGTATAGATCCATTGGTACTATCAACCTGAACTCATTCATATCAAAAATTGTTCTCAATTGTATATATTCCAGTCGTCAGTATTGATTGGGGAGTATTCTCAACTCGAGTAGAGTCCCAAGGTATATAGTTACGCAGATTAGTATCACGCATATTCATGACGAGATCAATCTGCTCACGTAAAATTCCCGAGACAATGATCTCATCACGAGAATATTGTACAGTCGACATAGTCGTCTGGAGAAGCGCATAGACTCATGTAAGCCCGATTGAGAATATCGTCATACCGATAAGGAGTTCGATGATAGTAAATCCAGATGTAGAAGATCGAAATTGCATGATATGAATAGTATATAGACGAAAGAATAATTTTTATGAATTAGTGGAGATATGTGCGTAAGAGCATTTCTCTAGCTCTCCCTGTATAAATATCCGCACTAGGATATCCGAGTATTATACGTGCATCTGTCAGTGATCCTGACTGAGTAGATCCCGTGAAAAATACTCCATCTCCATATGGAGGAGATATTAGATATCCAACTTTATCGACTATACCGATAAGCGAACCAGTAAAATCTAGAATCTGAACTCCATTTTCTATGCTAAATGTTTTGTATTTTCTGATTTTATTGGGATCAGTAGAAAGCATATTAATATCAGGAAGAGTTGAACCTGAGAGAAGATAACTCTCGATCTCTGATTTCCCTTTTGTGAAAATAAAAAGTAGTCGAGCATGTGTAGCAGCGAGAGGATCAAATTCGAGGCCTCATCGAATAGCCTTGTGGGCAAGTACCCATTCTTGTGCAAGTCAATCTGCAGCCCGCTCTGTATATCATCGTTGCATATAGTATCTATACGGAAACATACTAATACCTAGAAGGATCATGATGATGCAACTAACAATGATAATCTCGATAAGGGTAAACCCTGATGTTTTAGGCTTTAGTATCATATTTTTTTAGTTCCCTGATACCTCGACTACTTGCATGATCGAAGAGAATATAGCCATGGCAAACCACATTACGAACATACCTGCCATGAGGAGAGCAATTGGTTCGATGAGTTTTACCATCACAGCAAGCGAAGCATCTACCTCTCGACGATACTGTTCACTGATTTTTTTGGATATCTGATGTACAGTTGAGGTTTTTTCTGCACTCTCGATCATCTGTACAATATCTGAGGAGAAAAAATATCCCTCTTTATCTACCATAACCATAGCTTCACTGATTTTTTTTCCTTTTGATACTTCTAGTGCAATATGAGAATATAATTCAGAAACACGAGTATTGTCGGCTGACTCTCCTGTTAAATGCAAAGTTTTTACAATACTCACACCAGATGAGGAAAGGAGATGAAAGGTGGACATTACCTGAACAATGAGATAATTTTTGTATACTTTCCCTGTTATTGGTGCATAGAATTTTATCCGATCGAGCCACCTTCTTCATACATCTGTCATCGTATATCAGCGGAATATGAGCGTGAATGCTAGGAGAATAATAACTATAAAAGTTATATGATATCGAAGAAAATTGCTCACTGCAATAAGGGAGCGAGTCGATAGTGAGACTTCTGTGGATGTCTCCGCAATAATAGGTATGATCTGAGGAACTACATACGTCATCACAATTATGAGTGCAAGAACGAGGAAGGCCATGATCACAAAAGGATATGTGAGAGCTCATACTACCTTACTTTTCAGTTCCTCTTGTAGACGGAGCTCTATAGCAATCGATTGGAATGCATTTTTGAGCATACCTGTTTGCTCTCCACTCTCGATAATTGCGACTTCTCTTTGAGCATAAAAATTCGGGAACTTTCTCATAGCAATATTGAGCGCATCTCCGCTTTCTATAAAAAATATGGTATTTTCAAGAGTATCATGGAGGATTCCAGGCAGAGTTCGTTTGAGAAGTCACTTGAGTGCTCCCAAAAGAGTAATTCCACCCTCGAGAAGATTTGCAGTAGACTCATAGAATAGGATCTTGTCTTTGAGTGAGATGGTTGGAGTAATAAATGGGAGCATAATATGATTTTTTTTATTGTTTTAGAGTTATATGGATTGAATAAGAAAAATCATTCTACTATTTCCTTATTTAGCTTCTATCTAACTAATACCTTACTAATAATAATACACTCCGAGTGTCATCGAAAGAGCAAGTCTCGTACTATTAAGATCTGTACCTCGAGTATCGAGAGGTAGCGATATACTATCAATCGTGAAAGCAAGTTGAGATTCTGTAGTCAGATATGTCAGATACTCCACAATCTGATCTGCTGCATCGGCAGATAGCGTGAGAGATATTGTTGCCAGCGAGAGTCCACTTGGGAGTTTTTTGCCATTATCAATAGAAATAGCTCCTATACTAATTGATGGTGGGGTCAAACTGGATTCCTTTGTAAACTTATTGATCATAACAGCTTCCATAATATCACTTGTATTGAAGCTATGATTATATCTTTTGACAGTTTTGGTAAATTCTGTAGATCCACTAGCTACAAAAAGAGCTTGCATCTTTTTGATATTATTTATTTTTTCCAGTTTTTCAGTTTGTATTTTCTCGAGTCATGCAATCTCTATATTGGTATCTACATAGTTAATATAGAGCGGATAGAGTACGAGAGTAGTGAGAAGAAGAGTAATCCCAACAATAATCGGTGCATATACTCTATTTTTTTTGACAATATTATTTGGTAGCATTGGTAATCTGGTTAGTAGGTAAGATATGGAATGATACGACAGTAGTACGCTCATCAACAGATCCCTGCAGTGAATGAATCGGAACTAGAGAGATTTCTGTATTCTGTTTTTGATTGCGCATCATCGAAATAATAGTTTCTACAGGATCTACACCTTCAGAATCTCGAGTAGCTGTCAGAGTAGATCCCAATATATCGTCTTTCACAGAGAATCCTTGGAGTCTGACACCAGCTTGTGTTGCGGCCGAACGAAATGATCTCACAAGAGCCTTGAGATCCATAGATGGTCGAATCTGTGTAGAAGATAAGATATCTGCAATGATAATATCTCGATCCATGGAAGCTGAGGTAATAGCCGTATTGAGTCGTGCAATATCCTCATTCGTCGTCTCAATAGTAGAAACGGTGACGAATTGGTAGACGAAAAGTCAAATAATAGAAAGTATAATAACTCCGAGAGTAACGAGACTCGCTATCCATGGAATTGAGCTCGGCTCAGGAATAATGGGGTTTTGGGTGATCTCTTGCATAAGATAGAATTATGAATACGATATCGATAATATCATATTAGCATAGAAAATGCAAAAAAACATACAAGAATATATAATTGAGAATGAAAAAGACTTGGACTCTATAGTTTTTCTATTAGTTTCCTGAGATCGGGTATTTTTTTACGGAGATCTAGGAAGTGGCAAGAGCACATATATCCGGCATATTATTCGCAGGAATATGAATGATGCTACTATGATTGTGAGGAGTCCGACCTATACATATTATCAGAAATATGGCAAAAATATTTACCACTGTGACCTCTATCGTCTCGAGGAATATTCCAACTGGATCACAATTGGAGGAGAAGAAATAATAGAAGATCCAAATAGTATATTACTAATTGAGTGGCCCGAAATACTCGGAGAATCTGTAAAGCCAACCAAAAAAATCACTATCGAGGTGATGGTAGATGGGCAAAGGAAAATTAGTATATCTATACTCTAGTTCTCTCAACCAAGATTCCTCTCGTCACAATCACATATCCTACTATCATATAGATGAATAGTCCAATCATGCTTCCCTGAGCGAGTATCAGATTATAACCTAGATGTGTGACCACTGCAAAGGCGAATCCAGTCGAAAATATAGCAATATATCGAAAGGAATATGGCTCATATCCGAGTGCCCTCCACCAAGCATATGCACAGACTACGGCAGATAAGAGATGTGCAGTAAGAGAAAAAAAAGAACGGAAAATCCAAGTTGAAAGTCCTAAATTTCCCACGGTCAAATAGACAAGATTCTCTACAAAAACAAATCCAAGAACCACAAAAAGAGTAAAAATGATAATATCTCGTCTGGAAAAGGCAAAATCCTGACTCATAAGACCGATACTCATAAGATGCTTGGAAGATTCTTCGATGAGTGATCACAAGAGAAGTGGTATGACTGATATAAGTATAATGGTTCCACCAGGAATATATCTTGTTATGAGGAGAACTACTCCAAGTATGCTCGCTATAATAAGTAGGTTTACTGTTGCGAATTTTTGTAGTAATAATCGAGCATATACAGATCCTGAAGATATAAGAATATATACAATAATACTCAACACAATTAAAAAAAGAAGAACTGTAATTATAGAGTACAGACTACTTGGTAAAAAATATGAAAATATCCATACTACTCCAACGGATAACATTCCAATAAACATACCCAAAAGAAATCTACGACGATTCCAAGGTGTATCGAGTAGATACGATACTCAATATCCCCAAAGATAGAGCGGAAGAAGGGCAACAAGGAAAGCGAAAAATGAAAGAAAGATAAAAGATATCATTACTTTCTGTTATTATTTTTGAGTATCTCATAGTCTCCTATTTTCCATGTCTTGCTATTTTGTGATGATCCTTGGAAGAATACATGAGAAGCGATTAATATATTCATACCGAGTATGAGAAAAAAGAAACCAATCATATATGCGAGAAACTGAGGATAAGCAATGATGAGGAGTCAAAATACGATAGAAAAAATACCAAGGAATTGCATAGAATATATAATTAGAAAAACCGAGCGATATCGAGTCCTGAAACATACAACATAAATACGAGTAAGACCATAAATCCCCCTGCATGTATTATTCCTTCGACTTTCGAGAATCCTTGTTTCCCTTTAGGAAAATATGAGAATATTGAGTACAGACTTGTAGTCATGATTCGCCCGCCATCAAGTGCTGGAAATGGTAAAATATTGATAACACCTAGATTGATAGAGAGAAGAGCAATTATTACAAGAATTGTTTCAAATGGTACATGATTCTCCACAATTTGTACAAAAGTAGACCCCAATCCTATCGGACCCGCTAGCATATTTTTGGCTTCAATATTTTCTTGTTCATTTTTTGGATTGAATAGTCATCCTACCATACGAGATAAAAATCCGAATGTGAGTCTCGTTGTAGCAATCGTCTCACGAGCACCCATTTGTATAGCTTCAAATAAGGAATAGTGTAATGTTTTATTTTTATTGATCTGCAATGCTTTATAAACTATAGTTATCCCTACCTTACCATCTTTGGGAATCATACGGATTATAGAAGGAGTACCTCATATTGTTTCGATAGTCAAAGTGAACTCTGCCCCTTTTTTGATAACATCGATAATATCTTGTGGCGTTTTTGGAATTTTACCATCTATTGAGGCTACTGTATATCCAGAACCGACTCCAGCAAGTGCTGCAATACTCCCTGGAATTGAGGATATTACGAGTCCACTATGCGTGAGATACCCATTTTCGATAGCCTCTTGAGCAGATGGGAGTAATTGAGATTGCACTCCCTCTTTATCTACAATAGCAATCGGACTCGTACCCACAACAAATAGAATTGTAAATATAACAAATGCAAGAAAAAAATTCATAGTAACACCTGCAACGAGAACGATAACCCGACTGATCCATGGCTTAGAAATAAAGGATCAATCAATATCTTCTACAGAATCTCGAGGATCTTCACCAAAAATACGAACAAATCCTCCTATAGGGAGCCAATTCAGTGTATACTCAGTTCCTTTTTTATCAACAAAGAAACGGCGAGCTCGTGGAGGGATACCAATACCAAATTCTTCTACTTTCATCCCAGTCATGCGAGCCATAATAAAATGTCATAACTCATGAATCATCACGACGATAAGGAGAACGATGAGTGTCAGAAGAATACCGAGAAAAATGGACATAAAAAGTAGTAGGTAGTAGGTAGTAGGTAGTAGGTAGTAGGTAGTAGGTAGTAGGTAGTAGGTAGTAGGTAGAGAATAATAAATATGGAGAGAAGTACAAGGGAATATTTTTGATTTTTTTTACCTTTAACAAGTAGAGTTATTTCCCCATCTGTTCTTTGACATGCATAAATAAATGATTGATAAGATCTTCGAGTTTCTCGAAATTTTCACGAACAGAACGATAGAGTCCACCTGGAAATGATATAATGAGTTTACCTGTAATCCCTATTTTATTGCGGGTGAGCGTGAGTTCTACTCGTATTTTGTCTCATTCTTTGATGGTTTTTCGAATATATGCATCGAGCTTTCCCGATAAATTTTTGTTTATTTCATTATGTATTTTCGATGACTCATTCTGGAGATCATTTGCATGAAGGATTATTTCTGTATTCATAATATGAGAAATGTAAAAAAATAAAACTTTTTGTATCTGTCATTGCGAGGCACAAAACAGTCTTGTATAGAATATAGGATCAAGATTGTTTCGTTTCTCGCGATGATAGGAAAACTATTATTTAACTAGTGAACTACTTCATACGTATCTTCATTTTTTTCGTATTTCGACTTCCAGTTATCGATAACGATCTTTTCTGTATGAGTACGAAGATCGATTGGTTGTCCTCGAGTTAGTGTTTCATCGAGTTTCGCAATATAGTCACGAGTGATATATTGTTTGCCACCAGTCACGAGATGCCCCTTCACCACATCTGATAGTGTATCAACAAGGATATCAAACGGCTCACGATCATCTGTTCAGTGTCATTTTTTATGTGGCTTGACAGCCTCTTGAAGAGCATGAATGACTTCAGTAGGTTGGCTCGCATTGCGAAGAATGAGGGACTCATTTCCTAGTAACTTAATTACTATATCAGAAATTCCAAGAATAGAATAAAGCCAAGAATAGGTTCTTACTTCCATACCTTCGATTTTTTCGAAAGGTATAATGACTAGATTCGAAGTAAAAAATTGCCAACGCAAATCTATCACTGTTTCCTTGGTAAGAATCCAAACATCAGTATACCAATCAAAAATCTTGTAAATAAGAACAAAATATATCACAAAGAGATAGATATATATATGCCACGCTAATATCGCCTCTTGAATCTGCACGATGTTGAGATAGTAGAGAAATCCAGGAATAAAAAGTGCGAAGAATAACCAAAGTACTATATCCTCAATGATAACAAAAAAATGCCTATGAAATATATATTCTATATCTTCTTCTGGAGAAATATATGATGCGAAAAATAAAGATTCGAATCTGTTCATGAGTCAATTATGTGAGAAAAATAAGTTATTCTTATGAATTATTTCAATGTTCTTGCGAATGATGATTCGCAAAGATAGCAATAAAAAATGCTATAAAAACAATTATAAATCAGAAACCCGTAAGGCTAAATATATAAAGTATCTGATTATCAGCTCTATCAAATGTATGATAAATCCACCAAAGTCATCCTGCATAAAGGATTGCTTCAAATGCGAATGTAATCCAAAAAATACTCTTATGTATTTGATAAAGTATTATCAAAAATGTGAAGTTGATGAGTGGAAAGAAGAACATACAATGAGTATATGGACTTAGTAGCTTTTCGCAAGGAAAAAAGGAAACTAATTCAGTATATATCTACTTTGCTTCAGCCCAGCTTTTCCCCGTCGATATGTCCACGATGATCGGAAGTAATTCTCAGGTATTTTTCAATACTCACTCCATAATTTCTCGTACCATATTTTCGAAAATCTCCTTCTCAGCAATAGGAATATCGAATACGAGCTCATCATGTACCTGGAGTATCATAGAACCTGAAAGTCCCTGTTCACGAATACGATGGTCGAGCTCTACCATTGCTATTTTTATCATATCAGCTGCAGTTCCCTGTATTGGCATATTCATTGCTTCACGTTCCGCGATACTCCGCATTGTACGATTCGCATCCTTGACTCCAGGAATATATCGACGTCGGCCAAAATATGTCTCTACAAATCCTGTTTTTCTCGCATTTTCGAGAAGAGTATCATAGTATGTACGAACTCCAGGATATCTCAGATAAAATGCATCAACATACTGTTGAGCCTCAAATACACTACATTCGAGTGTCTTCGCAAGACCATATCCTGTGATTCCATAGATGACTCCGAAATTGACACTCTTCGCAATTCTACGTTGATGACTTGTGATTTTTTTGTCTTCTCCAAACAGGAAATATGCCGTTCGCATATGAATATCTTCCCCATTTTGGAATGCCTCCAAGAGACTCTTATCTTGGGATAAAAATGCAAGTACACGGATCTCTACTTGAGAGTAATCAGCTACTAGGAGAATATTACCATTAGAAGGTATAAAACATTCTTTTATTTCTCTTGCATATCCATCCCCCGTTGGAATATTTTGTAGATTTGGATCATTCGATGACATACGTCACGTCGCCGCACCAAGGGAATCATAAGTCGTATGAATCCGGCTATATGTTTTATCAATAGCCCGAATGAGTCCATCTACATAGGTTCCAGACAATTTCATGAGTCCACGATATTCGAGGATCATTCTAGCGACATCATGTGTCTTGGCAATCTCTTCGAGCACATCGATATCTACAGAATACCCAGTTTTATTTTTTTTGGTAGGACGTATACCCAATGTTTCAAAAAAAAGAATCTGGAGCTGTTTCGGAGAATTAATATTGATATTTTCACCTACAATCTGATATATTTCTTGTTCCAGTCTTCCGATATCACTACGGATCCGTTCTCATATATCTTGGAGTTTGGTTCTGTCTAGAGTTATACCACGCATTTCCATACGAGCCAACACAGGTATAAGGTCTGATTCGAGAGAAAGAATATAAGATGGTTCAATTTTATTTTTTTGGTGAATCTGATGGAGAGCAAATACTCGACACTCAGGTGTATCTTCGATTTTTATCTCAAGTTCCTGATCTATAAATGATACAAAATCTCGCTTCCCACGGCGAGAGGAGAGTCCAGATATAATAGCATAATCAGTATATTTCATTAGAAGGAGTATAGATAAAAGTTAAAAAAAGACAAAGAAAAAGCCGCTCTAAAATTAGGAATGACTTTTATTATTCAAGTAGCGAAAAAACGGATCTCCTACTCTACTCTTTCGAGTTATTTTCTAGAGAATGTTTTTTGCTTGTTGTTAGCGAGGATATGTTATTCAAAATTCTGTAATAATTTTTTCTAATTTTTCTTTCGATACATTCTTAATAACTTGGACTCCTGTAGATTGATTTGTGTATAAAATCCGAATATTATCCCCATCTATTCTAGAAATCTGTGTTGTGTAAATAGTTCCTTTTATGTCCGTATCAAATACCTCTCATTCCTTGATTTGAATTTTTTTGCTCCTAAGACCGAAGAAAATAAGCATGGATGAGATACTTAGCAATGACATATTTCATAATTCTTCCACTATAGATGCAGGAAACCATAATGGATCACTGCTCAATTGTGTGTGATCATACTCTCAAGAATTACCATTCATAGAACTAATTCGTGTCGAATAATCCTGATAAGTATAATGATTGGTACGGTTGACCTGATTTGCCACGCTCAATATCGTGTTATCTGGTTCTACTCAGTCTCAATTTTTATTCTGTATTAAGTTAACTCATCATAACGCAATACTTGATGCAGCGACTAAAGCACCGACATATCTTGATACTCTTTCTATATCTCGTATTGAACTACTCATGTAGATTGATTCAGCACTTTGGATCGTAGATACAGAATTTTTCATAAAAATAAATATTAATTTATACAAATATAATATTGTAATATACGATATTTGTCAATTCCATTTTCTACCATTTCTATTTTTTCCCTTATACTCTCCCCCTATATGCCTACCAAAAAAATCTACACTAATACAATTGCCCAGATTGCTGGCAAAATCATCACTGCTCTGATATCTATATTTCTAATCAAAGTGCTCACAAGCTATCTAGATGTAGCAGGGTATGGACTCTATTCGAAGATCTACAACTATCTCTCTATATTTGCCGTCATTGCGGATCTCGGACTCTATACTATAACGGTGCGAGAACTCACCAAATATGAATGAGATGAAAAAATGATCGCAAAAATCAGTGGTAATATTCTCTCGCTCCGTACAGTTTCAGGAATTCTTATTATATTTTTGTCACTTGCCATAGCACCACTTCTGACTTGATACAATTCACCTATGGCACTTGTAGGGATTTTTATTGTGTCACTTTTTACTCTTACTGGGCTCATTAATAGTTCTATCATGAGCTATTTACAAGCTATTCTCCATACGGAGTTCTCACTTGTTGCGAATACTTGCGGTAAACTGCTCACATTCGGTATGATCTTAATGTTTTCGATATTATTTTTTCCTCGATCAAGCACACCTGATATAGAGATATTCACTCTCGTTATGCTAGCGTGACTCTGTGGGAATATCGTAATGACGGTACTCACTTGGATCTATGCCAATAAATATCACAAAATACACTTCGCCTGGGATACCCAATATATAAAGCATATCCTAAAAATATCCCTTCCCTATTGACTCGCTCTATTCCTTTGAGTAATATTTTTCAAAGTGGACATCATACTCCTCTCACTGATGGAGGATCCCACTATTGCTGATACGAGTATTGCACTCTATGCACTACCGATGAAGATCGTTGAAGTTGGGATGATGTATGGGACAATATTTCTAAACTCACTCCTCCCAGTTCTCACAACAGCAATAGAAAAAAAAGACCAGAGAAAAATCGAGTCACTGACAGGAAAATGATTCGAGCTATTATTTGGTGCAGGATTGGCAATTGCTCTCTTCGGGTATACTTATACTCCTGAGATCATACGAATTATTTCGACTCCTGAGTTCATGCATACATTCGTCATGTGATACGGTCCCATAGATGCGATGCATATCGTAATATGGATATTTTTGTTTTATTTTGTATCCTCACTCTCGACATATATCATGATTTCTCGTGGGGAACAAACACGAATGATGTGGATCAATGGTGCTATCGCAATTGTGAATATAATTGGAAATATTCTCTTCATCCCATATTATTCTTTTGTAGGATCTGCTTGGGTTACACTCGTCACCCAGATCGTCCTTATGTGCATTACTTGGTGGTGGGTACGAGATACGATCCATATTCGCAGCAGTCTCATCTTTGTTATTTTGATGAGTATCATAGGATTGATTGGTATCTCTCTCTCCCTTCTAGTCAATGCTACATTGATACCAAGTAACCTAACTGTCTTAGACAATATGGGAAATATCACTCTAGGAAGCTCACTCGTAAAAGTCCTGATCGGATGAATACTATTTACAATAGTATATCTTGCTGGATGGTGGAATATTCGTAAAAGGATTATGTAGATATTTTGCCTTATTTATGTTTTTCTGTTAGTATATTTCTATATACAATTATAATTCTCAAATCAAATTTATGCCTGATATATCTATTCGTATCAACGCTCTCATCGCATATCTCTTTCTAGGGCCAATTATGCTCTTCGCTAAAAAAGATACCCACCTTGCCCATCCCTATGTTCGAGAACATGCAAAGAGAGCTACTATAATTATGATAATTGGAATCGTAGCATTTATACTCTACCGATTACTGCGAAACTATCTCACTTTTGGGATATTTGGTATCTCTCTCGGTCTCATAACAGTAACACTCATCATGAGTATTACTGTCCTCACACTAATAATAGGGGCTTATCGAGCATATAGTGGTATTAGTGTAAATCAATGAATATGGAGATCATTCGGCGGAATTCCACTATTACAGACGAGGATAATACAGTGAGTATATACAGAAGAGGATAAGGTTCGTATGATTGCTTCTTTCATTCCTTTTATTGGAATTATTATAGTGAATACATACGCAAGACGGGAAACTATCGTCGGTCGTAAGATTGGGAGTCTCTTTATGCTAATTATCCTATTGAATATAGTTTTTATTTCAGTAACGATTACTACTCTCACTCTCCTTATTACTCTCGGATACATTGGACTCATTGTAGCCACAGCAGTACAGCTATTTGCATTTTCTCGATTTCTCGATTTTCCAATATATGACCGTATCCCGACTTTTATCGAGTTCGATGCTCATATCAAGGCAATAGTAGTTTCAATATATGATTTTTGTAGGATTGCATTCGGTTGACAAAAATGAACCGATTATAAGACGCAGTATAGCAAATTCATCTGAAAAAATACTCAAATTAAACTCCCAGATTGTCCATATTTCACTCCAACTTGGCTCATTGGGATTCCGCTCGTCAATCTCATAACAATTCCTTCACTTTGGCAGAGACAATACAAGGAATATATTCCACTTATACTTCAGTGATTTGCCCTGACTATCTTCACTATCCTAATAGTCTGAGTGTATGGTATCGGTTCACAAATAGGAATCTTTCTCTTGTGGCCTATTATTACGATAATTGTGGAATCCAAAAAAAATATACTCGTACGAGTCCCCCTGACGAGTATCATGGTTGATATCTATGAATTGGTAACAAAAGGACAACAAAGAGTAGAACAAATCAAAAAAGAATGACAAGGGAATATTAAATATACCTACGAAACAGAAATAAAATAAGATACTCCATCTTTGCAGATGAAGTATCTTATAATCCCTCTTTACCGTTTTAGATCATATTTTATCCCTGAAGGCAACAGTAAGAATTCTAAATAGATTCAGAAAACCATGTAGCGAGTCGGACACCATAGTGACTATGACACCCGCCCTTGGATGCGGTATAATTGTAGAGAAAAATACCGACCAGATGCACGCGAGAAGAGAGAACTGATACTAGTATATCCTAACTTGAGAGAAATCAAATCTATTGATATTGACTTCTCTATTTTCTAAATTACTCCTGTAAAAAATCGTCTAAGAAGAATAATTGGGATAATACCTCAAATGAGAGCCATAGTCGTATATGGAATATCTTCTTCAGGGATTTTTTCAACTTCAGGCGAAATGAGAGAAGCCTGAATAATGTCTTTTTTTGTAACGATTTTTAGGTGCTTGTTTTTCTTTACTTTTACCTTCTTCACTTTTTTTGGTTTCTGTGTTTTGATTACATGCACTCTGATATCTTGTGTCCAAAGAGGTGTCTCACTATCATATCCAGCAATCAGATGGATAGTATGGAATCCTGGAGCAAATATTCTTGATTTCGGATTTTTCGATACTACCACTTTCCCATCATCATAGATCCAAGTATAGGTGATTCATTTCTGTGATCCTGAAAGAGTCAGATTCAAACTACAATTTTTCGCAGTTGTCTTACAGAGATATTGAGTATCTGTTGTTATGAATTTGGATTTCTGCAAAATGATATTAGGAGGATCAAAAAAAATCATTTTTTTCAGCTTATTTTTCTTGTGTTTAAGGATTGTATGTTTTTTAGATTTCTTTAGTTCATTTGAAGAAATTTTGGCCTTCTTTTTCTCCAGGGGAATTTCTAATATTTTGCCTATTGAACCTAATACATGTATATAATAGCGGATCGAGGTGGTATTGCCAGATAGATCAATAACGCGTAACCATATCTCATGATCTCCAAGTCAATAGTTACGTACCCCAGGATCTTTAGTAGTTTTTATATCATTGAATCCATAGTACCAGAGAAATCTGACTTTGCCTCACTCTGGATCATAGGATCTCTCTGCCGTAAGATTAACAGCACAAGTGAGTGTATAACAATTCATCTCATATTCTCCAATCTGCTCATGATAACTCTTGATTTTGCCATCATATTCCAGGATAGCTATAGGAGGATTTGTATCGGTAGGAATAAAAATAGGATTACTATCGGAGATCACAATTTTCTGAGAGATAATAGAAGCAGTAGCTATCAGTGTATTCTGGATTATTTCGATTATCTTGATTTCTTTTTTTCATGAGCTTTTATGTGTCAGGATAATCACAATTGATCCAGTTCCAACTGGGTAGAGTTGTGGAGGGTTGCAAGAATCATACAATCCAGTTCCATAGTGAGTCTCACAACTGTAATCTCTGGAACTATATGAGCCACTAAAAATTGGATCAAGTGTAAAATTCACGCGACATGGACTCGTTATACAAGTTAAGGTATCTCCTGAGTAAATTGTATTCGTGTAATTCTGAAAAGTAGGAATAATCTCTGGAAATGTCACCCCAGAATACGTTACTCCACTTCCTGTTGAGCCAGTGCGCGACTCTCCCATATTTTTTTCTATGAATCACGCTATAGTTGTATTGATAATTCCTGAACCACTTCCAGATACTCATATTTCTGGTAACGTATTGTTACTATTTATGGAGCTAAAAAGTACTGTCCAAGTGATACTCTTGGATTGACTTGTATCAATCTTGCTCGTAATCCGAAAAGTAAATACGCTTCCACTAGAAAAGTAGAGCGTATTTGGATTGCACGTCATAAGTATGCCTGTGGCTGTAATAACTTCACAAATATAGTTTTTTGCGAGTAAGCCTCATGTAAAAATAGGATCAAATGTAATATTAATACGACACGGTTGATTCGTTCCACAATCCCAGAATCCTCATGTGAATATTGCATTGGTTGGATGTTGAATCGTAGGAAAAATAACTGGAAAGTCTATTTCTTTTACTGCTATTCAGGTACTTGTTTTTACTGATATGATAGTTCCAGTAGATATGCTCTTAACGTCTATAGAATCAAGAGTACCACTTGCGATATTTTCAACTGATTGTGAACTTATAATACCTGAACTATACTCTATTACTGTATTTGTTTTGTCTATATGCACTAACGCTGGGTCTATTATTACTGAGCTTGTAATAACGGGTAGAGGCGTTACAGAGGAAGATTCTGTATTTCCAGTTGTAACTATTATAGTCCCTGTATTTTCGATAATAAGTGCTCAACTCTCTATAATTGGTGTATCTACTACCGTACTCGTACCAGTCGATGTAGTAACAACATTAATCACTATAGAGCCTGTCGTCGTAGAGTTCACTATAGGTATATCGTTAACCGACATTACTATGCCAGTATTATCAGATACTTTTTCTAATGTTACAGTTCCTGTATATATAGGTACAATACCTAGTATACTTATTACGCTCGTAACCCCTGTATTGTTTACTATCGTTACTGCTACAGTACAATTATCATCATTTATGCCTATTTGGATTACTACATTATCTTTCTGTGTGCCACTATATGACTCCGTATCTATGATAATTCAAGTACGATCCGTCAGTGTAATAGTTTCCAAACCTGAATTATTGAGAGCAATTTTAGTAGTTGCATAGAGAAATTTGATATTCTCATGTGAAGGAATAACTACCGAAGTTGGTATCACATAGGTCTTATTAGAGGCATCATAAAGATGGTATCCACCAATATCCATATTCTGACAACCGGTATTTCTGATTTCAATATATTCTCCGAGAGTGTCATCTCAGGTAGGATTGGGTAATAATGCAAAAAATTCCACACTCGCAAAACTAGCGAATGGGAGTGAAAATATCATTATCAGCAAAAACCAAGTTTTCCGCATAGGTAACAATACAAGTAAATACTTATGCAAGTATAAGAGCACTTTAAGAGAAAGCAAAAGATTTTGAGTTTTCTATATTTTTCTTATAGTAAAGCGTCATAAATATATTCTCTATGCATATCGCTATCCTAACATGATGAACCTCATCCGAACGTTCAATAGCTCTCCGTAGCGGAGCCAATATCAATGAGTGGGCAATGAAAGCAGGACATAATACTGAAGTATTCGACTTCCCTACTGAACTCGATGTATTTCTCACGAAATACAAAACCTATGATCTCGTGATTCCGATGTTTCATGGAGTGTATGGTGAAGATGGTCAGGTCACCGCATTCCTCCAGACACTTGTATGTCCCTATGCATACTCCAGTCATACAGTGCATGCTCTCTGTATCGACAAACATCTCACTAACCAGATACTTGCAAATATCGGTGTCAACATTCCACGCACCCTATATCTCAAAGAGGGAAATCATATCCCTATACTCAAATCCCCTCTTGTATACTATAGTGTGATTGTGAAGCCCAACAAATGATGAAGCTCTATTTTAACACACAAGGTTCATAATCGCAGTGAGCTCATCTCCGCCCAAGAGTCCATAACGGGTGATGATATTCTCATCCAAGAGTGTATCGAGGGGCGGGAATTCACTGTCTGAGTCTACAGAGACATGAGTGGGTATCATATTCTCCCAATCATGGAGATCATGAATCTGAGTCATGATTTTTTTAATTATAATGAAAAATATGAGACTGATGGATCCAATGAAGTATGGATGAGTGGAGAAAACGAACTCCAAAAAATACTCTCAAGTGAGAGTATAAGAATAGCTGAATATATTGGAACTAGGTGAGTGATACGTATCGACTGGAGATACGACTGATGAGATATCTACTTCCTCGAGGTCAATACGATTCCAGGATTCACGAGTGGATCATTTATCCCAAAAATGTGGAAAAAAGAAGGAAAGAATGAAAAAGATTTTATAGAAATGCTCCTAAACTAGAAAATCATCACTTGCTTACATTAAGAGAATTCCTTCGACTATAGAAGATATTTTTATTCAAGTAAGCATTTTAAAATCTTCTTTACGAGTACATAATACCGAAAAAAGTGTGCTCCTATTATCAGATCTTAACAAAAATGATTTCTGTATTTGATTAAAATCGACCACACTCAAAAGCCTCTTCATTAGTTCATTTTCAATTGAAATGGATGGCTTTCCTACAAAATGCTTAGTTGCATCATAATGATCTATAAGTTGTCTATCTGAAAGAGATAAAGGAGTAACTCATTGAAAAATTGTATCAACATAACTACGACATCATATAAGGCGTTGTTCTTGTAAAATATCTAAGTAGGATTGGGTAGGACAATTTTTGGTTTGGTATGAAGACACAATTTTGAATAGTTATATTATTTTTTCAAATTTCTCTTACTTGCACAAAATAAAATTGAGAAAAATCAGTTTGTATGTTACTAAGTATTTGGATTTTTCAACTTATATTGAATCATGGAATCAATCAATTTAGCAACTCTCTGTCTATATATTTGCTGTGTATTCTTAATACTAAGTATTGTAGCAATCATTTCCAATTTTTGTAAATAATTCATATTTATATAATCTTCAATAAAATCTCAATCCTTTGGAATAGCATTCTGTATACGAAAACAAACTCATCATACTAATTCAGTGATTTGGTAACAGAATTCTCTATTAGAAATGAGATCAGATGATACATTGAGATATATAAGGAGATTGATAATTTTAGGAGGTGCTTTGAAATTAGTTGGAATATCAGTTGAAGTAAATTCTAGCATAGTATAATTGCTTAATATACAATAAATATATTATTATAATATAGTCAATTATTTAGTTTTTGCAAATTTTTTAGGATTTACTGGTTACTCCTAAAAATGCTCATATACATATCATTATACTTATATGGGGAGTAACTTTGAACGTCTTATCGGTCTCCTGATAGGATTCAATATGAATGAATCCTATCAGCATAACATAAAACTGAGGTATTCGACTTCCCTACAAAGCTCGATATGTTTTTAATGCAACTTTCGATGCATTTTCTACTCTATAACTGATAATAGAAATCACCAGTTCTGTAATCCTATTATAATTCAAAGTATAAATATTTTGTGCAAATCTTCTCCTCTCAATATTGTCCAATTCTCGCATGTTTGTTGCACCTATATAAAATGCAAATCTATCTGTCTCATCTGATATTTTGAGATTCACCCACTTAAAAACCCATGCGAGTATCTCACTGATTTCTTTATAAAAACCTTGATCAGCAATAAGTGAAAGAGGTACCTTGTGATTACCAAGAAATTCTGAGATCACGATTTCTCTTGACCCAAACAAGCTACTTTTAGAATGTACCGTCGTTTCTAACATCGAATATTTGATAAATATTTAATAATTGTCAATTTACTATAGTCAACTCCTTGCTTTTTATAAGTTTTTTTCTATACTTCGGGAAATTATTTGTCTATATTATAGAGTCATTTTTAGTCACTTATTCCTGTCTTTTATATCCTATGTTTGCTTTCTCCGCTATCAATCTTGGTTGTTCGAAAAATATGGTAGACCTCGAATTCGCTATTGGCGAAATACTCAAGTATTCCGATCGAGCTCCAATCGAGTATATCGAGAATCCAGAGGATCCTGAAACTGAATACGTCATAGTCAATACCTGTGGATTTCTCTCATCAGCTCGCCAAGAGAGTGAACAAACTCTGAGCTATTATAACTCACTCGGTAAAAAACTCATACTCATGGGTTGTTACGTGAGTGTGAAGGATGATGCATTTCTCGCAGGTCTAAAAAATCTCGTCTCAATAGTCCCATTTATGAGCTATTCAGTTATAGAAGAACTCGTACTCGGAAAAAAATCTAAATTCAATCTCTCTGCAATTGTAAAGGCAAAACAAGCACATAAACAGAGTCGTGAAAAGACACTATCGAATTATCTTGCTTCCATCGAGGCACCTGGCAAATGAAAGAAAGCATTTGTCTGGAGAGGAGATGAAGTACGAGCGTATATGCATGCTCCCTTCGGTTATGAATATCTCAAGGTAGCAGAGGGTTGTGATAATAATTGTACATTCTGTATCATTCCTACCATACGTGGTCGCCAGACGAGTCGATCTATAGAGAGTATAGTCAAGGAAGTCGATGTCATGCTCAGTCAAGGTATCCAAGAGATACAGATCATATCACAAGATACGACTCGATACGGAACTGATCTCTACAATGAGGCAAAGCTCATCGAATTACTCGAGCAGATAGATACTACTATCGATGCATACATAATCAAAAATAATCCCAAAAATTCTCCAACCTATCGAGTATACTATCTTTATCCCGATATCCTCACGCTCGATCACCTCTCCAAACTCAAAGAACTCAAACATTTCCTTCCCTATTTCGATATCCCATTCCAACATGCGAGTGAGAATATACTCAAACTTATGGGTCGTCACTATGATCGTGATCATATCGATAGTTTTATCGAATATATTCGTGATAACTTTGCACAATCATTTATTCGTACGAGTTTCATCATCGGATTCCCAGGTGAGCGCGATGTTGATTTCCAGATACTTCTTGATTTTGTGATCAAATACCAATTCGAATCTGTAGGAATATTCGAGTATCATGATGAGCCATTGGCTGCAAGTAGCAAACTACCGAATAAGGTAAAAGAATCAATTGCGAAAAATCGCATAAGAGAAATAACTCCGATTCTAAATACCGTATACGATACTAAACTAAAGGAAAGAAAAGAAAAGAAACAAGTTGGCTATATTATGGATATCAAGGATAATACAATGATAATACGTCCAGAGATGGCTGCGCCAGAAATCGATGACTATGATGAAATATCTTTCTCAGCTATCATAGGAAGTCTAGAAATAGGATCAAAAGTCGAGTATTCTCTTTAGTGAGATTTTTTCCCGAAATGATAGACTTTATCCACATATATAATCTTCCACCATTTTTTACCAAAGGGAAATCAAAGGATTGCCGCAATCGCTGAAATCAAGAAAAATATAATAGGAGCTAGTGCAACATCAGTAAATACTATAATAGATCAAATCGGAACCAGACCATAGTATACCATGGAAAATATTGCAATAAAATAGAAAAAATTGAATACCATAATAAAAAATACAATCATCATGGCCAGATAGAAATATCGTTTCATAGAAAAAATTATAAAAAAGTCTGATACTATCATATCAGACTTTTTTATATAAAGCAAAATCAAAAAATCTATTTTTCTTAAGTCTTCGCATTATCTCAGTTTCAATTTACAATTATATCCTATCTGATAGATTCAGATTTTAAGGAAAATATAAGTATATATCTCATGTGGAAGAGATACTGAGCATAGTGAAGATATTTTTGTATAACTAATTAAATTTCTTTTTTGGAAACTTCTTTGCAGATACTCCTGGTTTATTTTGTGGTAATGGAAAATGATTGACCTCGCCAATTCATGGTACAATAATATTGATATCATTGTACTTACCACTTCTTTCGAGTGTGTGCTTGAATGCGAGGCTCGATCAATTCACATCCCCATGGACTATGCGGATAGTGGCCCCCTTTCTTAGTGTGAGAGTGCTGAGCCAAGTCTGAAGATCCTCTTCATCACCATGTCCAGATAGCCAGTTAAATTGTTTGATTGTTGCCTCGACTTCATGTCCTTTTCCTGCAATTTTTACATTTTTTTGCTGTCATCCGGGCTGAGACTCATTCGCGAGTGCATATCCGAGTGTTCCTGGAACGAGGTAACCAGGAAAGTAAAAGGCAACTTCTGGATTTCCGAGATTCTGCTCAAGATGAGATATTACCATGCCACCCTCTGCCATTCCTGATGAAGTTATTATAATTTTTGGTTTTCCATTTCCTACGAATACTGACCCCTTATTTTTGCTATTCGCAATAGTATAGTTTCCATTGACTGGATCAATATTCTCTATGAATGCTGCGAGTTTATTTCCTTCTTGTTGGACAAAATCATCATAGAGCGCTTTATGAATACTCGGAGCATGCTTGGTTGATATGGTGGGATCAAGTTGTCTAGAGTGTTTCAAGTAGTTCAACGTATGTTTGGTTCCTGCTGGAGAATCCAGTATAATATCTACGTCTATCTCTCCTTGCATCATCATCTCTATGAGAATATTGAGTATGATTTGCGTACGATCCATGGCAAAAGTAGAAATAACAATTTTATTATGTGCAGTGAGATCTCTTTTTATATTCTCCTGGAAATCCTGGAGTCAAAAAGCAAAATTATGACGAACTTTGTTGCCATAGGTAGACTCGATAAGGACCGTATCTATAGCGAGATTGTGTGGAGGAACAGGGAGTCCTGTAGGGTGAAAATTCCATTTATATGATCATAGGTCGCCTGAGAAGAGTATATTTCGACTTTTTCCATTCTCTGAAACACGGAACAATACACTTACACTTCAGAGAATATGACCAGCATTATAGAATCGGAATGCTAATTTGCCTGGAATGAGATCTCTCCATCCATCTTCTATGGTATGTGTCTCGATCTGTGTCAGTGACCGTTCCACATCCTCCAGAGTATATGCCGGCTTTTTTGGTTCAAATTCTGCCATCTGTTTTTTATAGTTGTCTGCACCCTTACTTATATCAACTCAAAATTTATCGAGAATTGCATGAGCATCGAGTATATCTTGCTTTCTATTGAGTATATCACCCGTTTTTCTCATACGATTACCATTATTTGTCCTTGGGACCTTACTCTTGCTATTTATAGTAAAAAGTGCTCAAGCTATATCTTGCAGCATTTTGACATATCCATATTGCTTGCTTGCATGATCACGAGCAAGTATATTTGCAGCATCGACAAGAGCAATCTCACTAGCATCCCTTGTACCGGGTGTAGAATACACTTTGCCTATGAAACCAGTCTCGTCCGTGAAGGCTCGAGGATAGTCTCAAATGTGATCCATATGTGGATGAGTAAGAATTATGGCATTTACTCATTTCGATATTTTTCAGATATCTCTCTCCAGTTTTCCAGGTCATTGATAGGCTCACACATCTACGAGAATCCGAAATATCTTTTGTCCTATATGGAACATAATCTCATGACATGAGCCACTGAGATTATGAGGAAGTTGTTTCCCATCTGTATATTCTCCATGTTCATCACCGATTCCTCCATGTGAAACAATCGTATAGCCATTACGGTTAGCGTCTATTTTTGGTTCTGATACATCCGTAATGTGATTCTGAGGTATTGAGTAGCGAGTATTCATTGGAATTGATAATTAGAGATTTATTGAACAGTTTCTGGCATAGTATGGATTCTAGCATTGAGATGTTGTGCTGTTGGAAACAAATTAAGTTCACTTCTCCAGATTCGGAGATATAATTCATTTTCTGGAAAACGCTGAAGTATAAGTATTGCGTATCAAAGGAATTCATTTATCATATCGAATGAAATCCTAGTAACTTCTGCATTTTCTTTGTTTTGGTTCTTGATATGTATCTTCATTAAGCTATTGTATAGGTAGATGAAGTGTATATGCAGTAGTGCACTGGGTTTGTCAGAGAGAGACTGTTTGTTATCAAGGTCGGTATCTGGTATCAATATAGTCATTGTAGAATTGAGAATATCGAGATATCAATCTCATCTATAGCTATCTAGCAAAGATTGGATACAATCCATATGAAAAATGAAATCTACAATATTTTGCTCATTAGGGTGCGTAAATAATGATGTGTTAAGATATGACGCAAGTATTTTTAATCCATCGATGTTTACAATAGAAGTAGTGTCAGTGAGTACTCTTTGTATAGTTTCTGATAGTAATTCCATACATCCCTCTGGCATAGTCATATCCATCTGTCCCTCGGACTGTACGATTTTCACTATTTGCTCTATCGCTTCTTGGTTTTTTCACTGATAAAGGTGCCACGCGAAAATCAGTCCAGATATACTATAATTCTCTCTCAAAGCCATATCAATGTATTCACGAGCATCATCGAAACGAGCTGCCTCGATCAGGCAACCTATCAGCCTACGCATAGATATGATATCAGGTTGAGATAGATACGATAGTATAAATGATTGAATAGAAGCATCATAATCTCACATTTCTCACAATATATCACCAGTGGCTAGATATCATTGTGACATTCCAATGGCTCAGGCTGTACTAAATAAAATCCTGATCTCTTCGTCAGAACTCTCTCATCTAAT
The DNA here is from genome assembly GCA_043741945.1 of Candidatus Altimarinota bacterium. GTDB lineage: Bacteria > Patescibacteriota > Gracilibacteria > BD1-5 > UBA2023 > JABFSX01. Next base: position 40,360 of record JAYTZT010000004.1, read on the forward strand.
AATCTTCATGTTTGCAACGGTCATAAGCATATATGCTGTATCTGAATCACTTGTATCTTCTGATGAATCTATATCCTCTGTAATGTATTCAATATGTTCAAAAAAATCTTTCGCATCATACTGGGATTGAGCCATATAATCTAATTGTTCAAGGACTTTTCATTGTTCTGTTTCATCTTCCATATATCTAATCCACTCCATGAGCATCGAGAGTACTTGAGGTATATCCAGTATACCTGGTATACTGGTAATATAGTACATAGCATCATTATATGATTCTCCACTCTCATACAGCATTGCGGCTAGGAGTATAGCGTCGCTCTCGATGAGAGTATCAAGGTGATATTTTGATACTAGCATTTCCATAGTTTCTTCACCTTGGATAATATTTTGTCATGCTATGATTTTTTCGAGGAGAAACAAAAGTGCTATATCTGAGAAATCGAGAAATACTCACATATTTGAGAGAACAATATTTCGAGTGAGGTCAGGGTTTTTACCAGTTTCTATGAAAACTCTATCATACTCTCATCTCAGCGATCTCGGTATATATGAATTATCTCTTACTAATAATTGTATTTGCCTTCTATAGAACATCCCGTATTTTTTATCAAAAAACTCTATATATTCTTTATAGAACTTCCTAGTTGTTGGAGTATATGAATCATACTCATCGAGCTCATATTTGAGCTCTTGGATAGCATCTTGGTTGGACTGATCATCTCATTCATCGAACTCTCACTCGTGTCTCATACAAGCCTCGATAAATGGAGTAATCACATCGCGAGTAATCTCATAAAAAGAATGCTCTGAAAAAATAGCACTAATTTGGACGAGATGAACTCTCATACTCTCATAGAGTTCCATTGGTGTGATATTTTGGAGTGCTTGTATATTTATTCTATATGACTCTCTTTCTTCCTTATCGAGTCCTTGCTCTTTTTTTATAGAGAGAGCCGTAATGGCAATAGCACATTGTCGATACGATGTAAGTACATATGGAGAAAACGAGTCTATGAAAAATCTCCGAATCATCTCCTGAGTCCTTAGGTTACCATCTATGGTATATTTCTGCATCTCATCGAGATAGGATCGGAGGTAGCGAGAATCAGCAAGTGTGATTATATGTGTCTGCATAAGATAGAGTTTTCGTGAGATCGATCACCAGTAGTCACTATCATTTTCCTCGGTCCATACGTCCAGAGAGACATCGTTGAGAGATTGGATTTTTTGACTCTCTTTCTCTATCTCACTGGCGATATATACTGAGCTACTATTAGCGAGTGAGGTGAGTACAGTACTTGGTTCCAATATTCACTCGATACAATAATGATTTATCAATTGTGATAACTCATAGAGGTCATCATCATTATGTATATCTCCTACATACACAATAAATGAGCTGATTGCTTTGGGTTCTTTTTGTTGTAACTCAATATATCGCTTGTATGCATCAGTTCGTTTTCCAGATTTGCAGAGTGAATGCACAAGTTTGTGGAGGAACCTGAGGTCCCCAGAAATTTCATATGCTCTAGCAAATATGCTAGTGCTCCTATCATACATGGCCTTGCTCTCATATGCATCACCAAGAAACATATAGGACTCTATGGATCAGAGTCAGAGTGCTTGGCTGTAGAGCTCTACAGCATCCATAGTATCCTTATTTCTCTCTTCATCTGCTCCGATAGTGAGATATATTTCTGGAATTTTTTTATAATCTCGATGAGAGAGTATGAGATCATACAGTTGATAAAGTACTTTTTTGGTAAGATTAGCAGCTTCAATATCATTATTTATGATATATTGGGAGCGCTCTTGTGATACTGACTGAACTACTGCGTCAATAATACGAGGATCAAAATATCCACCATTTTCTATACAATTTTGGAGAAAAGATAAAGTACCCAAATGTTCTCCAGATTCAATGAGTGCGATAGGTAAGGATTGCAAAATATAACTATCAATTGGATTTGATGGATCAAGTTTCTTTAAAATTGTTTTCACTGCTTCCGTCATTCTCTGAACTTCCTGGGAACAAAGATCATTGAGTGTTGCATCACTCAATTCCCCCACTAATATCTTTGCTTTTGTTAATATGGATTCTGGGGATTCTTGCATATTTAAAATAAATATTTATATACAACATATATACATTTTATTTTTAATAAGTCAAAAATAAATATACATATGCTGATTTACGATTTCTTATAAATTTTTTGAATAAAAAAATCCCCTATTAGTAGAAGTGATCTTATTTTTCGATGGTGGAGAGAGCCAGACTTTGTCGTCCCCCCGTCGCCGACCCGCCTCTCCTCATTGAAGGGAAATGCTATTCAAAGCATTTCTCAATACACAATTCGGAATCAAGTCTAGTCCACCACAAAAAAATATCTCCTATTTTAGAAGAGATTTTATTTTTCGGTGGTGGCGAGACCCGGACTTGAACCGGGGACACATAGATTTTCAGTCTATTGCTCTACCAACTGAGCTATCCCGCCGATTAGGAGCGCTCGCATTATAGAGATAGAGGGTCAGAAAGCAAATCAAAAAATAAAAAAGTATACATGGTTCGATAGACTCACATTTTTCATCTCACCAAAATGAGAAGATCTTATAGAATGCAATTTTTAATTTATTATACCTCTATGCTTTTCTTTTGTTTCCCAGGATAAACGATATAGCTCGTGCAATCATCCTTCCTCTACGTCACACCATATCCGAACCATCCAGAGCTGTATCAACACCAGAATCGGATAATTCCTGAACTTGGGGTTCTATTTGAGATCGAGCCAATGCCTGAACATATAATTCTTCAGTAGGTTTTTTTTGATCCTGTAGTTTTTTCAGTACAATTCCTACTACGATAGCTACGAGAACTCCAGCTAAAATTTTCTTTTTTTCAGGTAAGATTCTTTTTGGTTTATTTATAGAATCATCTGGTATAACTGTTAACTCATCTGATATATTTTCAGCACTCATATACAATGATTAATTAATAGAAAGAGACATATTATTCCTGATATTTTGTTCATACCTCCACATATCTTCATATTCCCTATCGTCCTCGTGATCAAACCCGAGTATATGGAGAATTCCATGGATGAAAAGTATCTCATACTCATCTCGAGAGGAATGTCCATATTCGATAGCTTGTGAAGCTATCCTCGACTCACTCATGATGATTTCTCATGCTACATCTGTCTCAGAGAGATCAGAAAAATCATCGAAATAATGAAATGAGAGAACATCTGTAGTACTATCGATTCCACGATAGGAATTATTCAGTGATTGGATCTCAACATCAGATAAAAAAGCTATATTCAATATTCATTGTTGAGGAGTCTCGACTCACTTATTAATCTGGTGAAATATTTCGTTTATACGAGATTCATCGAGTGAGAATGATTCGGGATGATTGAGGACTTGGAAAGAAAACATACTACATATTAGATAATTCTGACTTCATTGATGAGCTCAATTCCCTTCTCTTTTTTGACGAGATCTTGCGTAAGTCGCACGAGTCCAATCAATTCATCAGGAAGACATCACTCACCATCACTCATTAGGAAGTTAGCATGCAAATCACTCCAATACGCTCATCCCATACGATATCCTTTAAGTCCTACACTCTCTATGAGTGTGCCCACCGAGAGTTCGCGAGATGGATTTTTAAAAAATGAACCACAACTATTCCCTTTTGGTTGTTGATACTCGCGAAAATAGATATTATCGATATCAGAGTGGTATTTTTCTCGTTTTTCACTGAGATCAAAACAAGCACCTATGAGAAAATACTCAGGATGTTGTTTGAGTATCGAGTGACGATATGAGAATCACATTTCTTCTTTTTTGAGATGTATGAGTTTTCACTCTCGCATATCATAGACCGTTGCGCTAACGAAATTGGACTCGGTCTCAAGACCAAAGCATCAGGCATTTCCGAATATAGCACCTCCGATAGAACCAGGAAGTCCAATAAATCGATGCCAGATTGCTTGATTATATCATATCTCGAGTTGAATTGCAATTTCCCAGATAGAGTCATTGGAATATGCTTGGAGCATCATTTTATCACTATCGTATTCCCAACTTGTTAAGGAGTTTTTGATAACCACTCCATCAAATCGAGAAGAAGAGAATAGAATATTGGTTCCTCATCCAATAATGAGAAATGGGAGTTTATTGTCTATTGCGAAGATATAGGCCCTATGGAGTTTCGAGAGATCTTTTTCATCTGTGAGTTCCCAAAAATAATCTGCAATCACCTGTGTCTTGTAGTTAGAATATTGTCAAATCGGAGAATTTTGAGTCAGGAAAGAGAGCATACACAGATTATAGATAATATATCGAAAAAAACAATTACTTATCTACTGGGTCATATCCTCCCTTATTCCAAGGATTACATCTCCCAATTCGGGCAATTCCTTTTGCCATACCGATAATAGCTCACTTGTGCTCTACCGCTTGGATCATATAATCACTACAACTGGGAATATGTCGACAAAACGGAGTATGGTCTAGTCCTCGAGCCCAGAATGAGTGATCTGGAGAGAGGATTTTCTGATAAAGATGAACTATGGCGATGATGGTTGTTTGTAGGATATTCATACTATTTACCAGTCTTGAGTTATAGTAAGGCTGCCTGATTCCACAGATTGTATGAGCTGCTGGAGATCACTCTTGATACTCGATTGAGAAGAGATATTATTTCCGAGATATTTTTCTCGTTCTCCTGCTATCTGTTTGAGTTCCATCTTTTTTGCTTCTCGTACTGATGCTCATGAACCAGTTTTAGGAGTCTCTAAGTTTGATATTTCTGTATTTCAGAAACCTGTTTTGGAGTTTTTTATCTGTTTGATATACTGGATTTTCTGAGTTATCCTGGGTGAAGGAACAAATGAAAGAGATCTATCATACATTTGTATAGTATCATCTAGAGAACCGCTACTAAAATAAATAAGATCACCGTAAAGTTCTGCTATTTCAGCCTTTTTTTCTATATGTATATCATTGAGTAGTGGAGCAAGAACAGCCTTGGCTTCAATATATTGGCCACTTGCCGAAAGCCAAATTGCCTCATTATAGTTACGTATCCATGCGGGATCTCCAGAATATTGTCCCATGTCATGAGTCATATTCGCGATGAAGAGTGAACTATTCGTGATAAGTGACTTTCTCTCAACCACAATAAAAATGGCGAGCATAGATATGAGTATGAATAGGATTTTAATTTTCAATTTTAATTACTAGGGGGGTAACGGAATTCTGGTATTATCAAACCAATAATAATCAACAAGGCCCCAATATTTAGAAGATATGAGAGTATTGTAGTCGAGTATGGAATTTTGGCAATATTCAAAAGAGCTGGAATTTTATCTCAATCAAGTAGCAATATCTGAGAATTGAGAGAATCTGCAACGGATTGGAGACGTGCATCATCCCGAATAGAATTCACTCTTTTTCCTTGCGACTCCTTGTACCTTGCCTGTCCATCCGCATCATATCCTTCGAGGATAGGTCAACCTGATCGAGTCCCAACACCAAGGAATATAATATTGGGTAAAGTAATAAATCCTGAGAGCGTCGCCCCTGAATCAGTAAATTCGCCATCTGTAATCCAGATAATAGAGAGATGAGGAGTTGATCCATAGATGAGTCGGATAGTCTCCAGCGGTGTCGCGACACTACTCCCACCACCACGACTGAGAACTGTGATACCTCCGACAATATCTCGAATAATAGCCCGATCATCCGTCATCGGGAGCTCTAGTTTGGCTCCGTATGCTGCAGTCATAATTGCCTGTTCACCTGGCATAATGAGTGATCAAGACATGACTATTTGCTTGGCTCTATCTAGGCGAGATATGGAGATACCAGTAGAAGTAGATATATCTGTGACAGCCATCGAGAGTGAGTTATCGATGACCCAGAGTGTCTTCTGTATTCCTGAGTCAAGACTCCGTAAAAATGCGAACACAATCAGAATTAATCCAGATAGAATAAACAGAAACCGTATCAATTGTCTCTGAGGTGAAGTGATGAAATTGGTAGGAGGATGAGACATAATTTTATTTTTCTATTTCACAACTACTTCTCTAAGTCCTGGTTGCCTAGTCCATTCAATATATCCATCATAGGAGTCACAATTGGGTATATCGATGGTATATTTCCAATTCTTTGTAGTAGTTGTTCCAACTGGAGTTTCGATGAGTGTCGAAAATACAGTCGCATAGTCTTTTGTAACTGATTCTATATCGGATCATGTACCTACAATAGTAGCACCAAGTGGGACATATACGCGGACATATGATCTATTTTTCCCATTTCATTGGATAAAGTTGAGTTTTGCCTGTTCTCCTGAATCTGTGATGGCAAATATTTTGAAGTAAGATTGGAGCTCTTCACTATCTTTTTGACTATATGAGTGCTTGTTAGTGAGAGTGATAGTATTTTCGTATTTACAATTTTCTAATTTTTTCACGGTTGCCGCATAAGTATGGGAGATATATCGATCACTCTTATTACCTGAAACAGATGTCCAGACTGGATAGATCCAATTTGGGGAGGAGAGCTCCCAAGGGAGTTTCTTTTTGTAAGGAGTGAGGAATGCGTCGATATCAGAATCCCGAGATGCAAATAAGATTTCACCATCTTGAATATATTTTCTGGTAATATTGATGACATCGAGAGTCAGATTATTTTGATGAATTTGAGCGATGAGAGCAGTTCCAAATTGAAAGAGTATATCCTTGGGAGTATTCGTCTGAGCATACTTGTTCTCGACAAGTGTAGACATCAGAAGTGAGAAATTGTGATTATCAAATGGTATCGTCACACCAGAAACCGTTATTGGACCAGTTTTTTTTAGTATTTCTTCTACGATTCCTTGATGGATCGCTATAGCCGTCGTCACCGTCGCATCTCCAGATCGTTCGATAAATGTATTCGCCTTCTCGAGTGTGTCATGGAAATCTGGATAATAGTTCACATCTCGTAGTCCATAATTGCCCGTTAGTAAGGCTATACCTGGTGGTGGGATTTCTTTGTAGGGATAGAGGTTCCAATCATAATAATAGACATCATCTCCATGATAATCGAGAATATTACCTTTGTAAAAAGTAAAGGAAAGGATTGAACCAGGGAATCCTCCATTAGCCCGGATCTCATCTCGATTTTGATTGAATACTATATAGCGTTGTGGATTGGTATGTCCGAGCATATTCTCTATAGTTTTATCATTTTTGAGTGACCAATCTAGCAGATTCGCAATAGATGATATGGTTTTTCCGATTTTCTGCATACGGATAGTTCTCTCTCCACTTGGTATCACACCAGAATATATAGAACCTGCTGATATGAACTCATCTCGAGCAGCTTTGAGCATGCTCATATTCGCGACTATCCAATCTGTCGGATTAGTGATTCCTAATGATTCTAGTGGGAATATATCTCGAGCAGCCGGTCTATAGGAGAGTGGACTAGCATCACTTGCTAGTACAGTTGATCCTGTACCCACATTGGTCGGAAGCGCTTGAGCAATGATATCGAGTCCACGACTCAGAGCAAGTCCTCATCGGGCCGCTCTCTGCACACTATCTATTCGGTCAAGTGGAATCCAAGAAAATGGTGCAAAAAGAAAACTCGATCGCTCAAATTCACCACGAGCAGAACGGATCATCAACCTCATGATATCAGGATTGCGAACTCAGACTAGATTCTCCAGTGTAGAGTATCCATGATTGAGTGAATATGCCACATATGAGAGAACTGGAATAGAGATAACTAGAAGCCCGATAACTGTGAGAGCTATCTGCTTTCGATGTTGAGTGATGAGCATACGAGTTCCTTTGATCATCCGACGAGTCAACAGCCCCATGGGAAGCGGGCGAGCAAAGAGATCGGGATAGATCCGAGATCTCGGTATCTGTCTATCAAGACGAATATCGAGAGCTCCATAGGGAATATAGAGTGGTAGAACGAGATCTATCTTTCTCGGACGAGATATCATCCGTAAGAGTCATTGTTGCAAGCGATTTGAATCGACCACTTCTGGGAGTACAAGATCGAGCATCTCTATTGTACGAAACCGATTTATATGGATTATCGTATCTTTATGGATATCAATATGCTCAGTACGCTCCCCTACTATACTCATGCTATCGATAAACTGACCATGTCGAGCAAGGTCAAGTGTTCGTGTCAGCACCATAGGGAAAACAGTGGAAATATCGACCCTACTTCCCTTTCCTTTTTGTATGTCGAGACTTGTGGTTTTTTGGCTCATCTCTCTCCTTGTAATTATAGGAATTTGGATATACTCGAGTATAGTCAAAACTATACAACTATCAAGCCTATGTCCAACAATATTACCTGTCCAAATTGTAGTCACCAGTTCTCACTCTCGGATGTCCAGAAACATGAGCTCGAACATATGCGAGGAGAGATGCAAGAAACAATCAAAAATGAAATGCAAAAAGACTTCGATCAAAAAAAAATTGCCTACGCCGCAAAAGTAAAATCTGAAGCAGAAGAACAAGCCAAAAAACAGGCTATCGAACTCGATAGCTACAAAAAACGTGACGAAGAGTCTCGAGCCAAGGAGATACAATACCTTAGAGAAAAACAAATTATGGAAATGCGAGCCAAAGATATGGAAATAGAAAAAGAACGAGCAATTATCGAGGCGAAGAAACTCATGGAAATAGATATCAAAATACAAATAGAAAAACAGCAATCCTATGAGACAGACAAAATGCGATTCGAGTATGAGAAGCGTATGGCTGAGATGCAGAAACAATTGGAAATGACTCAAAGGGCTGTCGAAGATGCGAATCGAAAGGCGAATCAATGATCGATGCAGATACAAGGTGAGATACAGGAAGATGCTCTCAGAGCTCTGCTAGAGTCCAGTTTTCCGATCGATGTCATCTCTGATGTAGAGAAAGGTATCAAGGGAGCAGATATCATACAAGAAGTCAGGAATGAATATGGACAATCCGTTGGTATCATCGCTTGGGAATCCAAGAACACCAAAGCGTGGTCAGATAGCTGGGTAGAAAAACTCAAAGAAGATAGACTCAGGGTCAATGCCGATATCTCTATACTTGTGACGGCAGTATTGCCCAAATGAGTGGACAAATTCGGACTCTATAAGTGAGTCTGGCTCGTCGAGTGGTCATATGCACTACCGATCGCCATCATGCTCCGTGGGCAAATCGAATCGATGTCACACTTGCGGACGAGTCTCGTATCCAAAGATGAGAAGATGGAGAATCTCTACAATTATCTCACCAGTGCGAGATTCAAGGATAAGGTCGAGAACATCATCGATGCATTCCGTCAGATGCAGGACCAGGTTGCGGAAGAGCGGAGAGCGTTCGAGTCCAGATGGAAAAAGCGTGAACAACTCCTCGAACAAGTAATCAAGAACACAGGTGGGATGTATTGAGATCTCGGTGGGATGCTCGGGAACAAGCTCGAGAAAGTGGATTATTTAGAGTTAGGGGGAGGGTTGTAATAGCTAAAATTATGAAGATACGTGACTATAATCGAAGAATCTGCGTATTCTACGATTGAAAAATTTATTAATTATTTACTATTTAATTTCTTAATGATGACTGATATTTTGTCACTGATTTTTATGAATTAAATGTACACCATTATATAAAATCCAAAGTATATATTCCTGGAGTTCGACCAATTTGAAAGGATTTTCTAGTAGAGACCTAGGAAAAGAATACATATATAACAACCGTAAAAAAACCGAAGATTTCCTATCATAAGGATAGAACAGAAGATACTAATATTCTTTCTTACAGTGCTGCACCTTGAGTTAAGGATAATGATTGAGGATGGGAGGTTATTTTTGTTTGTATTTGAATTAACAACTGATATAGTGAAAGATTTAGAAGTATAGACTGTATTTGATGAATCTCCTCAGATACATTAATTTCTTTTTTAGAATTAAATTTTTCGGAACAATTATAAATCTAACAGAATCCTAATATAGCAATAATACCTATCATACCAACACAATCGAGACCGATCTTGCGAATACTATCATTGCTCACCTCAGCAAGAAGATCTAGTCGAATCTCATATTTTTCCCGAAAATCTATTTACAAATAGATCATTATCTGATAGGATAACCAGAAATACAAATATGCATATCGAAGGAACTACCAATTATCATAACATATTCGAGCCCAACTACTTTCAGATAGAGGCGAGTGATGGTCAACAGATGTCATTCCAGCCGGCTGATATCAATAGGGGATTTGCTCATCAACTATCAGATTTTCTGAGTACACAAGATATACAGATCTACAAGCTCTCTTCTGCTGATGGAACAATCTCATTCCACTATATGATCCATCCATCCATGAGGGCGATTGTGATACCACCGAACTCAATAGAGATGGAATACACTCAACGAAATAGATGAATCAGTGAGCATATACAGGGATTTTTTGAGATGATGGCACATCGACATTGATATCGCCTCATTGTAGGTATAACCCCTCAGTCTGCAGCAGCATTTGGTCAACGAGTATTGAGGATACTCAGAAATATCGGATATTATATGTGACCTCCGAGTGAGCAAGCTGAGATATATTTCTGAGAACATCAGTCTACCTATATTGGCAATGGCATTCCTGAGATAGGTACATCACCAGAGTATATGATGTCACCAACTATATAGCGATCATCCCTCACCTTAGTAAGAGAATCGTATAGTTTTTTTGTATTTTGTTTGACATTTTATTCGCAACTCATATGCTAAGTATTTATACACTATAACTCGCTATCATATGCTCGCTACACCTCCTCTCAGACAACCATATGGATCAGACAATGTGAATATGGTAGTGATAGCGGAACTGGAAAATGGACTCGATGGTCTCAAGGATAGAGTCACAGATATCATCAAGGATACTATAGGTATCAATGAGCTCCCTGAGAGAGTCCGCTCTTGGATATATCAGCTCTGTATCCGTCATACTGCTGGGCTAGAACAAAAAGAATTCACAGGGAAACTCGCTCTCCCGATTGACCTCGTATCACTCTCACAAAGATAGGATTATTTTGGGAATTAGCGTTTATTTCATAGTTTTTTGCCTATGTTATCCATTGCTGAGTCGATACAAGAGGCAGATACCAGAGAGTCTCTCGATACTATACGAGCGAGAATAGGACATATGTCAGAGCGAGAGCAAACAGAACTCATAGGATATCTCCAGTCTACAGGAGCGAGTGATCTGGCCCGAGAGCTATTCGGTATCGACTCACTCGGTATAGCCAGTTCTGTACGAGAGCTACATATTTCTGAGAGGACTCAGATATATGTGGGCAATCAGAGGGATACTGGTGGAATCCAAATGGATACTCTCTCTCTACGAGAACTTCAGTTTCTTTTGCAGGGATTCTTCCAACATGAGAACGAGCGAGACTATATCATCGATATGATATTCTATCAGGATAGAGTAGTCACTCAGACTCATGGAGACATACTGGACTATATCACCAAGGTAGAGGAACTATCCAACTGAGTCTGATATCGTCAGAAAACAATACTCAGGGTTGTATGATCAGAGGATCCATCTACAGTGGATAAGCCCACAGCAGCTAATGATGATGAGTATATTCCGCTCGTCGATAGGATCGAGTATGCGGAGCCTGGATATTTTGACTATGTACACGAGACCTATGTAGCTCGTCTCCAGTATGTGGAGTCATTATTTTGTGAAGTGATCCGAGCACTCGCCGATGAGCCACGCAATCATATCTGGGCACTCGATCCTGAGCATATAGATAGATATCTATCACCACTGATGCAAGACAAGATAGCACTCATCCGCTCGATCTGTGAGTTTCATCAGATGATCGATCCACAGTTTCCTATGCTCCATAGGCTTATACCATCGACTCTTGCCTCATGGATACTCATATATCGAGGTTTCTCAGCTCCTGTCGAGAGTGTGAGACGGATCCTCGGGAAAGAGCAGAGATAGTATCTATTTTTCTCACTCATTTTCTTATACAAAAACTTGCAATTATATCCAATTGTATGTATGTATACATACTCCATAAGAAGAACCTATGAAAACAAAGAATCAGATCTTCATCTACCAGTGAAAAAACTGAGAAATCTAAATACATATGAATCCAAAATCCGATACCGTATTGGCTCGGCAAGAGCAAATTACTGAGTTGTTCGATATAGATAGGACTGTAGCAACGAGACATATCAACAATATTTTCAAGTCTGGTGAGATCGACGAAAAAAGCAATGTGCAAAAAATGCACATTGCTAATTCTGATAAACCAGTAAAATTCTATAATCTCGATGTGATAATCGCCGTCGGATATCGTACCAACTCAGCCAATGCTATCAAATTCCGCCAATTGACAACAGTTCGTCTGAAAGAATATCTCGTACAATGATACTCGATCAACCAGTCTCGTCTCGATGAGCTCGGCAAGACGATCAAACTCCTTACTAATAGTGGCAACCGGATAGATCCAGATGAAGCTCGTTGACTTTTCGATATCATCGCGAACTATACGGAGAGTTTTCTTCTCTTGAATCGGTATGATACAGGGAGTCTCGGAGATAGTGGGAATCCAGATGTGACCTATATCATCAACTAGACTGAGGCAAAGAATGCTATCGTAGAACTCAAGAACAAACTACTAGAAAAGTCGGAAGCCAATGATATATTCGGCAATGAAAAGGATAAGAGCTTTGTAGGAATTTTCTCATCTATTGTAGCGACTTACGATGGTCAGTATCTCTATACGACGATCAAAGAGCAAGCAGCTCATCTCCTCTATTTCATAATCAAGGATCACCCCTTCACAGATGGGAACAAGTGAATTGGAGCCTTCTTATTTATCTGGTTTCTTGAGAAAAATAAACACCGATTCAAGAAGAATGGAGATGTAAAAATCAACGATACTGGTCTCACTACACTCCCTCTCCTTATAGCTCAGACCCATCCGAAGGAGAAAGAGATGATGGTACGACTCGTTATCAATCTCATCAATACTTAGATTAACACTGTTTCTGTTTAGAGATTAAACGATAATCTTTAGTTTCACTTTTTTATCATTTTCGATATACTCTTCTCATATTCTCATCCTACTCAATATGTCACATCGCCCAGCACTTGCACCACATCTCGGACTCGATGAAGAGCCAATCTTCTCCGAGGATATAGTGAGCCTCAGCCGTAGTAAAATCGGGCCACAATGAAAGAGCAAATATGGCAAGGGCGGAGCTCGTCTCTATAAGGCAAAGTGAAGAGCAGGACGAGCATAGAAAATCTACAATCAATAGTACATGTCACTCCTCACAATATTCCTCCTTGCACTCTCTCTCTCAGCAGATGCATTTGCAGTTGCTATCGCGACAGGGATCTCACAACAGCCTGTCCGAACCAAACAAGCCTTATCGATGGCCTTTTCATTTGGATTTTTCCAAGCTATAATGCCTATTATCGGGTTTTTGCTCGCTTCTCTTTTTGCAAAGCAGATAATGAGTTATGATCACTGGATTGCATTTATCCTCCTAGCATATATCGGAGGCAACATGATCTATGCAGGATGGCATTGAGGGGATAAAGTAAATATTACAAAGGATGTATTCTTATTCAGATCACTAGTCACACTAGGAATTGCAACGAGTATCGATGCTCTCGCTGTAGGCGTATCACTCACAGCGAACACTACAGATATCTACTTACCTGCTTTCATTATTGGAGTCATGACATTCATCATCTCATATATCGGTCTCGAATTCGGCAAGAGATGGGGATTTTATATCGGGTCTAGATCAGAGATGGTCTGAGGACTCATACTCATCGGTATCGGAACTCGTATTCTCATCGAGCATCTCATGGCATAGTCCACGAACTCATACTTGCAAAAATATCTCAGTTCACTATAATCCTTTTATCTTAACACTACCAATATATGACAACTACCAATACGGAAGTGGAACTTCTCGAAGAAGAAGATGAGACAGGAGCAAGCAAGATCCCACCAATAGTACAAAAAATATCCAAATTCGGTAATACCGGATTCAGTGGTGGGAGTAGCTTCGGTAAATGACCAGCAGGATGATCCAACCCTCAACTCAAGCAGAGACCAGGACGGGCTGCAGCACGAGGGAGATAGTCTACGGCTATGCTGGATTGATTATAGCCGTAGTCCTTCACTGTCTTATGATATTATTGAGGAGCAATTGATCTACTTCTGGAGATATTTCTTGTGGAGGCTTTTGCATTCTTGGTATCTTCTCTATAAGGGTAGACAGACGAGGATTTAATAGTACGTATTGATTGAGCAAGCAGAGCACTCATTGGTCTAGTTGACCAAGATATCTGTTGTATACTTGTAATTCTCAACATTGATCTTTGAAATTTTATTTTATCTCTTCAGTAGCGATGAGCATAGGATTTACTACTACATTCATATCTTTGGTAGGGGCAAGCATTGGCTCTACAACTACATTAATATTTGCAAGTTGTGAGAGGATCTTTAGGATTTTTGGAATATACTCACCTAGTACATTACGCGTTATTTTCTCAAATAGAGGAAGATCTCTGAGGAGTGCTGATTGAGCAGTCTTATATGGAGATGTTTTGAGAAAATCATATACAACATCGGTAGGCTGAGGGTAGTATCTTAAAAAAGAATCTAGCTTCTCTGGAGTTCATTGTGATAGATGTAAATCTATTCTTTTTTTTTAGTTCTATTATAGTATTGATAGCAAATTGTGAATCCATTTTTTTCAGAGCTTCGATACACCTATTGATCTTTACCGATATAGCACTATATCGATCTCATTGTAGTGATGTTACAATGCTATGATGATAGTCTACGATATTGATCGTAGTATCATAGACTTCATTGTTTTGGTAGTTCAACTATATTGGCATCCTTATTCACAATAGATAGAGGACTAATCTTAATAAGTTCAGGAGTGACTTCTTTTAATAGAGTTAAACTATTTTTCCCCATCGGTGATTTTATTTGAGGTGCACCACTGAGCTTCATCATGACAGATCCGGCTGTGACTGCAACCAACCTTGGTGTAGTTACCTTATTTCCAAGTGAGTCAAGGAATGAAGAGATACTTAATAAGTATAATTAATTTTAATTTAATGTCATTAAAGATAATGTATTACATTATCAAATTTACTCTATGTGATTATATCATATAATACTGTTTTTTGTAGATTTTTCTGATTTTTATTACCAGAAAAGCATATCCTCTATATACTAAACCACAATATAATACTCTCGTATGATCCCCTACACTCTTATTCGTACAACCCGTCGGGGTCTATCTATCCAAATCAACTCTGCATGAGATCTGATAGCACGGTCTCCGATGCATATGCGAATATGATTTATTGAGGATTTTATCACAGCAAAAAAAGACTGGATACAAAAACACCAGACAAAAAAAATCAATAAGACCCAAAGACCTCTACTGACTCATGCAGATATAGAGATAGCAAAGAAAAAACTCATGACCTATATCATACCTCGTATTACCCTACTCTGAATATGAAAAAATCTCCCGAAAATAACGAGCATAAAAATCACCAAATCAGAGAGACGCTGGTGATCATGCAGTGCGAGGAACTGAATTTGTTTCTCTTATAGACTCGCAGAGTATATAGATAGCCAATTCCTCGATGCGATCATCATCCATGAATTGGCTCATCTCCAAGAGAAAAATCACCAGAAACCGTTCTGGAATCTGGTGAATTCTTGGATGCCTGAGTATGAAGCAGCAATGAGATCTCAGGAAATAGGAGACTAGATATTATTTGGCACTCTGGAGAACCGTTTCGATAATTTTCCCTACTTTTGTATTTCCTGTAGTATCATTATTTTTAATATAGAGTATGCCATTCTCTGTTTTGATTGATTGATCAGACGGAGGAGTAATAGGCTCTTTGCGATAGAACCATACCTGGA
Source organism: Candidatus Altimarinota bacterium (assembly GCA_043741945.1). GTDB lineage: Bacteria > Patescibacteriota > Gracilibacteria > BD1-5 > UBA2023 > JABFSX01. The sequence goes on from JAYTZT010000004.1 coordinate 56,353, forward strand.
CAGTAGCAGTAGCAAAATTCTCTATACCACTTGCTGTTGTGGATATTGCCATGGTATGAGATGCTCCGCCTTGGGATCCAGCACCTGAATAGTATGAATATTTTGGCATTGCAAAGGAGTATCATAAACCTACATTGGAATAGAGATGATAGGAGCCAGAATCGAAGAGTATTCCTGTATTTGTAGGAGCACACTCACCCGGATGAGCAACGGTCATATCAGCAGCCATACAGGTATTACTATAGGTTGTACCATCTATTCCACAAACTGGAACATATTCCATAGTGCAAGCCCCACTTCCAGTGTTAGTATTCGTTGGAGTTGTGATATTACCACTATTGTCTGCTGAGCATGGTCATTCATTTTCGACGACAACTCACTGAGTATTAGCAATACAAGCATTGAAATACGTCTGTCCGTCAGTTCCACAAACAGGCATATATTCACGAGTACAATTGATGGATCAAGTTGCGACTGAGCCAGTACTATCGAGAGAAATAGGTATTATAATAGTACCTGATTTTGTGGTATTCGTTGAGACTATTATAGGAGTTTTTGGGGTCCAAAATCCTTGAGCACCAAATATATAGAAAGCTAAGCCAAATACAACTAAACATGCCACAATCGTTGTGAGAACGGCTCTCAAAATTTGGTTATTTTCGTTTCGCATAGAAGTAAAAGTAAAAGATAAAATATAAAATCATTGTCGTCTAAAGTCGATAAAATGCAAGGAAAAAACCTATGCCCAGAGAATTTCTTTTTTTGCCTCTATTTTTAGATATTCATTCGTTCGAGAAAAAGGACGAGATCCAAAAAATCCACGATAAGCCGAAAATGGACTTGGATGGGCATTCGTGATAATATGATGCTTGTTCACATCGATGAGATCTTTCTTTTCTAGAGCATATTTTCCCCAAAGAATAAACACAATTCCGGATCATTTTTCTGAAAGAGAAGTGATTATGGCATTTGTAAAATTTTCCCATCATTTATTCTGGTGAGATGCTGGCTCTCAATTTCTCACAGTTAATACTGCATTGAGAAGAAGTACCCCTTGTTCTGCCCAATCAGTGAGATCAGTTTGGGTACGCTTGACACCCAGATCTCATTCTAATTCTCTGAAAATATTACGGAGACTTGGTTGTGCCCGAGAACCGTTTGGAACTGAAAATGAGAGACCCATAGCTGCCACAGGAGTATGATATGGATCTTGTCCTAGTATCACCACTTTAACTCTATCAAATGGAGTTACATCAAATGCTTTGAAGATATCTTTGGATTCAGGAAAACAAATATTCTGTGCATATTCTCTATTCACGAAAGACATCAATTCTATCCAATATGGTGCAGAAAATTCTGCAGCCAAAAGAGATTGCCAAGATGGATGGAGAGATGGAAACATACGCAAAGTATAGATATATATTCCAAAAAATCAAAAAAACCCATATCATATGAGTATAAATTTTTAAAATATATTAGGCCACATAGATACTATCTTCGAGTTGCACGCGTTCGAAAGTATCCACTCCATAGAGAGATATTGGATTATTTTTTCAGCGCAGAATTGTTTCACCGAGATCATGGAGTGAAAAATGTTCCTTATTTATGAGAGAGTCTCGCGTTTCTTTGGTTATGATTATATGATAGGGATTATCTCTTGTGAGTGATTCGATGCGGGATGCAGTATTGACTACATCACCCACCACGGTTGCGTCCATGCGTCTTTTGGTACCGATCGTTCACATGATAACATCCCCTGTATTAATGCCAATTCCAATATCGATATATCGCCCGATTGTTGAAATCTGGAATTTTTTGATAAATTCTTGAATTTCGATTGCCGCATGGATAGCATCGTCCGTATGCTCCTCATCAAAAATTGCAAGTATACCATCTCCAAGAAACTTATCAATATATCCATGATGACTATAGATAATATCCCCGATTCAGTCAAAATAGATATTCAGGAGTAGGAGCGCTTTGTATGGATCTGCAATCGATTCACTCACTGCAGTGAATTTCATAATATCTAGAAACATAATAGTGAGTTTTTTGAGTTCTGCTGTACCCAGTACAATCCGCTCATAGCCACGAAATCCAATTTTAGAGTGTATTTCCTCAGGGATAAATTTATCAAAAACTTTCTTGAAATCATCATAATCCTTCTTTAACAATTTATTCTCTACATATGTTCGTTTAAAAAGAGAAAGAAATTGAGCATTCTCTGTGAAAACTTCGGTTTCTGGTATTGTATCTGGATCTTTTTTATCTCGGATAAAAGTAGAAAAATATTGAAATAACCGAGCATGCTCATCCCAATACATGGAATTGATAATCAAATGAAGCGTGAACATACATAAATTCACAACTATGATCACAAGGAGATATATAATAATCTGTGTCTCTGCTACATAAGAAGTCATATATATAACGAACCCCAGATTCAATACGAGAAAAAAAGAAAGCAAATAACTATTGGTCCGAGAAATACTGGTACGCATAGAGGAAAAGGTGAATATATTAGATCATAGCATATGAATACAAAAAACACAAAAAATCCCCTCCTGACCGAGGGGATTTTTACTAATCGAAAGTATTTTATTTTACAAAGCTTTTATTTGTTTATTAAACCATACTGGTACTAGAAGTAGTGATTTCGAGCTCAGATGATGAATACTCATCATCGAATTCTCCATCTCGCTCATGTGCGAAGTATTCTCCCACATCACGATTATTATCAAAATACTGAAGAGTCGGAATGAGGCGACCGATAATCACGTTTTCTTTAAGACCATCGAGATGATCTACTTTTCGAGAGGTTGATGCATCGACGAGAACACGGACTGTTTCCTGGAACGATGCTGCCGAGAGCCAACTCTCTGTAAATAATGATATTTTCGTAAGACCAAGGAGGAGGTCAACACCGAGTGCTTCGATACCTCCTGCTTTTGCGATTTCTTTATTTTCTTTGCGGAATCGGATCACATCCACGATATCACCAGGAAAGAATGTAGAATCACCAGCATTGGTAATACGAATTTTTGAGAACATCTGACGAGCAATGAGCTCGATATGTTTCGCATTCACGGTCTGTCCCTGAGAAGAGTAGATTTCTTTGATATCATTCACGATATACATTTCTGTTGCGAGCATACCTGCCGTATCCATAAGGGATTGGAGATTGATATGTCCTTCAGTAAGTTTGGAACCTATTTTGACACTATCACCTTCACGAACGAGAATATTGCGTCCTGCTGGTACCTCAAATGTAACTCGTTCAGCTACCAAATCTTCGATAGTGATGACATCATCTGTGAGTTTGATAACACGACCTGCATGAGTTGCTTGGACTTTTTGTTTTGATTCTTTGGATTTCGCAATAATCTGCTTAGCCTCTACTGTATCACCCTTGGTAATCGTAGGCTTCATAGTTTCATCGAGTGTATAGTACTCTCGTGTCTTTTGTTCGAATGCCTCAACCGTCACAGTAGTGATATTTCCTTCTGACTCAACCGAAATAATAAGAGCATCAAATGGAGCAATCTCAGCCAGATACTTGGGATTGCGTGCCTCAAAGAGTTCTTCTACACGTGAGAGACCAGCAGTGATATCCACACCGGCTGATGCAACACCACCCGAGTGGAATGTTCTCATCGTCAACTGTGTCCCTGGTTCACCGATTGATTGTGCAGCAATGATACCGACTGGAGTACCGATTGTTACAAGGTTGCTCGTAGCAAGGTCAAGTCCATAACACTTCTGACAAACACCTTCTTCTGTTTCACAAGTGAGAATAGAACGAACCGATACAGATGTTGCCCCTGAATCAATGATTTCTTTGAGAACAACCTTATTAATAAGAGTACCACCTGGTGCGATCACAGTATGATCTGCAGCCAGTACATCTTTAGCTGTGAATTTACCGAATATTTTGTTTTCGAACGTATCACCAAAGAGTGATTTCTCAGATTTGGCATCAAATGTCTCAAAATGGATAGTTCCACAATCAAATTCACGCGAGAGAACATTCTGTGCCGCATCTACGAGACGACGAGTGAGATATCCTGATTGAGCCGTTTTGAGAGCGGTATCTGCTTTTCCTTTTCGTCATCCGTGAGTCGCAATAAAATATTCAAGGGTAGTAAATCCTTCTTTGAGATTCGACTTGATTGGAAGTTCGATAGTCTTACCTGTTGGTGATACTACGAGACCCTTCATACCACAGAGTTGTGTTACATTTCCCCAATTTCCTCGAGCTCCTGAGTCAATGAGATTGTAGATAGGATTTTTTGGATCAAAATTTCTTTTCATCTCTTTCTCGATACGAGATTTCACTAGTGACCATACCTGAAGTGACTGGAGATAGCGTTCATTATCAGTAACGAGACCATGCCAATGAGCTTTTTGGATTTCTTTTATTTTCTCTTCACCCTCAGCGACGAACACATACTTCTCTTCTGGAATAATCATATCAAAAGCCGAAACTGTAAGACCTGAGATAGTTGCGTACTTGAAACCAAGATTTTTGATCGCATCTGCAAGATAAGCAGTTGCCTCACCACCAAGGAGATCAAATGATCTGGCAAGGATTTTTTTGGCTGCGTTTTTCCCTACCGTTTCATTCACAAACCGGAGTGACTCAGGAAGTATCTCATTGAAGAGGAAGCGTCCGTACGTTGTATCGATAAGTTGTCCTTCCACTCGGATTTTTACCGGAGTATGGAGAGTGATGATCTCATTCTCATATGCTGCGAGTGCATCATCACCAGAGGCAAATGCAAGTTGAGATTCTCCTGTATCAATCTTGGTGAGATAATAACACCCAAGGATCATATCCTGCGAAGGAGCAACTATAGGTTCCCCATTAGATGGATTGAGCATATTCTTCGAAGTGACCATCAGGTTCGATGCCTCGAATTGAGCCTCGATAGTAAGGGGAAGATGCACCGCCATCTGATCTCCATCGAAGTCAGCATTGAACGCAGTACAACAGAGTGGATGAAGACGTATAGCCTTACCACCTATGAGAACTGGGCGGAATGCCTGGATACCGAGACGATGAAGAGTTGGGGCACGATTGAGGAGGACATATTTGCCTTCGATAACTGTATCGAGCGCATCCCAAACTTCTTTTGTTTTTTCTTCGATTATTTTCTCAGCATGTTTGACATTGTATGCCTGCTCGAGAGCAATGAGTCGACCGATGACAAATGGCTTAAATAGTGTTAGAGCCATCGTCTTTGGGAGACCACACTCATTCATCTTCAACTCAGGACCAACGATAATAACAGAACGACCAGAATAGTCGACACGCTTACCGAGGAGATTCTGACGGAAACGTCCTTGCTTCCCCTTGAGAACATCAGAGAGAGATTTGAGTTTTTTCTTGCTGGCAGTAGTATACCCTGGACGGTTTGAGCGGACGTCTCCATTGAGGAGTGTGTCTACTGCTTCCTGGAGCATTCGTTTCTCATTTTTGAGAATAACATCAGGGGCTCCGAGCTCAGAGAGTTTTCGGAGACGATTATTGCGATTAATGACACGTCGGTAGAGATCATTGAGATCTGACGATGCAAATCGACCACCATCAAGCTGGATCATCGGACGGAGATCTGGAGGGAGGATCTGGAGAGCCGAGAGAATAAAATTCTCTGGGCGTTGTCCACTCTTAAAAAGAGATGATGCGAGCTTGAGTTTTTGGAGTATTTTTTTATGTTTGCTTTTTGGAGATACCTTGAGCTCTGCTTGCTCACGAGAGATGAATTCTTTGAGATTGATTCGCTCGAGTAAGAGCTTAAGAAATTCAGCACCTGTTCCACCCTTGAATACATGAGGAAATTTCTCATAAATAATACGATAGTCGAGCTCCCCGATAACCTCAGCCTCTCGGATAACTTTGAGGAGATCCTTGAGTTTATTATATTCAGCATCGAGCTCGTCTATTTTGCTCATATGCATCATCTCGAGTTCATGAAATTCCTTTTTAGAAATTTGCTTTCCTTCGAGTTTGAGAGTGAGATCGTTCATGATATTCTGGAGATCTTTTTGTACAGTGATCTTCTGATTTTTGTACGCATTCTCGAGTTCAGCAATAGCCTCTTCTCGCTTATCTTCGAAGACGTCCGTGACGATATATGAGGCAAAATATATTACCTGTTCCAGTTTTTTGACGGAGATATCGAGCATGAGTCCAATACGTGATGGAACTGATTTTAGATACCAGATATGTGCAACTGGAGCTGCGAGCTCGATATGTCCAGTTCGTTGCCGACGTACCTGAGAAGTAGTTACCTCTACTCCGCATCGCTCACATATCACTCCCTTATAGCGAATTCGCTTGTATTTGCCGCAGGCACACTCGTAGTTCTTGCGAGGGCCAAATATCTGCTCACAGAAGAGTCCTCCTCGTTCTGGACGTTGCGTACGATAGTTGATCGTTTCAGAGATGAGCACTTCTCCATAAGAGAGGGCCCGAATATCATCCTTGTCCGAGAGTCCTACGGAAATCGCTCGAAGATTGTCGAGACTCTTTCCCATAGTGATATCTCGTTTTCCGGCGTGTTTACCTATTTGAGAATAATCAGTGATCTTGTCATTGAGAAAATTTTCAAGATCTTTTGTCATTGGAAACATAAAATTATAGAAATTTAGTAAGTAGATAAGAGTCGATGGAGGCTAGGTATCTTCAATTTATTCATATTTTTCTTCGAGAATATTCACAATTGGTGCATCGTCACCGCTGAGAATCTCTGTAGATTCTGGGAGATCGATTTCGACATCAAATTGTCAATCGAGTTTCTCGAGTTCTTCATATCGATCCTTCATCACTTGCTCGAATTCTGCAACTTCTTCTCCTGAGAGGAGATCGATATTGAGATTGAGGGCTTGGAGCTCACGAAGGAGAACATTGAATGACTCTGGTACATTTGGTCGTTTGATACGCTTTCCTTTTACGATTGCCTCGTAGAGTTGTGTACGACCATTGATATCATCGGACTTCACTGTGAGCATCTCTTGGAGGATATTTGCTGCACCATATCCTTCGAGCGCCCATACTTCCATCTCACCAAGTCGTTGTCCACCATTCTGGGCTTTACCTCCGAGTGGTTGTTGTGTGACCATAGAATATGGACCGACACTTCGGGCATGGATCTTGTCTTCGACGAGGTGATGGAGTTTGAGCATATATTTGACTCCGACCATGGTTCGTTCTTTGAACTTATCACCTGTTTTTCCATTGTAGAGTTGTACTTTTCCATCTGCTGGTATACCTGCCTCAACCATGAGCGCACTGATCTGATCCGTTGTAAGACCATTGAGGATGGGAGTAGCGACCTTGATACCGAGTTTGCGAGCAGCACCACCAAGATGTGTCTCTAGAACTTGTCCGATATTCATACGAGAGAGGACACCGAGTGGATTGAGTATGATATCGATAGGTGTTCCATCTTCCATAAATGGCATATCTGCAACCGGAACAATACGAGAGACAATACCTTTGTTACCATGACGACCTGCCATCTTGTCACCAACTTCGATCTTGCGAGTTTGAGCTACATAGACCTTGACTTGTTTGAACACTCCGGTTGGGAGATTGTCTCCATCTTCTCGACGAAGCGTATGAACAGCGATGACTTTTCCTCCAGAACCTGATGGAAGTATGAGAGACGAATCTTTCACATCTTTTGACTTGTCACCGAATATGGCTCTGAGAAGTCTCTCTTCTGGAGAGAGTTCCACTTCACCCTTTGGAGTTACCTTACCGACGAGGATATCACCTGCTCGAACATAGGCACCAACTCGAACGAGTCCATCGATATCGATATCTTGGAGTTTTGTAGTTGAGATATTTGGGATATCATTGGTTGTTTGCTCAGGGCCGAGTTTGGTTTCGCGTACATCCATGGTATATTCATTGATATGGACGGAAGTGAAATAATCATCCTGCATCACTTTTTCTGAGATGATGATCGCATCTTCATAATTATATCCTTCCCATGGCATATATGCTACGGTGAGATTGCGTCCAACAGCGAGCTCACCATTATCGATAGCCTGACCATCTGCAAGGATCTGTCCACGAACAATCTTATCACCACTATGTACTCGTGCCCATTGATGGATGAGCATATCATGATTTGATCTCTCAAATGTACGGAGTGCATAGGTTGTTTTCTTTCCTGTAGAATAGAGAACTGTTATATGTTTTGCATCAACTCAGATCACTTCTCCATCATCTGTTGCCTTCACCACATATCCTGATCCCTCTGCGATGAGTCGTTCCATACCAGTACCTACAATCGGAGCCTCGGCTCGGATTGATGGTACTGCTTGTCTCATCATATTTGTTCCCATTTCGGCACGAGTTGCATCATCATGTTCGAGAAAAGGAATCAAAGTTGTTGTTTCACTCATGAGTTGTTTCGGAGAAATATCAATATGAGTGACATCACGGACATACGCTACGGTAGCCTCAGAGGCTCGACGAGCGGAGAGACGAGTTTCTGTAAAATTCCCAAATTCATCTACAGAAGTATTCGCCTCAGTAATGACGAGTTCTCGTTCTTCATAGGCATCAAAATACGTATAAGTATTAGAAAGAAATCCTCTCACTTCGATAGTTTCTGTTTTTATATTTTTCACGATCTCACTCGCAATAGCGGCACTGATGAGAGTTTTTTCTGGAACGATCAGCTTGCCCTTGGCGTCAACAACGTCTTCGAGTGTAATACGGTTGAGGAGATCATTTTCATTGACCTTGACCGTATGGATAATATCTCGAAACGGAGTAGTGATGAATCCGTATTTATCAACACGAGCATATGATGCAAAATGGAGGACCAATCCAATATTTGGTCCTTCAGGAGTCGCAATCGGACAGATTCGTCCATATTGAGTAGGATGCACATCACGTACCTCAAATGAAGCACGCTCACGAGTGAGGCCTCATACTCCGAGTGCCGTTACACGACGCTTGTGGGCAAGTTCAGAGAGTGGATTCGATTGATCCATGAATTGTGAGAGCTGATTGGTACCAAAGAATTCTCTCATAACCGCGATCATAGGACGCGAATTGATAAACGATCCTGGCACAGCCTCTTCGAGATCTGCGATGATCGTCATACGATCTTTGGCAATTTTTTCCATTCGAGCGAGACCGACCTTGACTTTATCATAGACGAGTTCACCAACAGACCTGACACGACGATTTTCAAGGTGATCGATATCATCTGTGTGGAATCCAGGACGACTATCACAGAGTGATAGGAGATACTTGAGTCCGCTCATGAGATCCTCACGGATAAGAAATTGCTCTGTCTCACCATTCTCAGAAGCTGACTTATGGTCTGCAAAATGTTTTGAGAGTTTTCGGTTGATTTTGATACGAGCTACAGGTCCGAGCTCGAATTTTTTTGGATCATAAAAAGTCGTCTGAAACAGCTGTTCTACTCGTTCATTTGTACCGAGATCTCCTGGACGAAGGAGTTTATAGATAGTATAGAGAGCTTCCATACGTGTTTTTGTCTTGTCCTTCTCTAGAGTGAGTGAGATATGACGAGTAATCCACTCATCTTCTCCCTTGAACTCATTGAGAATATCAGCATCAGACTCATATCCCCAAGCTCTTAATAGTACTGTAATAGGAATTTTTCGTTTTTTATCGATTTTTACATTGATCACTCCTCGTTTTTCGATTTCGATCTCGAACCAACTCCCCCGCTGTGGAATCACTTTCATAGCAAATAGTCCTGGATTTTTCTGATCAGGTGTAAAGAACATTCCCGTCGATCTGATAATCTGATTGACGATAACTCGCTCGATACCATTCACGATAAATGTTCCCATCTCAGTCATGAGAGGGATACCACCGAGATACACATCTTGCTCTTTGATTTCTCCTGATTGTTTATTGAGCATCTCAAACCTGGCCTTCAGAGGAGCTTCATAATTGAGATTTTTGCGTTTGCAATCAGAAACTGAGTATTTTGGCTCTTCGAGAGAATATCCCTTGTAATAGACTGCGATCTTCTCACCTGAGAAGTCCTCAATCGGGAATACTTCGTTGAAAGCCTTATCGAGTCTTGTTTTGAGAAAATCAGCATAACTATCGAGTTGTACTTCGATGAGACCTGGAAGCTCGAGAATCGTACGATCATCGTTGAAAAAATATCTTCCCTGATCACTATAAATCTCCCCAAGTTTCGATACTTGAGGTGCGACGGAAGAAACCTTCGTTTCTTGTGTTTTTGCCATGTAGAGTAGATGTTAAAAATGTATATACACTTCTTTCCGCAATATCTAGCGCTCGAACTGCTCCATGACAAGAAGGCAGATACAAGAAAATGAGGGCAGATTGACGGAAAAACTCAAGCAGATAGTAGTAAGAAACTGAATATCTACTGGAGTGAATGAAGGAATTATATGGAAAAAATGAGAAAGTCAAGTTTAATAAATATATGCATAAATCATATTTATATCGGAGATATAAGAATTGACAAAAATAAAAATGTTTATAAAATAATAATTATCCAGTCGCAATTGGCTGGGGAAGTTTCGGGCAATCGCTCAACCGCTCACACGGTTTATGATAGTTCTCCCATCTGAGGTGAGTAGGATTGGGAAAGGAGAAAGCGATGAAGAAAGTTATTGACTTCATAATTGATCATCTATGGTTACGAGCATTGATAGGTGCCATTATAGGTGGTATCACTGCAGGGCAGATGGATGATGGAAACTGGATGATAGGTTCCTTATTCGGTGCAGTGATTTCTATTGTTCTTCCGTTAATCATTATTATTGGAGGTGCCGATTTCGGCAGATTCCGCAAAAAATGATGTAAAAATCCTTTCCCACCTTAAAAACGCCCTCATCATGAGGGCGTTTTACTTTTTACTTTGTATTTCCATCGTAGCTGCAATACCATCATGATCACTCTTTGATTTCACTGTAGTTACTCTATTAGCCGTGAATCATCGAGTAATGAGTACATCTGGCTGAAAATGAGACAACTCCATCGCAATACGATGTCGTATTCCTTCTCATGGACGAAAACCAAATGTACGTGTTTCTGGATCAAGAGTACTTTCCCAATCTGGAGTAGCAAATGGTGGATGCATAAGTACTTTTTCTCACTTTTTTACATTCATATCTCATAGGAGCATATAAGGTTTATTCGAGATACTCTCTCATATTTTTTGCACAACATTTGTATTGAATTCATGTACATGCCCAGTTGTAAAAGTAAATTCATCAAATTCAAAAGTCGAAATAGCTCCATCTAGAATACCATTTGCAAGTCTATTATAGATTTTTTTTGCTTGTTGTATCTCAGGATTATTACCTATTTCTCCAGTAGATGAATTTCAGGCCAAGATATCCTTTACTTTATTGCGAATATGTCAGAGTAACTTTCCTGTATTTCCGCTATTTGGACTATATGGCAATACTGGAAACAGATAATTCATCGCAAAAACAATTCATTCAAGTTTTCTCTTATTTCGGAATTCATGATGTTTTACTTTCGGTATTCAAAGTCTATCTTGCTTATACCCTATTACATTATAAAGATGTTCTCCTTCAATTGCCTGGCTCCACATTTCAAAAGCATCTGTAAAATCCACAGTATATCCGAGTTTTTCAATTTTATCTTTGATGTAATCTCTTTGTTTTGTACCAAAAACTTCACTAAAACTCACCACATCAGAATCTTGTGATAAAATCGGATCAATCATTGGATCTAGATGAGTACGAAAATTATCATATATCTCTTCTGGTGACTGGGAAACAAAAAATTGCCATGACCCCTCAGTGGTATATCTAGCACCATCATTGAGTCATGCTGCTATATTTTGAAACTGTACTATAATTTGCTTATTCAAGATAGTTAATAGAAATGTATATTACATTCATCATGCCATAAGTATCATATTTCTGCAAATATTTGACAATAATATCGAAAGCAAGTAATATAAAATTCGTCCAGTCGCAATTGGCTGGGGAATTTTCGGGCAATCGCCCAACCGCTCACACGGTCTATGATAGTTCTCCCATCTAGAGTGAGCTGGATTGGGAAAGGAGAAGACAAATGATAATGTACTATATAGAACAGGTGGGGTCTTTCGTTAGTGGATACCTCACTCTGGGAGGACTATACCTATTAATTACCTGCAAGGATAAGGAAACTTTTTTTCAATTTATTATCAAGTTCATCACATGGCCTTATAATCTCTTTAAAAAGATAAATAATTATTTCTCAATATCGAAATATAGGAGAAAGAAGGATTATCAAAGATAATTATCTTATTCCTTTCCCAAAAAAAATGCCTATCTTACGAGGGCATTTTTGCTATGTATCTAGCATTCCACAATATCTTCTTCTTTTTGACTCGTTGTATATCTCCACTCTATATTCGCAAGCTTACGATCAAGATGAGCTTGGATTTTGGAGACCCCTACAACAAGAGATCGAGTCGACTTGTAGTCGAATTTATCCCAATCAACATCTTTCACGAATCCATCGATCCTTCCCTTTTCGTAGCATTCTTGAGAACAAAAACCGAGATGTTTTCGATATTCTTTTTGTGTAGCGATGATCCGGGCATTGCAGGGAGAATATCTACAATTCTCACAATTATCCGTCGATTCATTCGTATATAGACACTCCCCTATTGTTGTGTGAGTACTTGCATCTCCGATCTCTGTCGAAACTCGTCCATCGAAAGTGTAGAGATTGCCCAGCCAATTCCCATCATTAAATTCATTCACATATTTCACTACGCCTCACTGGAGTGAGTAGAGTTCATTCATTCCTGCTCGGTTCATGATAACTGAAGCCTTCTCACAGCGGATACCGCCCGTACAGTAGAATATGACTTTTTTTCCGGCGAACTCTCTCTTGTATTTCTCCAGAAGTTGTGGCACTTCTCGGAAGTTGTCCGTCCCCGCTGGGATAGCTCACTTGAAGTGTCCGAGTCTGTACTCATAGTCATTTCGCATATCGAGGATCGCATATCCGTCATTTTTGTTATCTATGATATCTTTGAATTCTTCTATTTTGATTTCTTTGTGATATTGCTCTACTTCTACCTGGCTCACTTTTTCTCCCATTGTGACTATTTCCTCTCGGATCTTCACACTCAACCGAGCGAATTGGTGTCCATCGACTGGAGTTGCTTTTGCATCGATATCTGGGATATCCTTGAAATATTTGGAATTTTCTAGGAATGCTCGGTATGCCCAGCATTGTCCATGGTTACCCGTGACTGTCGAGCTGATACCCTCCGTCCCGAGATAGACGCGACCGTGGAGTCCGATATCACGGCAATAGTCGAGATGCTCTTGAGCTACAGAGTCGAGCTCTGCCTCTGGGATATCGACGAATTTGTAGAATGTGAGGAGAGTATATTGTGGCTTGTGTCGAGCACCCATTTGTGAGACAGTCATATGAGGATAGGTTACTTGCGAGTAAAGAAAAAATTCCGATTGCGATCGAATGATAGAATCATAGGGATAGTGGGGATGAAATCAATTTTAAATTCACGAATTCATAACAGGGATAATCGTGTAAATTCTTCATATCTCACGGATGAGATATGAAAGCAGAAAAAGTAAAAAAAATTTGCAATCGATATATATATCCATATAGTAACCATACCCTATGGTTAGGTAACTATACTTTATAATCTTTCAAAGATATGCACCACGATAGAAAAGATATTCTGCTCTCCCTCAAAAAAGCAAGAGGCACTCTGGATAGAATTCTCCAGATGACTGAGTGAGATTCACAGTGTGCAGATATATCTCATCAGATCAATGCGACCATGTGACTACTTCGTTCTGCCAATCGGGAACTAATACGAGATCACCTGAATTCTTGTGGAATGGAAGCCTTTAGTGGAACAGGGAAAGTATCCAAGGCTGACTTTATTGACGAAATCATGCGAGCTTGGGATATGACCACTCGCAAATAATTATTTTTTTAATTTTCTTTTTATGAACGATACCCGCTCATACTCAGCTCACTCCCACGACTTCAATCCCACAAAGGCAACCGCAGAAAAAAGTACCCTAATAGTTCTTGTTATTACAGCCCTAACAATGGTCGTAGAGATTGTCGTCGGATGGATAGCGAACTCTATGGCACTCTTTGCTGATGGTTGGCACATGGGAACACATGCCCTCGCACTTGGAATATCTCTACTTGCTTATGTATTTGCTCGTAAACATTCCCAGGATACCAAGTTTGGCCTTGGTACATGGAAGATAGAAATGCTCTGAGCCTATACCAGTGCTATTTTGCTTGGTATTATGGGACTCTTAGTTGCTGGATTTTCTATAGAAAGACTCTATTTTCCTCTCAGTATAAATTATGATATTGCACTTATCATTGCTACTCTAGGACTTATCATCAATATTGTCTGTGCTATGATTCTCGGACATGAGGGAAATCATACACATAGTGGACATGGGCATGATCATGGATGAAATAATGAACACGAAGATCATGATACACATCATAATCATAACTGACGGAAAGACCTCAATCTCCAATCTGCGTATGTACATGTTATTGCTGATGCCCTAACCTCAGTCTTTGCTATTGTTGCACTTCTTTGAGCAAAATATTACGGCCTGAATTGGCTCGATCCAGTGATGGGCATTCTCGGATCAATCCTTATCTTCCGTTGGACTTATTTTCTCCTTCGAGATACTTCTACTATTCTCATAGATAGAACTGCAGACGATGCTATTATGCAAGAGATCAAGACAGAGATAGAGTGAGATGGAAAAAGCGAAATCAGGGACCTCCATATCTGGAAAGTTGGACAAGATAAGTTCGCTTGTATGCTCTGTATCGATGCAAAGAGCCTCTATACAACACATGATTACCAACATAGACTCGTAGTGGTCCATGAACTCGCTCATACAACTATCGAAGTGGAAAATCATAAGTAAGAAATTTCTTTTTGCTTCTCTAAGAAATATCTATATATGACCATACCCTATGGTTAGGTATATTCTATAATTCACCCATATGAAAACTGCACAATGCACATGCAATCCATGTACTTGCAAGACTTGCTCTTGCGGTGATGGAACATGTTGCAACTAAATTGCACATAAAATCCCGCGGATGCGAGAGGTACTTTTACTAAAAAGTAAATTGAATGTACTCAAACCATAGGGTTTTTCAATATTATTTTTTATAATGATCTATTCGAAGGATAAAATCCAACTCAATATCAAGAAAGCAATGGGAACAATTACGAAGGAAAAAGAGAACTTCATCGAAAACTCCTGATAGTCTGAGGTATCACTACTCACAAATAACTCTACTCTATGTACTATCTCATATTCAAATATCTCATCACGGCAGGGATGATTGTTATCATCTCTGAAGTTGCCAAGCGATATGATCGCCTTGGATCACTCATTGCATCACTTCCTCTCATAACCATACTGACAATGATCTGGATGTATGTAGAGAAAACTCCAATGAGCAAAATATCGAATCATGCATACTATACTTTCTGGTATGTTCTCCCAACACTTCCAATGTTCCTGATTTTTCCTTTTCTTTTGGAAAAATACGGATTCTGGCTCGCTCTCCTCATTTCTGCAATTCTCACTATAGTTATTTTCTTTGTTTTTGCAGTCATTTTGCGAAAATTTGGAATCAATCTTTTATAATCTCTCTATTTTTTACTCATGTCTTCTTCCCATTCTCATACTCAGGACTCTCACACCAAGGATGGACATTTTCACGAAACTATAGATATTTCTACAGCTTTTTATATCGCCATAGTCATTAACATAGTTTTTGTTATTATTGAGGTATTTTTTGGGATTCGTGTCCATTCACTTGCTCTCCTCTCTGATGCAGGGCATAATACTATGGATATCCTCAACCTCATCCTTTCTGGTATAGCTCTCTGGCTCTCTCGAAAGAAGAATTCGGATACTTTTACCTATGGATACAAGCGAGCTGGGATATTTGCAGCCCTTATCAACTCTGTACTCCTGATTATCACGGCACTCTATCTGATATTCTCAGCCTTCGAGCGTATGATGCATCCTATGGAAACAGTCGGAAGCACTATGATGATAGTGGCAACTATAGGAATATTTGTAAATGGTTTTTCTGGCTGGTTACTGATGCGAGGCGGAGAGGAAGACATCAATATCAGATCAGCCTATCTCCACCTCATGGGTGATGCTCTCGTATCTTTTTGAGTTGTTATAGGCGGAGCTATTATATATTTTACAGGATATACTACTATAGATCCTATTATTTCTATTGTGGTTTCTATCGTTATGATACTCAGTGTCGTGAATCTCCTCAAAAAGAGTATTCGTATGAACTTCGATGGTGTACCTTCTGAGATAGACATAGAAAAACTGAAAAAAGAACTCCTAGAAATAGTTGGCATCAAAGATATTTACCATGTCCATATCTGGTCTCTTTCCACTACAGAAAATGCACTGACAGCTCATGTGCTCATCGAACCATGAATAAATGAGAAAACAATAAAAGAGAGCATACGCCACCAACTCGAACATAAAAATATCCAACACATAACTCTGGAGACAGAGTATGAGAAGTGTAGTGATGAAGATTGTAATTGCTAGTCTATATCCAACACTTTTGCATTAAAAATAAAAATTAATATAATACCTATTTTTCTAAAATGAAATTTTCTTGACTCAAGCATCTTTTCGTATCACTTATCCTCTTCGTTACCTATATAGGAGGGTCATTTGTTGCGTGTTTTCCACATCATACATATGCATCTGGAGAAACTATTAGAGCAAATATAGAAGATGGCTATACGCACATACATACTGATATACCCTCTGTGAGTACTAAGGGTGATACTGAACAAGATGATCATTGTAAAGAAGGAAATCTGGGATGAGTCGATATATATGTTCATAAAGATTCTTTTCATGATATTACTCAACTAAATCTATTCTCGATCATCCCTGTTCCATTTTTTATGGTACAAGAAAAAAATGATGCCTACTTCTATCGAGAAGGAATTGGCATATATAACCGACAACTCTACGACAGTGAGACGGCATACGCTAGTGAGAGAAAAAATGTTATAGAAGTGTTGATTTAAAAAGTACAAATTTTTCTGTATACCTTTTTGGTATACGGATTTTTTTGTACTTCTTTATCACAATTTTTATGACAATCAAACGAAATTTTTTATATTTTACTATCTCGGGTATACTTGTATCCCTCATCGGAAGCTATCTGGTAATGGCACATGGTGGACACGGCGATGAAGCCGCTTCTCAGCTCTGAGAAACCTCGATTGCAACTATTTCAGGTGCTATATTTACGACACTTGCATCTTCAGATATCGCAACTCTCTCGATTCCGACCTATCCAGGTACCATACTCTCCGATGAATATGGATCGATATTCTCCTCTCGTGGAGGTATCGTCTCTGAGATGCTCGTCTCTCTCGGAGAAAAAGTGAGAAAATGACAAAAAGTCGCAGTCATCAACTCACCAAGCAATACTCCTGAGATCATATCTCTCATAGCAACGCAAAGGGCAAATATCGCTATCTCAGAATGAGAACTGAATGGTGCAAAAAGAAAAGTAGAATATATCCAAAACACTATAGCAAGTCCAGATGGAAGTATCACTAGAGCCTATGATATAAAAAAGAAGGCGCTTGATATATCCTATGATGTTCAATGAAAACAACTTGATGCAAAAATTGCGAGCCAAAAAGCTCAGCTCGAAGCAAGATGAGTGGTCATCTCCAGTAGTCAAATAGCGAGTACAGCGACCATCGCTGAGAATACACAAAAACAAGAAACAGCTCGCAAATATCTCGTCGGTAAAACGAATGAAGCTATTGCTAGTCTCCTAGATATATTTTATTATAGTGATCGTAATAGTCTCGGACTCAATACAACTTCTTATGATAAATACTGGGGATACAATGCTAATTGGTGAAGTCTTGGTATAATAGATCGTCAGAGAATTACTGATATACCAGAAAAATTCCATAAAAATATGCAGGACATCATCAAGTTCTATCCTCTGAGCAGTGAATGAACTGGTAGTGATCTTTCGACTATCCTTCCAAAATTAGAAAATGCGATCAATGATGCAAATACTATATATGCCATCATCTCACCTAGTGCGAACTCCAACTATAGTGCAAATAAAACGAGACTCTTAAATCTGCTCTCAGGAGATACTGGTATCATCATTCTCCAGTCCAAGTTCATAGAACTCAGCAACGGAACGAGGTCAGCTAGTGCGACGGCTTCGGGGGTATATTCTCAGGCAAATGCCGATCTCATCGGACTCGAACAAGAGATGAAACTTCTCAAATCAGAAAAAAGTCTTCTAGAAGCGAATAAGAAAAAAGATATAGCTTTTCTTGAATGAGATCAAGCCATCACACAGATTGATCTGGAAAAAATAAAAATAGAAGCGGAAAGTGCAAAGATTGGAGCAGAAAATCGTCTGAATGCTGAGAGAAATGCTCTCTCTGCAATACAAAATACTGTACGAACAAGCTATGCAGTTGCTCCATTTGACGGAGTTATTTCTCGAAAAAATGTTGTGATCGGACAAAGTATTGACGTTACTACTCCCCTATTTGATATAGCAGGAGTGAAGTCAGGAGAGAATATTTTCGTGAGATTCGAAGTACCAGTTTCTGATTATGCCAGTATTGCGGTCAACCAATCTATTCAGATGAGTCTCCCTGGTCTCGAATCTGAGAAGTTCATCGGAAAAATAGCAAGATTCTCATCTTCGGTCAACAAAGATACTCAGACGATCTCTGTAGAAGCTACATTCGATAATTCTCATTATCCGATCGGGACACAAGTTCGAGTCATCAAGACATGACTCTCTGGAATCGGATTTATAGAAATACCGAAAACCTCTATCATCTCAGAAAATAGGGGGTTCTTCGTTTACAAAGTGATCGGTGGTACAACTCTCAAAAAGTGGAAAATCAGCCGAGAAATTATTGGAGACAAGATCATCGCAACTGAATGACTCAGGTCAGGAGATATGATCATCAATGATGCATGAAGATCAGAATGGAAAGACGGTATGGACGTGACAAAACTCATATCCTCTAACCCATAATACCTATGCTCAATGCACTCATAAAATGGGCTCTCAATAAACGCCTTCTTGTCATAGTGATCTATGTCATCGTGACAATAGGCGGTCTCTATAGCCTCACTAAACTTCCTATAGATGTCCTCCCAGATCTTAACCGCCCCCGTATCACTGTATTTGTCGGGATTGAATGACTCTGATCAGAGGATGTCGAGAAACTCGTCACTCTCCCTCTCGAACGAACACTGCGAACTATAGCAAATGTCGATGCTGTGAGATCGAGCTCCGCTCAATGACTTTCAGTTATCAATGTTGAATTTGATTGGTGAAGTAATACCAATATCAATCGTCAAAAAGTCTACGAAAAAATCGCTTCTCTCGAACTCCCTGCCTGAGCTGATGTGACGGTAGCTCCAGAAGCCGCTCTCATGGGTGAAGTGATGTGGATAGGTCTCACGGGGAGCGGGACGAGTATATCTCAGTCAGATCTCAGAGTCTATGCAGAGACGACTCTTCGTCAGTCTCTCTCGACCGTTCCTGGAATCTCGAATCTCCTCATCATGGGAGGTTCATATCCACAGTACACGATATCCGTAGATCCTGCCAAGCTCACGACGAGACATATTACGATGGCAAGTCTTGAGTCGTCACTTTCTCAGATCACCAATCCTGGATGAGCAGGGATTGCTCTCACAGCGACCTCTGAGTTCCCGATCAATCTCAAACCTGTGAGTAATACTATAGAGAAAATCGGATCAACATCACTCCCTGATGGAGGAGTTCTCAGAGATGTAGCGACAGTCGGTGTCGGGCTCAATAGTCAGAGAAGATGAGATGCTCTCATCGACGGGACTCCTGGAGTTATCATCCGTATATCGAAAATCCCGAATGTCAATACAGTGGATCTCTCTGCAAAAATCGTCGAAAAACTCGCCGAGATCCAGAAAGACCTTCCAAAATGAATCATGCTTCATGATGATATATTTCGTCAGACATGGTTTATCGAGAAGTGACTCACCAATGTCGAAGATGCCCTCCGAGATGCGGCTATCATCGTCGCTATCATCGTAGTACTCTTCTTGATGAATGCTCGTACTGCATTTATCACTATGATATCACTTCCTGTGACACTGATAATGACAGGAATAGTTTTTTATATTCTTGGTATAGGAATTAATATCATGGTTCTCGGTGGTCTCACGATCGCTATATGAGAACTCGTCGATGATGCGATAGTCGATATGGAGAATATTTTTAGGCGACTCAGACTCAATGCTCTCCTCCCGAAAGAACAACATATTCATCCACTCAAAGTGATCTATGAAGCCTCAAAAGAAGTGAGAGGAAGTGTCGTCTATGCTACCGTCCTCCAACTCATAGTCTTTATCCCATTTCTCCTCCTTCCAGGGATCGACGGCAAAATCCTGGCTCCGATTGGTATGGCATATATGATCTCGATGATGGCGTCACTTGTGACAGCAGTGACACTCGTCCCTGTGATCTGTAGCTATCTCCTCCCATCGTGGATAGAGAAACGTCACTGACATATAGAAGAGGATACTTGGTTCATTCATAAACTCAAAACTCTCGCAAAAAAACCGATCCTCTGGAGTCTACAAAATCCCAAACTTGCTCTCTTTATTGCTCTCATTTCGATCCCATTTACCATTTTTGGGTATATCATGGCAGGACAAGAGTGACTCCCGCCATTCAATGAATCGAGCTATACAATCTCGATCACCACAAAACCATGAAGCTCCCTTGATTATACGATCAGTATAGCAAAGGAATTCAGTGAACGCCTCATGAAAATCGAGTGAATCAGGCGAGCTGGAGCAATACTAGGACGAGCTGATGCTGATGCTCATGCCCAATGATCGAATAACGCCGAAATAGAAGTTGCCCTTCTCCCAGAAGTCACGACCGCAGATAAGGACCGAATATACAAAGAAATCAATACAATCATTACCGAATACAAGAAAGTTGCCGTCATCGGAATTGGACAGCCGATCACCCACCGAGTCGAAGAGATCATCTCAGGAATCCGTGCCCCACTCGTTATCAAGATTTTCGGTCCTGATCTCGATGAGCTCGAACGCATCGGAAAAGAGATACTCGGAGTGACGAATACTGTCGAGGGAACGCTCAATGTGAGTCTCGAGCCTCAAACCAAAGTCCCGAGTATCGATATCAGTCCCAACACTTCAACACTCATATCTCAGAATATCAGCTATACTGAGGTGAAATCCATTCTCGATGTCGGAATCTGAGGCAAGGAAGTCGCACGAGTCATCGACGGACAGAACTCCTATCCTGTAATTCTCAAGTTCCCAGGAAATTGGACGAATGGAGTAGAAGCAATCAGAAGTATACCACTTTCTCTCTCACCCGAGAGAAGTATATTTATCGGTAGTGTAGCAAATGTATCTCTCTCGAAAGCCCGAAATATCATCAATCATGAAAACTCAGAACGTCGTATTGTGATCTCTGGATATACAGAGAATCGATCTATTGTATCGGTCGTCGATGATATCAAGTCCAAAGTTGCTACTATAGTAATTCCTAAGGAATATCGAGTATCTTATGAGGGACTCTATGCCGCTCAAAAAGAATCATCCCGACTTCTCACTATCATATCCATCGGCGTACTTATCACTCTTTTTGGAGTGCTGTATTGGCACTTTGGAAGTATGGTACTGGTACTCCAGATATTTCTCGGGATCATCACAGGATGGTTCTGAGGTATGGTCGGAGTATGGCTCACAGGTGGCGTGATGTCCACAGCTCATCTCGTCTGATTCATCGCCCTTATGGGAATCGTCTCGAGAAATGGAATTATGCTCATCGATCATTACAAGTACCTCTGTCTCGAAGAGGGTCTCCCATTCGATAAAAATACGATCCTCAAGGGATCTCTTGAGCGTATCGTACCAGTATCCATGACAGCACTCTCCGCTATTCTCGGACTCCTTCCACTTGTACTTGGTGCATGAGATGCAGGCAAAGAAATGCTCTCACCAATTGCAACCGTAATATTCTGGTGACTTTTTGTTTCTACAGCGATTGAACTCATGCTCCGTCCTGGTATTTTCTATAGATATTACCGTGAGGGATTTGCTCAAAAAGAAAATAAAAATGCTTACCGAATCGAATAATTTTATAACTTATTTTTTAATATGGATCCATAATACTTTTTCTTCTTTTAGTTTCTAATCTCTATCTTATTTTACTTATACTATGAAATCACTTACTCTTACAGGACTCATTGTCCTCTCATCTCTCACTCTCGCAAGTTGTACAAGTACTACAACAAAAAATACTCCTGCAATAACCACACCAAAACCTTCTCAAACTGCTCCAAAAAAAGAATCAACAACTGCCACTTCTTCTACTATGACTCACAGTACTTCTACAACTACCACAGAAGCTCATATGGGTGCTACTTCTGAAGAAGAATTCATAGTCAATATGATCCCTCATCATCAGGAAGCTATAGATAATGCCAAAATTATTATAGCAAAATCAGAAAATATAGAACTGAAAAAAATTGCTCAAGTAATCGTCGATGATCAGTCAAAAGAGGTTGTCACTCTCAAAGGATGGTTCAAGAATTGGTACCCAAATAGTACTATGAAGAAGGAATATATGTCTATGATGGATGATCTCAACAAGCTCTCATCCCACGATCTCGATGATGCATTTATGGAAAGTATGGTCAAGCACCATGAATGAGCTGTCCATATGGCAGAAGAAGTCCTCGATGTATCTCAGCGTCCTGAGATCATTACTCTCGCAAAAAATATTATCATAACTCAGAACGAAGAAATTGCTACATTTAAAAAAATGTTAAATGATCACTAAAGTTTTTTAAAATTCACTTAAAAAGGAGTTCCTTTGAGGAACTCCTTTTTCATTATTGTATAGTATAGATGACTAAGTACATTATGGTAATAATACTTTTATTCACATTTACAATTATCTTCGTGGTCCTTGTTTTTGTGTTTATGGATGATGAAGAATATGAATATACATCCCAATAGGATTACATGAACCAAAATCATCAAAATGCCAGACGATAGATAGTTTTTCAAAGAAAATGCGAGACCAGCAAAAACTAAACCGAATAAAACGAATTTATAGATAAGAGCAACTACGATTGCTATCTTCTTTCGAGTCGGATATTTTGAAAATTTTTTGATGTGATGCATATTACCATAGATTAGAAATTAAAGATTTTCTAATATTTGTTATTTATCAACCTAGCGAGTATAGAAATATGGATAACCCTAAAAGACTTGTTAATGCAATGAGTTGCCATTTGAAGTCAGATTCGATGAGAAAGTTAATCACAGTCATTAAAATAATTGAAGTGAACCCGGAAAGAGCCACGATAAATGCTGATCCAGTGGCACGTTTACGAAATGATGTAATAGCAAGATAAAGAGTGAGAATACCTGTAGAGATAATAAAGCCCCCTAATACCGTGAAGACCTTATCGAGCCAATGTGAGAAATTAGGAGCTACAGCTATGATTTCATTGAGTGTGGCACCTGTGAAACGAGCATCTTCAGATAAGAAAGGAGGACGTATGAGAATAAAGTACAAACCTATACTGATCAATATCAGGCTATATATTACAAGGATCGTGACAGAGTAAGGTCGTATTTTCATAGAACAAATTAAATAATTTTATCTTCTTTTTCCAACATTATATGATGAATCGTAGCAATTTGTAGATATATAGCTATAAGGAAAACAATGATTGAACAAAAAAGGAGATGTTCGCGACTAAATCCAAATACTAAACTATTTTGACCTGCAATACCTGCTGATACCAACACACCGATTCCAAGAAAACCTATAAGGACTGTAATAACATACATTATTTTCGTGAGATTCATACATATAAAGTTTAAAAAATATAACACTCACTACCTCTTACGAGATAGTGGAACTGATATTACTTTCTGCTACACAATGACACGGGACTATTCATGCAATAATAGGATTTAGACAAACTCTGACAAATATATTTTTTCATAGAAACTAAGTGAAAAATTAAAACCTGTACTATACGATAGAGGAAATTTTACTCTTATTGGATAATAATACAAATGATTCTTTAATTACCAGTAAGGTCTATTATGCTAAATAATGAGCATATATCCACTCAACGTTAAATACAGATATCGACCTCAAAAATATAAAATCTGGAGAGACGACTGATTAAGTCTTCAGAATTGGAATGTACAGATTTTGAGATACAATATATTAAAAATGTTTCTTTTCTCTAGTACATAGTATTGCCTTCAAAAATACCTATCAAATAGGGATTTTTTGCTTTATTTTCGATGGTGAGTATAATCAGGTGTATTTACATCTTTATGAAATCTATTTTTTCTTCCATCCTCATCTTCCTAATGATCCTGCCCAATTGTGGAATGGTCTTTTCGGGAAATATGGCAGAGATGATGAAAGGTAGAGAGACTATGGAAGTATCGGAAATGGTGAGCGCGAATATGACTACTCTTTATTATGAATCTCTACAAAATCGATACCACAACTGTTGTTCTGATGCGACTCATAATAGCAACCTTGCACGAGATACTAGTCTCACGAATGCAACCAAAGATGTAGCTTCTGGAGCTGCTCACATAGCGACTACAGTTTTACGTGAAGAATTTATTTCAAAAGGAAAAAAAAATGTCAGCATCATCTATCGTCAAAATGCTCCTCCAGATCCTTCGGAATATTGTTCACTCATAGGTTATTGTCTCAAAAAACTCAATTAGGGCAATTTGTATCCATTTCTAAAAAAATATGCATATTTTCTATGTCTATTTATAGAAGTGGTTTTTTTTAATATATCTTTTCTAATAAACCATATGAACCAATCTCAAACATATGCACTCAAAGGCATGCACTGTGCCTCGTGTGCTAGTATCATCGAACGGACGCTCCGAAAAATGGACTGAGTCGAAGCAGTATCAGTCAACTATTGAAGCGAATCTGCAAAAATCACTTTTGATGAGTCAAAAGTAAATTCAGAAGATCTTTCGAAGAAGATTGAACCACTTGGATATTCATTTGTCATACCAACAGCATGATCAATGAATATGAATAGTGGTGATCATCGATCACATACAGGACTCGAACAATCAAAAAAAGAAAAACTCGCAGAGCTCGAGGGTATGCGAACGCATATTATGACAGCAGTTCCGCTCGCGATTTTCTCTATATTTGTGATGGGGTGGGATATACTCAATCAGTTTTCCTATGCTGTCCCTATGCCTTATATTTGGAAAGAATTTTTTCATCATCTTCTCCCGATTTTTGCGACTTATATACTCTTTGTAGTATGAAAACCGTATCTTCTCGGTGTATTTCGGTTTCTTCGGTATGGTCAAGCAAATATGGACACCCTCATTGGTATAGGCACTTCTGTCGCTTTTATTTATAGTTTTATCGTGACAGCATTTGAGCAAACTCTCGCCCCATATATCAATGTGGACCATAACTACTATGATGTGACTATCGTAGTTATCACCTTCATCACTCTCGGGAAATACCTCGAAGCCAGATCAAAACTGAAAACGGGAGATGCAATAGAGAAACTACTCTCACTCTGAGCAAAAACAGCACTCGTGATCCGTGGTGGAATCGAACAAGAAATCTCTATAGATCAAGTCGTACTCGGAGATCTCGTCATCGTGAAGCCAGGGAGTAAAATCCCCGTCGATGGAGAAATCACCGAAGGATCATCGTATATCGACGAATCTATGATCACAGGTGAGCCGATTCCTGCTGAAAAAACAATCGGGTCAAAGGTCGTCGCAGGAACGATGAATACGACAGGATCATTCACTTTTCGTACTACGAAGGTCGGATCCGAAACTCTCCTTGCAGGGATTATCAGGATGGTCGGAGAAGCTCAGGGAAGCAAGGCACCGATTCAGGCACTTGCAGATAAAATCTCTGCCATATTCGTACCTATCGTACTCATACTTTCATTTTTAGCACTTGCCATATGGCTCATTGTCGGAACACGCTACCTCGGATTTTCTCAGGCTCTCTCACTCTGACTTACATCATTCGTTGGGATCCTCGTGATCGCTTGTCCATGTGCTCTCTGACTCGCTACTCCGACCGCTATCATCGTCGGAGTCGGGAAGTGAGCGAGTGAATGAATCCTCATTAAAGACGCATCTACACTCGAGAAACTCCATAATGTAGATATCGTCGTCATGGATAAGACAGGAACGATCACGAAGGGTAAGCCAGAACTCGGGAATATAGTGAATTATTCGGATATGAGTGATGCAGATATACTATCGCTTGTAGCCTCACTAGAGAGCAAATCAGAACATCCAATCGCTCATGCAATCCTCATAGCATCCCGCGAACAGTCACTCGGTCCACAATCGGTAGAATTATTCCAGATAATAAAAGGTAAAGGTGTCACAGGGATCATATCGGGAATTGAATATTTCGCAGGAAATAGCAAGCTCATGGATGACATTTCTATTGCATTCGATAAAGAAGCAATCGACACAGAAACGAAACAAGGAAAAACTCCCGTGATACTCGCAACCAGACAAAAGCTTCTTGGAATATTTTTTGTAGCTGATAGCATAAAACCTGAATCAGCCGATGCTATAAAAGCACTCCATAAACTCGGAATCAAAACGATCATGCTCACAGGAGATAACAAAAACACGGGTCGTTTTATTGCAGATCAGGTAGGGATCGATGAAGTAGTGGCAGAAGTAATGCCACAAGACAAGCTCAATATAATACGAAAACTACAATCAGAATGAAAAATCGTCGCTATGACAGGTGACTGAGTCAATGATGCTCCAGCTCTCGCTCAAGCAGATGTCGGAATAGCCATGGGGACAGGGACAGATGTAGCAATCGAATCGGCGGGTATCACTCTCCTTGGAGGAGATATGTCCAAGCTCGTGAAAGCCATAAAACTCTCCCGTATGACGATGAGAGGCATCAAACAAAATCTTTTTTGGGCATTTTTTTACAATCTTATCGGAATTCCTCTTGCGGCATGATTATTCTATCCATTTTTTGGATGGACACTCTCACCAGTATTTGCTGGACTCGCTATGGCATTTTCGAGTGTATCAGTAGTATCGAATTCACTCAGGCTTAAGGCAAAAAAACTATAATATTAACACTATAACTCTATGCAAAACTATACATTCAACATATCAGGTACTCATTGCAATAGCTGCAAGATGCTCGTAGAAGATATACTCAGTGAACAAAAATCAATCCATAATTCTCAGGTAAATCTCAAAAAGAAAATACTCTCATTCGAGAGTAATATTGCAAATCAAGATGAACTTCTCACGACTCTCAATACTGAACTTATATCTTTTGGATATACACTTTCCCCTATTCTATAACCTCTATTTCTCATGTCGAAACAGTCCCTCTACATATCAGGAATGCACTGCCCATCGTGTACACTCATGGTGGAGAGAACCCTATCTCAAGAATCCCAGATCCTTCATCCAAAAGCTAATCTCGATACAGAAATTGTTACATTTGAATCAGATGATACCAATATTACCAAGCTCACCAAATACCTTAATGCAAAGTTGATTCCATTCTGATACACACTCTCAGAAAAAAGAAAGAATAAAAAAATAAATATGGATATTCTGTGGACTGCGTTACCTATATGACTGGTACTCCTTCTTGGATTTTTTGTCCTTCAGAAATCAGGAGTTCTGAATTTTGGAATCGGTGCGACTATAACTCCTATGACCAGTTTTCTCATCTGACTCATAGCCTCAGTTTCGAGTTGTCTTGCGGTAGTGGGAGGACTAGTACTCTCACTATCAGCAAAAGCCACTCAGGAAGATGCCAAAAAGAGTAAACAATCTATTATACTCTTTCATAGTGGACGAGTTATCGGATTCTCGCTTCTCGGCGGAATATTGGGACTCCTCGGAAAGAGTCTGTGAGTCAGTTTCACTTTTTCGGCTATCCTCGGAATCGCCAGTTCACTTATCATGATTGTCCTGGGACTCAGTCTCACTGGAATAATCAGGAAAAATACATTCACCCTACCAACAGGAATATTTTCTCTCTTTTCTAAGGCAGAAGGGACCGTAACGGCTCCGATTCTTATCTGAGTCGGAACATTTTTTCTGCCATGTGGATTTACACAGTCGATGCAGGTGGCAGCTCTCGCGAGTGGATCATTTATCTCTGGATCTCTCATTATGCTCACATTTGCCCTCGGAACATTACCGGTACTTGCCCTCCTTTCTTTTAGTTCAGTTTCTTTTTCAAAATCAAAACACGCACCACTTTTCTTTGCTTCCGCAGGAGTCGTAGTAATTGGACTCGGAGTTTTTGCTCTTTTGGCTGGACTCGCAGGACTCGGAATTATGGATCCTCTATTCAATATCTAATCTGTAATTTACTATATTATTCTATGAAAAAATCTCTCTCTATTATCATATCACTCGCTCTCCTTATCTGAATTGTCTATATTCTCAAAGGTAAATCTACACCCTCAACCTCAGTTGCAAATATTCCAATACAAACACAAAGTACACCTCTTAACATCTCACCCAATGTAACAGTAAAAGATGGAATACAATATATCAATCTCGATGTAAAGCATGGATATTCTCCCGAAACAAGTGTAGCAAAATCTGGAATACCCACCATGCTCATTGCAAAAACTAATAGTACTTATGATTGCTCGTCATCACTCACGATCCGATCGGTAAAATATCAAGCGTATCTCCCTGCAACTTGAGAAACAAAGATCGACCTCGGTACACCCCAATCAGGTGAGACACTCAATGGAGTTTGCGGGATGTGAATGTACCGTTTCGTAGTGAACTATAACTAATCATAGTCACTCGCCTACTTACTTTAAAATATTTGAATTTGTAGTCCTAGACTAAATACATATACTGTTTCTGTTAAAATTTTCAATTTTTATTCTCTTTTCTCACTTCGTATATGAAAAATACTCTTCTCAATACTCCCGAAACTTCTCATACTGCTCCTAGCAGTAATCCTATAATGAATGCATATTACAAAGATGGACAGTTTGGATTCTGGTCAGCGATCCGTATTGCTATCGTTCTTTTACTAATAGTCGGAGCATTCGGACTCGGTGCCCATCATGGAAGAATAATGCAATATGCCGATTTCGATGACAATTCCTATCGCAATCATAACTATCGTGGTGATATGATGCATAACAATACTGTACAAAAAATTAATACAATTCAGAAAAATACTCCCATAATGAGCATGTCAGATTCACCCTCTATGAACTCCCGGAATATGCCAAATATGGCAATGATGCTTGCAGGAAAAACTGGAGAAGCACTCGATCGAGCATTCCTAGAAGGGATGATTCCTCACCATCAGGCAGCAGTAGATATGGCTCGATATATGAGTGGCTCTACACATCCTGAGCTCATCAAACTTGCAACCGATATTATCGCTAGTCAATCCCGTGAAATTGAGCAGATGAAACAATGGCAAATTGTATGGGGATTTAGCGCTACGGGTACAACCAATACAGGTATAATGATGAATCAGGGCATGTCATCTGGAACAATTATTCGTTAATCTAGTCCATAAATAAAATGGTGCTTCCCATCTGAAATTTCAGATGGGATTTATTTTGCAAAAATGAGTGAATATGGTATAATGTTAATACATGGAAATCATTTATAATCATCCTGAAAAACTCACTTTGCCAGGTACCACACTCTGACTCATTGGTGATCTTGATGGGAAGTTTGATAATTTAGAAAGACACCTTAGATATCTGAATCTTATTGAGAAGAGATGATTTTGGGATGAGCTGAAAAAGAGGTCACTCAAATGGAACTGATGAGATACGCAACTCGTACTCAGTGGTGATATATTAGCGGATAGAAATACTGATGGATTCAAAATAATACTCGTTCTCTCAAAACTCAAAAAACAAGCAGAATTCGCGTGATGAAGTATAGAGATACTTGCTGGGAATCATGAAGAATGGATGATATGATTTCTCATGGGAATGTATCCTACTATATCAAGCGGAATAAAGAAGCAACATCTCGGAATGTTAGAATTGAAAAAGTTCTGAAATCGAAAAGAAGAAATACTTCCAAAAATGAGAGACTCTAAAGAGGGCAAAGTAATCCTCGAGGAAATATGTGCTATGAAACTCATCATACTAAAATGAAACACAATTCACTCACATACTCCACTGAGTTGAGCAATGCTCGATACTCTCTGACATTATTATAGGGCAAATGACGACAATATGACGAGAGCTATCGAATATATCAATACAACCTGGCAATGAATACTCAAAAGAGTATTATTCGATAAAAATTTAGGAACAAAAGAATACGAAACACTGCTCATAAAGTATGAACTCATGGCTAAAACATTTCTGCATCCACTCAATGGTACCGCTGAATCATTAGTCAGACGATGATGAAACTTAGTACGTCATGAGAAAAATATTGCTCCAATTGATCATCCTACATATACCCTATTCCGAGAGAAAGCTTGAGTTGATACAATATGTCATGGTCATACCGATGATAAAATAGAAATACCTAGATTCAATATCATAAATCTCAATAAAAAAAGTGAACAAATAAACACAAAGAGTAATGATACTATGAATAGATTACAGGAGAATACTCGTACAAGAGCAGAGCTGGTGATGAGCAAATAAAAAAAGCATATAATGCTATTTTTTGGGGTAGACACTCCAAAACTCAGATCTGAATTCCTCAAATTTTCCATCGATTATGGCTTGTCTAGATTTTTTGGCAATCAATAAGAGGTACTCAAGGTTATGTAGTGATAGTAATACTCCCCCTGTAGCTTCACCAACATTCACGAGATGACGCAGATATCCGAGTGAGTACCGTTTTGATACTTGGGTCTCGAATCCTGGAAGCATAGGAATTTTCTCAGATGAGAATTTGTATTTTTCTCATCCGATTTTGAGATTTCCATAACTCGAGAATGCTTCACCATGGCGACCAATACGAGTAGGGAGTACACAGTCCATCATATCAATTCCTCGGGCAATTCATTCGACGAGGTCTTCTGGTGTTCATACTCCCATAAGATAATGAGGTTTATTGGGAGGGAGAATAGGTGCCAGCACATCGAGAATATGATACATATCATCTTTGGATTCTCCTACCGAGAGTCCACCTATAGCGATCCCAGGAGTATCGAGCAAGCTCATGAATTGACATGACTCAATTCTGAGATCATCATAGATAACCCCTTGGATAATCGCAAAGAGTGCTTGGGGATGCTGTCATTTATCAGATCTTTTTACTTCATTGGCTCTCCACTGATCTTGTGATCTCTTAGCCCAACGATGTGTCCGCTCCATGGCTTGACGGGCATATTCATGTGTTGATCCACCTGGTGCGCATTCATCGAATGCCATGATAATATCTGCTCACAGAGCACACTGCATATCCATGACCGTTTCAGGAGTAAAAAAATGAGCAGATCCATCAAGATATGACTTGAAGTGAACTCCTTCTTCATTTATCTTTGCGAGTTTGGCTCCTCCTGGAGTCTGCATACCGAGTCCGAGTGAGAATACTTGAAATCCTCCAGAATCTGTGAGAATCGGGATATCTACATCCATAAACTGATGGAGTCCACCGAGTGCTTCGACCACATCACACCCAGGACGCAGATAGCTATGGTAGTTATTCACAAGCATGATTTCTGAGCCAATTTCCTTCACCTGATCTATCGTCGCTCCCTTCACTGCTGAGCGAGTCCCAACAGGCATAAAAATAGGAGTCTCAATGACTCCATGAGGAGTCGTGATAGTTCCAGCACGAGCAAATCCATCAGTAGCATCGATTATAAATGAGAAAGGAGACATAGAAAAAAACCAGATCAAAATATATTAAAGTGGATTATAGGAAGAAATGTCTGTTTTGCAATCGAGTTGTACTATATTCGGACCATCAGTGAAATGGTATTGAATCTACGAGATTCTATATCGAATATTCATTGTTCACTGAGTGCCTCAGATATAATTCTCTTATTTGGATTTGCAGATCCATAGAGTCGTGATTGGATCACGGCAAGTGTAATGGTAGGATCACGGAATTCCCCACTATAGATATCCGCATTTTTAGAATGCAGATTATCTTTGCCATTCATAGCAATCTGTAGAATTGCTTCGAGCATGAGCTTGATGAGGAGTTCTGGGTTGTCTGTAGTTTTTCATTCTGGATCATATCGCATTGCTACTCTCTTGCGAAATTGGTAGAATGAGCCAGTTCACATATTGAGTAGTTGACGAGCTATTGGGGTTTTTGCTATCTCTTGGATAAGTCTGATTTCTTTTTCCGCTTTTTCATTATCTCAGTTGGAATCTATGATGATCCTGTCTCCATCAGGAAAAGATAATACAAAGTCACCATCCGAAAGATGAGTACATTGTACCTGAGTAGCACCATTTTCATCTGCCCAATTTACACGCAATGTTTTTCATTCTGGAATATTTGACATAGCCTCAGGATCTCAGAGGCTAGAGCTTCATACGATGGAGTCGTATTGCTCAGGCAAAATATCAGATCTCATCAATTTTGTTTCCTCTCATTGCTCATTTTCTATTGCTATAGCAGCCTCCGCATTATAGCTATCAAGATTATTCTGGAGTTCCGTTACCTGCGTATTGTACATATGGACTTCTTGAGTAGCAGATCAGAGAGTTATCTCTCAGTCGCTATCTCATCCGCTGTCATCAATGTGAGTTTCAGATCATCACAAGAGTTCTCTTCCGAGTAATTCAGGATTGGTCATCACAATTGGTACATTTACATCTCTTAGTTGAGATTCTTGCGGAATAGACTCTACTCTATTCAGATTAAGCTGATCTACACTCGATCCTGATTCAATTGTAGGCTCAATCGCACTCTCACTGAGGAATCCTTGAGCATATCGTCAAATGATTGTGTATCGCTGAGACTCTGGAATACCTTCTACATCCATAGCAGCTTGGAGTCCGAGCTTAAATTGTGATTTTTTTGAATCATTGAGTATTATTCCTCATTTTTCTTCGGCTTTCTTGAATATCTTATCTGCCATTCTCTGTATAAGATTGCTTTTTTTTTCACTTATAGCTGAGAGGACTATCTTTGTCTCAGTTATCTTAAGTCATGCTTCAGAAATATTTCACTGAAGTGGGGGTTTATCTCATAGTGCGAATGATAGTTGTTGCCTCAAAACCAGTCAAGCACTCTCTTTATCATAACGTTGAGCCAATTCCATTTCTAACTTTTTTGCTGGGGTTATACTTCAAGGTATATACATTGTTGATTTCAGTTCCTCAGATGGTTTTTCTTTGGGAACAAAAAGAGCTCATCTTTCTTCATTAATATCAAAAAGAGCTCGTATTCACGAAAATGTATGATTTCCAACCGTATACATACTCATTATGCTACCATACTATTTTCTTTTTTGCAAAAAACTCAAAATTTCCTATTCTAGCATAGATTCTTAAATATCTGGATCGCTTCGCACCCAAGAGCAATTCCAATGCTTCACAACGGAGCCTCTTCGCAATGATGGAAATTTTATAACTCAATCAATCATCTATGAATCCAGCTCTTACTCATATCCATGACACACTCCAATCCATCAAGAGAGAAATACAAAAAGAAATAATTGGGCAAAATACGATGATCGATAAACTGATTATTACTTTTTTTGCAGGAGGCCATGCGCTACTAGAGTGAGTTCCAGGACTCGGGAAAACTCGCACAATCCGTACATTTGCTCGTGTACTCGGTCTCGATACGGGTCGAGTGTCCTTTACTCCTGATCTCCTTCCATCCGATCTCACTGGTAATGAGATATACAGGCAACAGAAGGGCGAATTCACTATACGAAAGGGACCGATTTTCACACATATCCTCCTCGCTGATGAGATAAATCGTACTCCACCAAAGGTGCAATCTGCTCTCCTCGAAGCTATGGAAGAAAAAAAAGTAACTATTGGAGATAAAACCCTTGATCTACCATTGCCATTTGTCGTATTTGCTACTCAAAATCCCCTAGAACACGAGGGTACCTATCCCCTACCAGAAGCACAGTTAGATCGGTTCATGATGCGAATAGTACTCCAATATCCGTCTTATGCAGATGAGAAAAAAATATTCATGCAGGAGACCACTTTTATTTCTCCCAATATTTCCAAAAAAAAACATGAGTCTCTTGAGAATTTTTCAGGTACAGATCTCCTTGAGATGATTAGCTATATAGAGAAATCTGTGAGAGTCGATGAAAAGATCTACGATTATATATGAGATATTATCGGTGCCACGAGAAAACTTTCTACAACTTCCATTCCTCATATTCTCTCATATGGTGCATCGACTCGTGCAGGACTCGCACTGATCAGAGCGGGACGAGTAAGAGCGGTGATGGCTGGTCGAGACTACATGCTACCAGAAGACATCAAGTCACTGACACATGATATCCTCGATCATCGTATATGACTATCATATGAATCCATGAGCGAATGAATCACGACTTATAGTGTGACTGAAAAGATACTCGATAGCGTGATGATACCATAAATTAAAATAATTCCATCTATATTCAGATGGAATTATTTTTTTATTAGTTATTTAACTCTTTATTTTTAATAGATCATTCGACCGCTTGAGCTCATCCTTCGTCTGAATTCTTTGGCTTATTTGTTGGTCAGAGAAATGCATTATTTAATTCAGCCAAAATTTCTTCCGGAGTAGGATGATCAGTGTTTTTATCTTGAGCCTCTTTACTATTAATTTCCAGAATAGTATTTTTAGTTCATTCAAACTTTCTATTTCACTGCTCTGTTTTTAATGTAGAATCTACTCTATCGTTTGGATTATCAACTTCTTCTCCACGTGTAATTTCTCCTCGAGCAGGTAGACGATATTGAGCAGGTTCATAAGAGTGGAAGGCTTCGACAGGCATATAAATATATATTAATACAATTTCATTGTAACAGTTTATAGAACTTATGTCAACAAACTGATTGATTTTTGGTATATTTCTATACAATACAACCATAATTCATAATATATATTCTATGTTCGAATCATTAGCTCCTGATTTTGCTCTACTTTTTACATCCGCAGGATTATTTGCTCTTCTCAATATCATCATGATCGATCTCGTGATGAGTGGTGACAACGCTATACTCATCGGTATGGCAACAAAAAAACTCAAGTGAGCCGATCGCAAGAAAGCAATATTCTGGTGAGTTGCTGGTGCGACAATCCTGCGTATTATATTCTCTCTCGGTGTCGTATGGCTCATGCAGATACCAGGACTCGAGTTTCTCGGAGCAATTCTGCTCCTCTATGTAGTGTGGAAGTTCTATCGTGAGATCCGAGCTCACGACCACCACGAAGAGTGAAAAGAATGAGGGGCAACATTCTGGAATGCCATACAGACGATCATCGTCGCTGATGTCGCCATGAGTCTAGATAATGTACTTGCAGTAGCAGGTGCTAGCCATGGCAATATAGTCAATCTAATTATCGGACTTGTATTCTCGATTATTCTGATGGTCGTTGCTTCAGGATATATAGCCAATCTTCTGGTCAAATATCCGAGTATCCAATGGATCGGATTATTTATCATCCTATTCACTGCACTCGATATGCTCGAAAAAGGTCTTGGAAAAGCAATTTCGGTAGATACAATCTACGGTGTCCCAGAATCAAGTATCTTTACTGCTCTTCTCATCCTTGTTGTAAGCGGATTCGCAATGTTACAAGCCAAATACCTCAAAACTGATCACTCAACCTTCTCAGAATGGGCATGAGCCAATGGGAAAGCAATGATGGTGAGTATATTTCTCCTTCTGATTCTTATTGTGAATTTTGGGAGTCGAGTAACTGATTTTATGGAAGATCATCATGGCTACAAATATGGATTTATTATGATATGTGTACTTGGAATACTCGAAATTGTGAGAATATCAAAAGTTGATTCAAAGTCTAAAATAACACATACGCCCTCTCAGAATTAGATTTTTATAAAAAACTTGCATAATATATAAATTATGTTAATATAATTAAAATTAATTACAACTTATGCTAGAAGTAGCCCCAATATCTATCCACGAAGGACTTCCCCTCTGAATACAAGAATGACCTGCTCTCTATCCAAATGCTCGAACTAATATAACTCCAGTAGTAGAAAATATACTTGCTATTGATGGAGGTTTTGTAGTAGATATAATTGACTCCAGCACTAAAGTTATAATTGAAGGTAATCAATTTCATGCTTTCTTTCCTATAGTAGTATCTAGCAAAGAATATATTATTATTATTACATGAAATACAAAACTCGTAGAAAAAAAATGAATAAATTGACGAAGGCATCCTTTTAGTAAAATACATTATTGAACTTATGCTGTAGGAGAATTGACGAGATGAGATGTAGCAACAAATAATATGAGTTTTATGCTTTTGGAACCTCATAACAATAAACTATTAAATACCAATGATGCATTCTGGCTAGAATTCCGAAATAGAATTCCGGCTAATCATCCTCTTTCTCTTATACCTCAGTACTAATATACTAATAAAGGATGCTATAACTAAATTACTTATAATTCATAAGTCTATGCAACATTTTATTGAAAAAAATTGACTTCAGCGAATCAGCAGTCCTAAACTTAGAAATATAGCCACACCTCAAACACACGATCTCAGGCCGGCTAGCAAATTGATGGAAAATATAGAGTTCGTTCTCATGGGAAATCTTATGCCTACCCCCAAGCTAACTCATGACTCTAAACCTAGTATTCTATTGTAATTTATGGAAGCACTGTAATAATAAATCAATAATCCTCTCCCGAGTATTCGGGAGAGGATTATTGATTTTGGATTAGTCTCTCATCGCTAGTGCAATCACCTCAGCGACACCCTTATCCAGAGCATCTGGGAGGATATTATTGTCAGTTGGACTCTGGACATATGATGCAAGTGCTTCTGCGGCTCTGATTTTCATCTCATCGGTGATTTGTCTTTTACGATATCTGAGAACTCAGGCAAATATACCAGGAAATGCGAGTACATTGTTTACTTGATTGGGGTAGTCAGATCGACCCGTTCCGATGATACGAGCCCCTGCTGCTTTCGCGATCTCTGGCATAATCTCTGGAATAGGATTCGCCATAGCGAATATAATAGAGTCACTCGCCATAGTACGTACCATATCCTCAGTCAGTACACCCGCTGCTGATACACCGAGAAATACATCTGCCCCCACCATAGCATCCGCAAGAGTACCCATCATATTGTCTCGATTGGTGAATTCTAGCAGTTTCTGTTTCGAGATATCGAGACCCACACGACCTGTATAGATGATTCCCTTGGTATCACAAGCAATGAAGTGCTGTACTCCGTAGAGATGGAGGAGTTTGCAGATAGCGACTCCTGCAGCGCCAGCACCATTGAGAACTACTCGGATATCTTCTTTCTTCTTTCCAGTTACCTTGAGTGCATTGATGAGACCTGCGAGTACGACTATAGCTGTCCCATGCTGATCATCATGCATCACTGGGATATCGAGTTCAGCCTTGAGGCGTTCCTCGATCTCGAAACATCTGGGAGCTGAGATATCTTCGAGGTTGATTCCACCGAATCCATCGGCAATATTTTTGACGGTAGCGATGAACTCTTCAGTATCTTGAGTTGAGATAATAATAGGGAAAGCATCGACTCCAGCAAATTCCTTGAATAGTACACACTTCCCTTCCATCACAGGCATAGAAGCTCTATGTCCGAGATTCCCGAGTCCGAGGATCGCAGATCCATCAGATATCACCGCAACAGTTCGAGACTTGAGAGTATAATCGTACATCTTCTCAGGATCTACCGCGATCTCACGACATGGCTCAGCAACACCTGGAGAATATGCCCATGAGAGATCATCTCGACTTTCTATATGGGCAATAGCCTCTGTACGGAGTTTTCATTTATATTTTTTGTGGAGTTCGATCGATTTCTGGAAGTAGTCAGTCATAGATATATATGTTAATAAGTATAGAGAATTATAGAAAAAATGATACAGAAAGCAAAAGAAAATGAGACTCTATCTCATAATAAAAACCAATAAAAAAAACCTCTCAAATTGAGAGGTTTTTAGTGAAGTTCTAATAGAATTAGTTTGCGTAGAAAGCTGCGACAATGTCGCTAGCAGCCTTTCCTCGAGAAACACCTGATGATTTTCGAGCTACTGTATCTGCATTTCCAGTCTTTTTGATTGCAGAGATGAGTTTTTCGATCTCACCTTGACTGATGGTATCATTTGGACGGAAGTTGGCATTATTTGTATTCACCCAACCCATTGATACACCATAGTTTACATATACAGCGAGTGTATTCGTAGTTGGAAGATCTCCGAATTTCTTGGTTACTTTTACTGGAGTCGTATATCCATTGGCAAAAGAGAGCAGTTTGATGAACTCACCACGAGAAATAGAACGGTTTGGAGCTATTGTATCTGAGTTGTTCATTACATTTGCCTGGATAAGAGTCTCGATAGCAAGTCTGAATGGACTATTTACAAGATCTTTTGCTATGATAACCTTATTAAGACCGAGAGCTTTCCCAGGAGGCATCCCACTGGATGCTAGGATCCCAGTTGAAGATGCATTTCTAGAAGGAGTTCCACCGCCATTACTATTACCACCACCATTAGATAGAGGAGTACAATTATAACCATATCCATAACCATATCCAGATGAATATCCGAATGCACTAGAACAATTCTGTCCTGATTGGATAGTTGTATAGAATGTGGAGAACACTCCTGATACAATACTGAGACCGAGAACTGCAGCAACGGTACCGAGTGCGAGAGCACGAGGTGTCGAGAATCCGAGTGAACTGATATTCATAGAAAAAAATAATTAATTAAATCTATTCTCAAATGACCAAAGATGAAAATACTAAAAATAGTGTATGATTTTAAATATAAAGTCAACGATTTTCTGTGATTTTCTGTGATTTTATGGTGATTTTATGGTATTTATTGTCTCGAATGTCTGATGCTATGAAACCGAGAATCGCTACGTCTGAGCACATTGACAACCGCAATAATAGAAAAAATCAGTACAATCATAAGGGTAACCATAAAAGATCCGATATATTGTACAGGAGTCATAATGGTCTGATTATACAAATAGAGAAGGAGTATAGCACCTATTATCAGAGACACTATATTCACTACATATATGCCCTGGGCAACAGCGATCTTCATCCAGAAACTCACCCATACGAACAGTATACAAAATGCATAGAAATATGGAATCAATCCCTGATACTCAGAGAATACAGGATTGATAGCCGTGAGTACACATACCCCAACGAGTTGTAAGAGGACATATCCAACTATCGAACCAGTTATCAGGAGAGACACAGCCACTACGAGATCAGGGCGGGTCCAATTCGGGTGAGAGAGTCTCGGATAGTATACGGTCTCCACTGAGAGTGCGATAAATATGACGAATTTCATAATCACGGATACGAGTGCATACTTCCCTGCTACATCGGCTACAAAAAATCGATTCACGAGAATGAGATCGAGATTCTGAAACAGAGCCAAGAGAAAAGTGAGTAAGAAAAAATGAAATAAACCAACTCGATTCTCATAGAATTTTCGGAAAACTTGGGAAGGAACGAGTGCGATATCCTGAGAATCTGATCTTCCGAGAGATCTCCGTATCCATATAATGATACCGAGAGTACCGAGCAGCGCAGCACAGATAAATCCCCCAATAGCACCAAAGATCCCAAAACCAATCAACACGAATATCCAACCGAATATGAGCTTCCCGAATGATGATATTATCCCATAGAGTGACAGGAATTGGAACTGCTCCCTTCACTGAAGCCATGATGCTGGGGCAATAGCAAAAAATGAAATCGGAATGATGAGTCCGATGAGAGCCACCATGAGTGGACTACCAATAGCAAGAATAGAATCAATCCACCAAATACACGGAAGATAGATACAATATATCCCGATACCAATACCCATAAAAACTCGCTCAGAACCATGATAGAGCTGCCTGGTATCATCTCAATTTCCATGAGAAAACGCCCGAGTCAGATATAGTGAGAATCCAGCGGTTATCGTTCCAAGTATAGTAAACATACCTGCGAGACTCTCGAACCGAGCAAAGTCTGATATACTGAGGTAGTGACTCATGATCGGATGATACAGATATGATGCTACCCCACCCAAGAGAGTGGAGAAGATGATCATGGATATATTTTTGAGTTGTTGCATAGACCGCTAGCGTGGATAAGAGGAAGAGGATATCTGGTAGAGCACATAGTCATTCTCAGATCTCTGGAGTATCAATGAGCCTGATTGTTCGATGGTCCTCAAGTGTGTCTCCATATCAGTCGAGCTCGCACAGCCTCGCATGAGAAATATATGAGTGAATCTATGATTCTCAAGGAGGCTGGTATCTCAAATTTTCAGGAATTGCTCGATATCTCGGGTTTGGGGAGTCTGTGAATTGGAATAGAGAATATCAGATACCTCGATATTGTCAGAAGATACTACAGGAAGTGGTGCGAGGAGTCCCATGATAGGATTGGACACTGTAGGTCGTCAGATCCAGCTACAACCGATATACGAGTGCCATGGGAGTGCGAGTATCCGTCCTGAGAAACTCGGCATCATCTCTGAACGCAAGTCTGCGAATGATACAGGATATACGGTAGTCCTCAATTGTCCATGATATCCGAGTAGGGATCCAGGCGACCAAGTGAGGAGTAGGAGTGCCAGAATTACGATGATAGAGACTCGCAGGATTCGATCTTTTCCTGATTTTTGCAGGAAGTATCCCAGTCCGACAATCAATCCTATCCCTTCGACAATCATGAGGAGTCAGATCCATTTCTGTGGTTCTCTATATCCAGAGAAGAGCGGGAGATACTCATATGCCCAATTCATCAGAGGTGCTGTCATAGGAGATGCGATACCTATTCCGAGAATCAGACTCACCAACCCGATTATGAGAAGAGATAGACTCATTTTTCTAGAATATTTCCAGAGCTGCATATACCCGATAGCTACGACAAGGAGTAAAAAGAAACCCGCGATATACCATAGAGAGGACAAAAA
>JAYTZT010000005.1:0-87886 GCA_043741945.1 Candidatus Altimarinota bacterium
ACTGTATTTCCAGAAAGAGTAACTGTAGCAGATACTTCAGCAAGAGTAGCAACATCTACGAGCTTAGCGCTTGAAGTAGAGTTAGCAATAGTCTGGAGAGTAGCAGAACCAACATTGTTGAGAACTACTGATTGGACACGAGCTACCTCATTGCGAGCAGTGAGAGCAAATCGTCCAACCTCTTGTTCAGCTGAAGAATAGATACGAGAAGTAGAAGGAGCAGCCATAGTAGCTGTCTTGAGTTCTATAGTCGAAGTATTGACAGTTGTCTTATCACCAGTGAGATTTGATCCAGCTCCAAGACTAGTGATAGCATTGTTACTAGAGTCACGAACCTCAGTGAGAGCGACAGTAAATTGGTAAGACGAAGGAGCAATGTTAGCATTGTTCTTTGTAGAACCTTCGATAGTGAGCTGTGCTGGGTTAGCAGAGTCAACTACGAATGAAACCGTTCGTACCTGAGCACCAGTGAGAGATGTGAGAGTCGCGATCTCTGAACCGTTGAGTTTCACAGAGAGTTGATCATTCACAAACGCTGTGATACCAGTACCTGTTACTGTAGGAGTAATAGTAAGAGTTCGCACAGAAACTGGAGTCATAGACGCGAGTCTACCGTCGAAAAGCTTGATATTGTTGACACCTGGAGCGATAGTCACATTACCAGTACTAGACTTAGAGAATGTGAACTCAACTGCACCGAAGGTGATAGCAATAGAAGCTGTACCAACAAAAACCTGAGTAGAGTAGCCAGTAGCCATCTCTACTACATTGACGTCAGTAGACGCATCGATCTTGAGACCGAGGATAGTACTGTTAGCATCAACGAGGATATCACCACGGAGCTCATATGTCTGAGTATTACCAGCGGCGAGGATATCAGCGAGTCCTGTTACTGAGAGTTTCTCAGAAGTCATAGAGACTGTACCGACAGCAACACCATTTTTATAAGCTTTAACATTTATGAGTCTCTTTGTGAAATCAGTCGAACCTGAGCGAGTGAGAGTGAATCCAGTTACCTTAGATTCACGATTACCTGCAGAGAGATCAATTTTTGCAAAGA
Organism: Candidatus Altimarinota bacterium; assembly: GCA_043741945.1. Taxonomy (GTDB): domain Bacteria; phylum Patescibacteriota; class Gracilibacteria; order BD1-5; family UBA2023; genus JABFSX01. The sequence continues at coordinate 1,061 of JAYTZT010000005.1, forward strand.
GTTGGTTCGCCTTACCAGTAGTAATAGATCCACCAGCATTTGCAAGACTTGCATTAGTAGTAGCTACTACATACGAAGTAGTATTGAGAAGACCAAGAGTCACAGGAACTCCAGTAACGGTAGTATTGCTAGCGTTGACTGCAGTGAGAGTGAACTGGTGTTGGCTATTCTCAGCACCAGAGAGATTGACGAGGACATCTACAGAAGTAGACATACCAGCCTTAACTACAAGGGCAGGAGAGAAGTAGACAGTAGCCTTCTGAGAAGTAGGATTGTAGTAATCAGCAGAGCTCGAGATAACAACACCACTCTGAGAGGCACGAATACCGTTTGTAGAAGAGATATCGTTAGCATTTCCGAGTCCTGAACGAGTTACAACGAGTGACTGTACAGTCACATCAGCAGAACCAGCCATGAGCTTGACAGCTCCGACCTTGATTGATGATCCGTTCTTAGGTACATACTGTGCAACAGCAGCACCGTCGAGAGATACTGTGAGTGCTCCAGCAACTACGACACCAGTACCAGTGGTACCAGTACCAGTGGTACCAGTACTACCAGTACCTGTAGTTGGAGGAGTAACAAGAGCAAGACCAGCTATACATGCTGCGAGCTTGAATGACTCACCACGAGTGGCAGTAGCATTTGGGCGGAAGAATGTAGCCTTAGCTGCACATTTGAGTTCGCTTGCACGATTGATGTACATAGCAAGATCACCGAGGTTAGCAAGGTCTGTATATCCAGCATCAGTTGAGCTAGCAGTCTCACCAACTGCTCCAATGAGCATCTTAGTAGCCTCAGCACGAGTGACAGGAGCATTTGGGCGGAAGTTAGCATTGGCAGTAGAGACAACACCAGCTTCAGCGAGAGCCTCGATAGCACCACACAGATCACCGAGGATAGCACCTACGTCACCGTAAGTAGTACCTGTACATGATGTAGGAGTATATCCACCGAGATTTGCAGTGACTTTCGCCATTTCTGCACGAGTGACATTGGCACCAAGACGGTACCCTGACTCTTTTGATTGAACACCGATAACTGAGTTATCAGCAAGGAGTTCTGCATAAGGAAGAAACTCTGAGGCAGCAGACACGAGTGAAGCACTCATAGCTGTAGCAACGAGAGCTACTACACTTACTGTAGAAGCGATCTTCGTAGAGAAGTTACTCATAAAAATATATGGGTAAAAAAATAAAGGGGGGGGGAAACAAGCGGGAACATTTTTTGATAAACCTGGTCAGGGAATATCATTTTTTGCTCCTCTGGTCAGGAGGAGACAACCATCTATCGTTGACCGACAGGGAGGTTAAAGCTTTAACCTCAAGTTATTTGCATAACGAGAGGACTCGATCGGGTACTAATTTTTTTTGTCATCCTGTAGGGACCCCTTTCAGGCTCATCTTATGAGAAAAAAATCAATTGATTCATATTAAGAATATGAAAATGGGATTTCTTCGCTACGCTACGAAATGATAAAAGGCAAAAATACCAAAACAAGTCCTCTCCTTATATAGTGATACATGAGGAAACCAAGCTATTTGAGAAAGAGATGTTAAAGTGCTCTTCCAAGGATCACACAAAGGACCAAGATCCGAAGATTACACGCAAATACTATGAAATAGAGCCTTAAAGTCAAATAGAATTTGACCCTCTTCACACTCTTTTCACACCGAAAAAGTATCAAACATTAAAAAATAATTTTTTCAATGTATGAATATCGGCTTTTCTATAAGGATAGAAGCGGAAAGAGACAAAAAAATTCGCAATTTTTGTTTTTTTGAATAGAGTATACGAAGAATTCATACATAGAGACGCGGGAGCGATACTAGATATACAAAATGATACTATGAAATGATACTCAAGAAGAACAAAATAATTGGGAAGCCACTCTGTTAATATTATATAATCAGGTGCTTCTAATAGATATGTAGATAATCTCCTTGTAAGTAAGGAGAACCCCAAGACATAATTTAGATTCTTATCCTCTCCATACTCGAATTCCATAATTTACAATTCACAATCAAACTATATGAATATTTTTGTATTTTTATCACTCCTTGCTGGGGTGATTTGAGGTGGTATCGGCTCATATTTTATCCTACAATTAATACAGAAACAATCAGGAAACAAGATAATGACTGAAGCAGAGGAAAGATCCAAAGATATGATAAGCCGAGCTGAAGCAGTAGCAAGCAGTCTCCGTAAAGAAATCGAAGATGCTCGCAATGATATCCGGGAACGCAAACAATGAGCCCTCGAACAAGAGAATCGCCTTTCTGAAAAAGAACAAAAAATCGATCGAAAATATGAGGAACTCGAGGGAAAACAAGATGAACTTCGCCAAAAAGAAGCAGGAATCGATGACCGTATTGCTACGCTCGATCGTCGGAACTCCGAACTCGGAACCAAACTAGAATCAATCGCACAGCTCTCGACCCAAGAAGCAAGAGCCTTACTCATGCAATCTACTGAGGATCTCTATGAACGAGATATTATTATTCTGATTGAAAAAAAGAAAAAAGAACTCAAAAATCGTGAATCTGATATGGCCCGTGAGATCCTTATCAAAAGTATTCAACAATATGCTAGTGAAGTCACCGGTGAGAGCACGCAGACAATGGTACAACTAGAGAGCGATGATCTCAAAGGTAAAATTATCGGTAAAGAGTGACGAAATATCATAGCATTTGAAAAGGCGACTGGAGTCTCCCTCATCATCGATGATGCTCCTGATACCGTATTTCTGTCGAGTTTTGATCTGTTTCGTCGATATATCGCAAAGAAGTCACTAGAAGACCTCATCGCGGACAAGCGGATTCAGCCAGCACGTATCGAAGAAATTGTCGAGAAAAATCAACAAGATGCAGATAAGCTCATCTATGATCTCGGACGCAAGACTATCGAGGAGATGGGTATTGTTGATATTCCTGAAGAAATTATACCACTCATAGGTAAGTTCAGATTCCGTACGAGTTATGGTCAGAATATCCTCATGCATTCCAAGGAAGTTGCCTATATCGCTCAGGCAATAGCGAAACTCATCGGAGCTGATCCAGTACTCGCATTGCGATGAGGACTCCTCCATGATCTCGGCAAGGCTATGGATCACGATATCGAAGGAACACATCCAGAGATAGGGGGCCGTATTGCTCGTAAATATGGACTCGATGAGAAGACCATAAATATTATCGAGGGTCATCATGATGATGTCCCTCAGATATGTATCGAAACAAAAATTGTACAGATTGCAGATGCCATATCTGCCGTACGACCAGGTGCAAGACGAATGAATGTAGAGGACTTCGTCAAAAGAAATCAAGAAATGGAAAATATTGCTATGAGTTTTCCTGGTATTAATAAGGCATATGCACTCTCGGCAGGCCGTGAGATCCGTGTATTTGTGGACGCTGATACTATATCAGACCTCGATGCTGAGAAACGGGCCCAACAGATAGCCCAACAGATAGAGGCAAATTGCAGTTATCCAGGGGAAGTCAAGATCAATCTGATCCGTGAAAAACGCGTCATTGAGTATGCGAAATAATCTATAAATACACAATATGTATCCCATAATTACTATTGGAAACTGGCTGTCCATCTATACCTTCTGACTTGTTATGATACTAGCATGGGCGGTATTTTTTATGTTGCTTCACTACTTTTCTGTGAGACGAGGATTACCCAAACACATATTTGATTCAATTATAGATTTTACTTTAATTATTTTCTTTTTTGGGCGTATTTTTTATATCCTATCTGATTGGCGTACAGAAAAATTTCTCTTTATAGATCTGTTTGAGAATGGAAATATATTCGCTTTTTTGAAACAGTTTTTTATCACAGATAACTATGGCCTTTCCTTTGCAGGTGGGGTCATAGGTTTTCTCATTGTATTCTTTTGGAAAACTCGTGATAAAGCCAAATATCGTCCAAAGTATTGGGACAGCATCATCCCTGCTTTTCTAGTAGCTGCTGCTATCTGATATATTGCAACACTCCTTGGAGGACAACTCTATGGTATAGTATGGGATACTTTTTTTTCTATACATTATACCAGCCCTGATAGTATTGTACCATTTCAGAATCCGACTTTTCCACTTCCGCTGATGTATTCATTTATTGCCATTTTGACAACTTTTTTCTTATATTACATTGATACCAAGATTTCTCTTCCAGAAGGTCTAATTGGATATATGGGAATGGGAATATTTTCAGCTACACTTTTTCTTGGTGAGTTTCTAAATGGAGCAAGCGATCTTTTTAGTTCACGTATATATCTCAATATAACACAACTTGTTGTACTGTGACTTATTTCCTATGCTCTGGTATGAATACTGCGAATTATACGACCCTAGAGCACCCCAGAATACTTTTTTTCCTATCATTTGCTATATATGCAATTGGTATCGGTTGTGGAAGTATGCAGAATTTTTGGATGAGTATTGAACTTTGTTTGATACTTCCACTTATACTGGTGTTACTTGGAGGATGGAAACGGTGGTATATAGTTCTACTCACCTTGAGCGTTTGACTCGGGGGATGGTATATGGGACATACTGATTATACGAGTAGATATGTTGACTGGATACAACTACGCACACAAACCAATGGGTTTTCTGGATCATATATCATCACTGGTAGAGTAAATCAGATGATGTATAAAAAAGATCTTACAAACACATATCGACTCTATATCGACAGTATCGCCGATAAATCGACAGGAGAAAATCGAATTATTGGACAAAATATCGGTGTATTTTTTGAAATTCCAAATAATCTCCACATTGGAATCGGAGATACGATCAAATATACGGGTAAAATTATGCCTGTTATAGATTTCCCCCTTAAAGGATTCGCAGGTTATGCATGGTATCATCACACATATGGAAAGAGTATGGCACCAATATTTCAGCGAATTTCTATTGCCGAACCCCCCATCCTTGGTAAGGTACAATCATGGGCAAAGTGAGTAATATTTCGATGATTTCCAGAAAATATTGCTGGAATAGTACTCGGTATGACCATAGGTAATATAGAACTCCTCTCGAGTGAAACGAAAAAATCATTTACGAGCGCTGGAATTACACATATTTTAGTCGTAAGTGGTTCTAATATCGCATTCGTAATTGTAATATTAACTAGCATACTGAGATATATTCCGATGCGGAGATGGATACGAGCTACTATTGTTATCCTTTTTGTACTCCTATATGGGAGCCTCGTTGGATGGGATATGCCGGTAATACGAGCGGTAGCTATGGGAATTATCACCTATATGGCAATTGAATGAGGCAAACGAGCTTCCTCACTGGCAGTTCTCATATTAGTAGGATGGGGAATACTCTTCTATTCACCACTAGCACTTATCTATGATGCTTGATTCGGTCTTTCTTTTGCTGGAACACTCGGTATTCTCCTTTTCTATGCACCACTTCAAAAAATATTATCAAATAGATATACACCCCAGTTCCTTATAGATATTATTTCCGTTACCATAGCTGCAAGTGTTGGGAGTATCATCGCGGTTATCTATCATTTCAATGCTATACCAATTTTCAGCCTCGTATCGAATATACTCATTAGTGGATTTCTGGGATGGATACTCTTCTCGAGCGTTCTGTATCTGCTCTTTGCACTTATTGGCGGATGGATCGTATATCTGTGGGGATGGACTATATATATTCCAACAGCCTACATCATGTGGGTTGGAGAATTTTTTGGAAATGGCTATAGTTATACTCTGGATGAAAAATGGGCAGAACCACTTGCCCTTTTCTTGATTGGAATAATAATATCATGTGTACTATATTTAGAGAAAAAAAGCCTAATACAATCAAAATAGCGCTGTATCATGTACTTGATAGTCTTGTGTAATATCTTTGTCTGGATGATTATTCAAGGATTTTTGGAGCGTTCCACGAATATTTTTCAAAATAAATCGACTATAGGATTCCGTAGTTGAACGAGCTATTATAATGTTGCGTGATTGAAAAAAAAATAGAAAAAATTGTGTAATTCCCGAAAGAATAATGGATTCTGATTTCCCAATCATAATCAAAAATTTTTGCTGCATAATCAGCGATGATCCCTCCATGACCATATATCTATCAAGGCTGTCAATCCAAGTACTGATCCACTCACGGAGTGATGCATGAAGGTCTCATTCATAGAAATCCCAAGGCTGATCATACCTATGGAGTGACTTCATAAGATGGATACGTTCTCATTCATGAATAGAATGAAATACATAATGAGCAGCCTCTGGATATATAAGAGCGAGCATAGCAATAATAGCCCGAGATGGGAGTGCTATAATTAGGAGTTCTGTTACTTGAGGGATAAGACTCTCATAATAGGGATTTTGAATAAATCGAGTGAGAATATGAAAAAGTTCATCATTATCTCATTTTGCTTTTTTTTCATCTTTTTGTGCTCTTTGTAATTGAGCCTGAACTTTTTTATAAGACTCTTTTTGTTTTTCACTTTTTTCACGAATTCCTTCGGCAGAAGAAATCATTCATTCATTGGATTCTCAACTAGATGTGATATCAGATTCGTCCATAATTAATTAGTGAATACTAGGAATAGGATAGAGTATACAGAGTTCACGAACCTGCAGTTTGAGATTTTCGAGTAGAGATTGATCAGTAGGATTACGTAATGCTGCTATCATAATATGGGCAAGTTGCTCAGATGCGGTCTCATTAAAACCACGCGATGTGATAGCCGGAGTGCCAATACGGATTCCTGAAGGATCCAATGGTTTACGAATATCATAGGGAATCATATTTTTATTGGTCGACACACCAATACATTCAAGAATATGCTCTGCCTCTTTTCCAGTCAGACCCAGAGAACCATATATATCCAAGAGGATAATATGGTTATCGGTTCCTCCAGATATCACGCGAATTCATTGATCGCCAAAAATCTTCGCCATTTTTTGAGAATTAGCGATAACTTGGCGAACATATGTCGAAAATGAGGGATCAAGCGCTTCACCAAAAGCCACAGCCTTAGCGAAAATAGTATGCTCATGGGGACCTCATTGAATTCCTGGAAATACTGATCGGGCAATAGCTGAACCATATTTTTCCTTCGCCATTATCATAGCACCACGTGGTCATCTCAGTGTCTTATGTGTAGTTGTGGTTACAATATCACAGTATGGAACTGGATTCACGAGGGCTCCACCTGCAATGAGTCCTGCAATATGAGCGATATCTGCCATCAGTATAGCCCCTGTATCATCTGCAATACGTCGAAACCTCTCCCAATCAATGGAACGAGAATATGCAGAGAATCCTGCAATTATAAGTTTTGGATGATGTTTTTTCGCTAATTTTTCCACAATATCCATATCAATCAGCTCTGTAACTTTATCTACCCCATATGGGATAATATGAAACATTTTTCCAGAATAGTTGAGGGGATGCCCATGAGACAAGTGTCCACCATGATCCAGATTCATTCCGAGTATGGTGTCACCAGGATTCAGAAGTGCAAAAAACACAGCGAGATTCGCAGGAGATCCTGAATGAGGTTGTACATTAATATATTCAGCTCAGAATAATTTTCGGGCTCGTTCAATAGCCAAATTCTCTATCTTATCAACGAACTCTTGTCCCGCGTAGTATCGTTTTCCAGGGTATCACTCGGAATATTTATTAGTAAAAATAGATCCATTAGCTTCTAGTACAGCTTCTGAAACATAATTCTCACTTGCAATAAGCTCCAGTTCATATTGTTGACGATTCTGTTCTCCGATGAGATAATTATGAGCTTCTGGATCTCTACTGAGGATATAGGGGGCGATTTGATTCATAGTAAAAAATAAAAATATAAATAAGATATTTTTATTTTTTACATAATAGAACAATTAGGATTGGATTTACAGTACATTTTATTATTTTACAAGATTAGTAAAGGTATTTGTCTTATATTTTTCTTTCAAAGTAGATAGGGAGAGATTTGTAGTAATTTGATCCTTAAGGATCATTTCGGCAGCCTTAAGTTGTCGATCGAATATATTTTCATAATCCTTATTTGTGAGTATCACGGTGAGATCAGGAGTAATTCCTTTCTCATCAATACTTGTATCTTTTGGTGTATACCAACGGGCTGTAGTAATTTTTATAATACTTCCATCTCAGAGATCAAATGGTTCTTGTACTGATCCTTTTCAGTAAGATTTTTCTCAAAGCAATAATGCACGACCATGATCTTGCATTGCTCCAGCAAATATTTCACTTGCAGAGGCTGAGAAATTATTAATTAGTATTATAAGAGGTATACTTGTATTATTTTTGACTCCAGGTTTTGTTAAAAGTATTTCATTTTTTGTACTATCATTTTGCTTGATAATAACTACTGGAGCTCATTCAGGTAGAACTATTGATGCAAGATCAACCGCAGTATCGAGATAGCCTCCTCCATTATTACGAAAATCAAGAATTATTCCTTGAGCCCCAGATTGTGTAATATTATTCCACGACTTCAAGAATTCATTCGATGTATGTTCACCGAATGTCGCGATCTCAATATATCATATATTATTTTCGAGAATCTTCTCAGCGACAGAAGGAACATTTACCCGATCTCTAGTTACACTTACATGCAAATCAGTTGTATCATCTCAACGTTTATAGGTAATTTCTGCCTTGGTTCATTTAGGTCCACGAATTATTTTTATAGCCTCCTCTGTAGATTTTCAGATGATACTAATATCACCAATGCGTATCATAATATCACCAGCTTTAAGTCCTGATTTTTCTGCAGGAGATCCTACTATAATTTTCATAATTTTTATTCCTCTGGGATCTTCATTGATCACAGCTCCTATCCCCTCAAAATCTCCACGAAGTGCTTCTTCAAATTCTGTAGTTTCTTTTTGAGTAAAGTAAGTACTATGTTTATCCCCGAGTCCATTTACAATAGATTTCATCATAGAGTCTTCTATATCTATCTTTGTTTTTTTATCAAACCCATATGAATATTTTCTAATAATATCCATGGTTTCTTGAATTTTTGGAGTAGCAAATATATCTAATGATGATACGTTTGCATCTACTTTTTGATTGATACTCGTTTGAGTTTTATATACTGGGAAATACTCTGTAAATCGAGATCCAACTATGAGTCAGAGAAGTGTAAATAGAATAGAAAGTATTACCGTCTTTTGTGTAAAAGTCATAAAATTGAATTTGAGTTTTGATATATACTTTAGTGTAGGAATTTTTAGGTAAAAAACAAATTAATATTATTATTTTTTCACAATATTTATTATGTAAGAAAATGGAAAAATTTGTTTCCTATAATGCATTAGTTTTTAACTATTTAGAAAAGTATGTTTAATTTTTTTTATATATATCACTATCTCAATATGAGAATTTATTTTAATATAACATACTTATAATAAGATTAAATAAATAATAATAAAATATTCTCTAAAGAAGCTATTGTAAAATTCTTAATTTTAGTATACTTTCTCTATGCAATTTTTTGGAATAACACTCGATACTCGCGGTGAAAAATCAGAAACCCTCAAACACGTTATAGGATCTTTGAATATTAGTCTAGAAGAAAAAGATCTCTATATTCTCTCTTTGGAGATTTTAAATGATCAAGATTTTATTGTATTTTTTAATACCATTATGTCCCAAATCGATATACATAAAAATAATATTCGAGAATATAGTATCGAGCCACTTACTTCTCAAATTATCTAGAGTTATATGCAATTTCAGGCAATATGTTCAAAATGAAGTAAAAAGCTAACTCTCACGTTGAGTGCGAATGATCTTGATACTGCTCGAAATATGCTCCATAGCCAAGGATATTCAATTATAGAGATTCATGAAAATCTTGCTGGGACTGTTATTTGAGGCAATTTTTTTTATTTTGATGCAAAGGTAAATGGTATTCTCCAGTCTGGCAAAATACAGTCGACAGATATATTTAAGTCATTTAAAAAATTGACAGAAGATCTAAAATATGATGTAATATATATTTATACTACAGAAGGAATGCCAGAGGAATCAAAAAAAATAATTACTGCAAAAGTAAAAGACGGATATAGACTCTATAAAGAATCTTTAGGTGAAAATATGGATGAGCAGGATGAACTCAAGGGAAAAAGTATTGATCAACAAGAAATGCAAGAGATTTCAGGAGAAGTTCTTAAAGAAATCCAGAAATATTCAAAAGTTATTGATTTAAGTGTAGAAAAAATACAAAATCTTTTTCTTAAATATCATGAAACCATAACACCGGGTCAGAAAATAAATCTTGAAAATCTCGAAAATATCCTTATTCAGACAAAAGGAACAAAAAACCTCTGAAAAATACGAACTAATGTAGAGAATGGACTCAGAACTATTTGAGAAACAGAACTAGCACTTCTAAAAATAGGAATGACGGAAGAGAAACAAAAATTCCTCGATGAAACAAATGCTCTCCTTAAACAAGTGGGTTCCAAAGAACGTATAGAAACAGAGATTGAAAAACAAAATACACTTGAGTATAAATTCAATAATTTTTTTACACGTACAACCGCACCAGCAGCAATAGAAGAAAAAAAAGAAAAAAAAGATACAAATTCGTTTATTTTTTATAAAAATAAACGAGAGCTTGATATATACACGAAAAAACTCAATAGCATTGAAATAGAAATGATAAAATTAATTTTTAGTTTTCAGCTTCCAAAAATAAAAAAGCTTTTTCTAAAGAGAAAACTTATCGCTCAAAATATTGAAATCATCGATAATCGACTCAATAGTAGAGTTATTTCTTATACAAAAATTCTTCATGGTATTCAATATTATATTGATATTTTTTTCTGAATTATAAATATAATTAGTACTCTTTTTTTCTATACTCTTTTTTTCTATACTTTTGTATATATAATACTATCTACACTTGATACTATTACTCTATTTCCAAGTCATATAGATGGTAAATCTATGCTTTTTATCACACTCTTTAGTTTTTCGACACTGCTGCTTAGTTATATACGAGGGATCAAGAGTGCACTTATAATATTTCCCATATTATTTTTTTCTATCTACTTTCTTTCAATCAATTTTTAGCCCATGTATCTTTTGTTGATATGAATCCATGCTGTATTTATTCTTATCGCTTATTTGTTATCAAGTATCTTGATGCAATGAGCATTTATACTACTACTTATTTTTTTTCTCCTTTATTTTTCTCCTTTATTTTTTTCAGCACATCCCAGTGAATCTCAAAAAGGTATACAAATGCCAGATCTCGGAATATCTCCACAGAAATCAATTCTTATTCCACTTGTTCTCACCTATTTAGGTATTTATATACTGGCATTCACTGTAACTCGTGATATTGGAACTAATTTCAATCTCCATCTCTATATTCTCCTCTTTATTTTTCTTATTTTCGGTGGATATATATTTGCTTTTAATTGGAATATTGACTTTTTTCGAGATGCACTTAGATTTCATTTGATCTGTAGTTATATTACTATATTAGCACAATTAATATATTTTGTCATATTTACTGGAGATATTACTAGTATTCATATTCTGTTTTCCATTGTTACCATGGGATTCTCATATATCTTCTTCACGTATTTCCGCCATGAGAATGTGAGTATATTTCTTGCCTTTGTTCTTTCTTTCATTATATCCATAGATACGATAATGGTATATATACTGGGTGATTTACATATTTTGACACTTCTTGGAATAACGGGTATTATTACTATATTCCTTTTTGAATATGCACCGAAAATTCCAGTATTTTGAGACTTTATTGATGCGAGTCGTATTCTGCTCCTTTCTCTACTTTTAGGAATCTCAGGTTTTCTTATGCTTTCACCGCTTTTTTCGTATTTTCATTTCTTATATTTTCTTCCTCTGTTTGCAGTCTTTCTGTTTTCCATTCATATTAGATATTGTAATTATATATCATATTCGGTCGCTATTTTTACGCTATTTTTTTTATACAGTTATCTTTTTTCTTCCTTGATTCAAATTCCCGATCTTCTTTCTTCTCTTCTTTTTATATATTTTTTCTCACTCTGTATTATCGGAAATACATATTTTTGGGAAGAGCGGTATCCATATGATTTTTCTCTCCTTCATTATTCGAGTATAGGGTTTAGCGCCTTAACAAGCATATATGTATTGATATTTATAGGCTGGGGAGCGGGAATAACACTTTTTATCGCATGTTCTTTATTCCTGCTTGCTGCTCTATTTCTCTTATCATATTTTAGATTCCAGTATCGATAATTGAGATTCTATTTCCATAAATTATTATTACCAGTATGAATACAAATGAGAAACATCTTTCAGATTATACTAGTCCTACGCATAGTATTCTATCTTGTGAATTAACATTTAGAATTACAGAGGAATACACAATTGTAAAAAATATACTCCACCTTAAAAGAAATCAAGATGACTCGAATTCACTTGTTCTCAATGGAATTGAACTTGAACTGATTGATATATCTCTAGATGGGAGACTACTTTTATCTACTGAATATACTCGAGATACAGAGTTTCTCCACTTAGAAAATCTACCAGAAGTATTTACTCTATCGATACACACAAAAATATACCCTGAAAAAAATACTGTTTTGGAAGGATTATTCAAGTCTGGTAGTATTTATTGTACTCAAAATGAACCTGAGGGATTTCGTAAAATTACCTATTTTATTGATCGTCCTGACGTGATGACAATATTTACGACGACGATCATCGCCTCAAAGGTATATCCCATTCTACTCTCCAATGGGAATCTCATAGATTCTGGTGAGATTGATATTGATACTCATTTTGTTACTTGGCATGATCCTTTCAATAAACCTTCCTACCTTTTTGCACTGGTGGCTGGCGATCTGGGTCAAATATCTGATACATTCACGACGATGTCAGGCAGAAAAGTTGCCCTCCATATTTTGTCAGAACATGGCAATGAACGCTTATGTCTTCATGCGATGGAATCACTCAAGAAGTCTATGAAATGGGATGAGGATACCTACGGTCGAGAATATGACCTTGATATATTTCATATCGTTGCCGTAGATAGTTTTAATATGGGAGCAATGGAGAATAAGAGTCTTAATATATTCAATACAATCTATGTCCTGGCAGATATACAAACTGCAACAGATCGAGATTTTCTCGGGGTTGAGAGCGTTATTGGACACGAGTATTTCCACAATTGGACTGGTAATCGTATTACATGTCGAGACTGGTTCCAACTAACACTCAAAGAAGGATTGACTGTACTACGGGATCATGACTTCTCGGGAGATATGAACTCTCGATCCACGATGCGTGTCGAAGATATCCGAGATCTCAGGGAAGTCCAATTCCCTGAAGATGCAGGACCGACCGCACACCCCATACAACCAGATTCGTATATGGAAATCAATAATTTCTATACAGCAACGGTCTATGAAAAGGGCTCTGAGGTGATTCGTATGATGTCAACATTACTCTGAAAAGAAAAATTCCGCAAGGCTATGGATCTCTACTTTGAGACCTTTGATGGACAGGCAGTGACAACACAGGATTATGTTTGGGCAATGTCCACTGCATGAGAATGTGACCTCACTCAATTCGAAGAAACTTGGTATCATCAAGAGCGCACTCCAGGACTCCGAGTCTCAGGTACCTATGATTTCCAAAAAGGTACTTATACACTAGATTGTGAGCAAATAATAGAAAAAAATACTCTTGGTGAGGTACAAAAACCATTTTTTTATCCACTTCGAATTGCCCTATTTGATATTAATGGGAATGAGCTTCCCTTGATTCTAGAAGATAGTACAGAGCAAAATAAGATTCAAGAATGAATACTAATTATTTCGAAACAAAAAGAGATATTTGTTCTGAGAAATATTGATTCGAGTCCAAAAATTTCACTTAATCGCGGTTTTTCAGCCCCAATTCGAGTAGTATCAGATGATATTGATCCACTCTTTCTTATGCAATATGAAACAGATGGATTTGCTCTCTATGAAGCAACTGAGCAATATGCTATATCTGTTATTTGAGATATTATAGCTGGTAAGTGAGTTTTAGAAGCATATATTTCTGCATTTGACTCATTGTTGGTAGATTCTGAGGATCGCTTATTTCAATCACTTCTCCTTCAGATACCTTCGATTTCAACTCTTTCAGGGGCTTCTCAGGAGCCCATTGACTTCGATATGCTATCAAATGCTAGAGATACCCTTTTGACCACTCTATTAGCTAAGTATGAACCAAAAATCATAGATCTCTATAAAATGCTCTATTTGAGTTTGCCAGATGAAGAAGGGATAACACCTTTCGAAGTTGGAACTCGGGCATATATCGGAAGTCTCCTCGATTTCCTTTCTTATTCCAACAATATTTCTATAATTACTCGTATTGCTGAGAGTCAATATATGAGATCTCGAACCATGACACTACAGCTCTCGGCACTTAAGCTACTGCAAAAAGTTTCAGATGGAGAGAGGCATCCCTATATGCAGAAATTCATTGATCTCTATAAGAATAATGCATTAGTGATAATGAAGTATTTTAGTATTATTGGAAGTTCACAGCATGAGAGAATTATTTCTAGTATTGAGAATACTCAAAATGAAATATTTTATGAAAAAAACCTTCCGAATCATGCGAAGGCACTTTTTGGAGCATTTACGAAAAACCTCAAATATTTCCATAAAAAAGATGGCTCTGGGTACGCATTGTTGACAGATTTTATCCTTAGTATTGATACCATCAATCCGCACACAGCAGCTCGAATGGCAGGGGCATTTAAAATGTTCCCAAAATTAAATCCATTGAGCCAAGATACGCTACGACCCTATCTGCAAAAAATACTCCAAAAAGAGGGGCTTTCGACACACACCACAGAGATCATTCATAAGATCCTTTACTATAATAAATAATACTTATGATTCGAAAATTTTCTCATGCGATTCTGAGTATATTCTTCGACATGGCGATCTATGGCGATGTACCGATAAATATATATAATCCACAGGATCTCACAGAACACTATAAAAAAGAAATAGTAGGATGTGAATTAGATTGAATTTATATAGCCGCACAATATAAGGATATTTCTCATACTATCGAATCCTATAAGTATCGATCAGATCGACAGCATGTCGGAGAATATGTCTATCTATTGGCGAAGGTTATCGATCATTACCAGCTGCTTGTTTGAGGTAATGAGGTTGTACTCTGTAGTGTACCGATGCACTGGAGTCGCTATATTATACGGGGATTTAATCATGTTGGTCTCTTGACCTCTGCACTGATTCAAAAGACAGCACTCTCTCAAATCAAGCCTATTCGAGCATTTTTTACTCGTCGTCAGTCCAAACTCTCGAAGATACAACGGATGAAAAATAGGGAATGAGCTTTTTCTCTAAAATCAGGAATACCTCTTCCAAAGACGATAATACTCATTGATGATATCATATCGACAGGATCGACCGCGAATGCATGTGCCAAAATACTAAAGATAGCAGGAGTGGAAAAAGTATATGGAGTTTTTCTCGCCTCGAATCAATAGATAATTTTAAGATATGTGTATTTACTATATAAGACTTTCTCTATCCATATTTCCATAAAAATAATTGTATTCTCCTCTCTATTGAATAGAATAGGACGATTGCATATTCACCATCTATTCCCATGTCAGAAACTATCGAAATCATCGGCGCCGAAACCCACAATCTTAAAAATATCTCCGTAACTATTCCAAAAAACACACTCACAGTTATCACGGGTGTGTCTGGATCTGGGAAGTCATCACTCGCATTCGATACACTCTATGCTGAGGGACAACGACGCTACCTCGAATCTCTCTCCACCTATGCTCGTACCATCATCTCCGATATTTCCGAGGCAACCCATGTTCGCGAAATCCGAGGACTCTCACCAACGATTGCTATTCATCAAAAAACAGTATCTAACAATCCGAGATCGACAGTTGGAACTATCACAGAAATATACGATTTTTATCGTTTACTCTATACGAGTATTGGTACACCGTATTGTATCAACCATTGAGATATCCCACTCAAAAAAGATACTCTCAAAAATATTGTCGAATACGTCTCGAAATTTGCTGAGGGTGATCGTTTCCATATCTTGATGCCGCTTAGTCTAGATATAGAAGATATAACTGGTGAACAGCTAGCAAAGCGAGTTACTGATATTTGATTTGTGAGATTTCAGATCGGAGAGATTACGTATTCAGTGGCAGATCCTCTGGATATAATCTTGAATGAAAATGATAAGGTATATATAGTTGTTGATCGCCTTATTAGAAAGACAGATGAAAATTTCGATACTCGGCTAGTCGATTCCATTCGTATCGCCCTCGAAAAATGAGGAGGTAGAGTTTCTATTTCGAGTGGAGATATATATCATCATTTCTCACTTCATGCGAGCTGTCCAATATGTGAATATCAAGTTGAGGGTATATCTATTTCGAATTTTTCATTCAATTCTCATCGTGGCGCTTGTGCAACTTGTCATGGACTGTGATCATCTACAACGTTTCTCGAAGGAGATATTTCCAAGCCAGACCTGACCCTTGCAGAAGGGGCACTTTTACCGTGGCAGGCTCACCCCTACTATACACTCTTGTTAGAGGCTGTTTGTATCAAAGAATCAATACCGATGAATACCTCTTGGGTACTTATGAAGGCAAAAGATCGACAAAAAATTCTCTATGGAGTTCCAGGTTCTTTTGAACTCTCTTATCTCGGAAAAAATAATGATGGTAAAATTCATAGGTCCAGGTATGAAGGTCTCATCCCGAATCTAGAACGACGATATACGGAAGCAGATAGTTCACATGATGCGTATTTCAAACGAATTGCTAACTTCGCCACTGAACAAGTATGTCGATCTTGTCAGGGGTATAGGCTCCAGAAACCCTATCTCAACATACGAATTTCAGATAAAAATATTGGCGAAATTGTGTCGATGAGTGTTGAACAATCACTTGGATTTTTTGGATCACTCTCACTCACAAAATCCGAAGTGCATATTGCAAAACCTATACTAAAAAATATTGTAGAGCGACTCGAGTTCCTTTCAGGAGTAGGACTTGAATATATGACTCTGGCTCGTCGAGCTGGAACACTTTCAGGAGGAGAATCTCAGCGTATCCGTCTTGCTACACAAATAGGTACACGGCTAGAATGAATCATATATGTTCTCGATGAGCCATCAATCGGTCTCCATCCTCGTGATAATGATATGCTTATCGCCAACCTGAAGCGTCTGGCGAACATCGGGAATACTGTTGTCGTCGTCGAGCACGATGAGGATATCATGCGGGAGAGTGACTATATCATCGACATCGGTCCAGGTGCTTGAGTCCATGGTGGCGAGGTACTCTTTTCAGGGAAGTATGATGATCTCATAGAGTCCAAAACACAAACCGCAGACTATCTTTCACTCCGCAAATCCGTCACACGGCGAAATCCAGTAACCAAATCACCAAAAAAATTCATAGAGATATATGGAGCGGTCGAGAACAATCTCAAAAATATCAATGTGAGAATCCCACTAGAATGTATGACGGTCGTCACGGGTGTATCAGGATCTGGTAAGTCGTCACTCATCATCGATATCCTGTCCAATTATTTGATGAATCACTTCTATCCTAGTGCTCGTCAGATTGGTCGCCACAATCGTGTCGAAGGAGTGGCGAACATCGACAAGGTGATTATCATCGATCAATCCCCTATTGGTAAAACTCCGCATTCTAACATCGCCACTTATACTGGACTTTTTACTCATGTACGAGAAGTTTTTGCTGCTTCGCTCGATGCTCAAAAAAGAGGATTTGGTCCAGGGAGATTTTCATTCAATACTAAGTGAGGTCGTTGTGAGATTTGTGAGGGGAGTGGAACTAAAAAAATAGAGATGCATTTTCTCCCGGATGTCTATGTTGAGTGTGAGTCATGTATGGGAAGTAGATACAACAATGAGACGCTCCAAGTCCAGTTCAAGTGAAAAAATATTTCCGAGGTGCTCGATATGACGATTGAGGATGCGAGTCTCTTCTTTGTCAGCTTCCCTCGGATCAAGCGAGTGCTCGATGTCCTCATCGATGTCGGTCTCGGCTATATCACACTCGGACAATCCGCACCTACACTCTCAGGATGAGAGTCTCAGCGTATCAAGCTCGCATTCGACCTCGCCAAGCGGTCAACTGGACAGACGCTTTATATCCTCGATGAGCCGACAACCGGTCTCCACTTCTCTGATGTGCAAAAGCTTCTCGATATCCTCGATAGACTGGTGGAGAAGGGTAACTCCGTACTCGTCATCGAGCACAATCTTGACATCATCGCCAATGCTGATGCTATTATCGACATAGGATCTGAGGGTGGCGATAAATGAGGGAATCTCGTATTTGCTTGACCTCGTGATAAGATCCTCACTGTCGAGAATAGCTATACCGCCCAGGCACTCAAGAAATATATGTCCAAGCGAGGGAAGTAAAGGATTGCTACAAAATACAAATAAGATCATCTTGTTGAGGTCAACAAGATGATCTTATTTTGAGATTTTTTAGCGGAGGCGGTAAAAAGTAACCAATGAGTACGAGATTTCCTCGTAAAGAGTGTTATCACTCCTGAGAATCTCCCACCTTCGACTGATATCCAAAAACTCAAGAGGCAACAAGAAGCTGAGGCGAAGAAGTGGGTGTGACTTCTAGATCAGAAGAAATATTAATAAAAGTAATTTTTGCAAAAAAAGAAAGATATAGTATTGTAGAATACATGAATACAAAAAACAATAATATATACCCGCAGACAGATACATGAGAGAAATCTCTTGTATCTACCGAGCTCTACAGGTCAGTATGGATAGAGCATATAGAAAATGGTCAAGAGCTTCCAGTAGGGGGAAGTATATTTGAGCCTACCCTTACCACAAAATTATTGCTCGACCCTGATATTATAATTTCCAATCTATGAATAGAAAAAATAGATACAGGATATGAGAAAAATAAAGATGCTTTCGATACATGGTTCGAAAAATTACCCATAACTCTAAAAAATAGTATAGATGAGAAAATATATTATACACTCACTATACTCCAGACACAGATATATGCTATATTGCGAAGAGGTACTGAGGATATGTCCAAGCAAAGACGACAGAAATATGCTAATGACAATATACCAAAACTTTCTGACTTTTCCGACGGATCATGAGCATGTGCTGAGATATCTGCACTATGAAAGTATGCTCTCCAAAAACTCGGTATATATACTATATATATGAGTGGAAGTTGGCTACATACATCTTCTAAATCGGGATATTCATATTCTACAGATCATAGTTTCGTTATACTTTTTCCAGATACTCCGAGACAACTGATATGGGATATCGCTCGTCCAATAATAATAGGTACTGAAAAAATTCCTACTCTCTACAAGCCAGATCAGATAGTGAATATGGATACATTTGTATGACAGCATAATTTCTTCGTACCTCTTGTAGATATCACTACATGAGATAGTCGAGAGTCATTCTGAGTTAGTTCATATAGTATAGATACTGAAAATGGCTATGGAGCGATACCGAATATAGTAAGATCCCAGGTTGAGGATATATTATCACTGAAGTAAGATCTATACACTATCATAGTGTATTATATAGATTCCTAATCAAGGCCCCTCACATTTGACACGGGAGATTCTTCTTATTCACCCATCCTCAATATATCCTCATGTACCGAGTTAGCAGCGAGACAGCCCTCAGCCGAACTCATGATTGTTTGCCGGAACTTGTTACTATTGGTCGTCACATCTCCTGCAGCATAAAGTCCCTTTATGCTTGTTTCCTGTCTCTTATCAACCACAAGACATCCCTCAGCGTCTTTCTCCGGAGAGAGATGATCTACTAGTCCTGTATATGGCTCATTACCGACAGCGATGAATATGCCATCGACAGCGAGAGTCGATCCATCCTTGCAGAGTATCCCAGACATCCCCATTATCCCTCATTGGATCTCCGCAACTTCTGTGAAGTAGTGGAATATGATATTGGCATGTTTTTTTGCCTTCTCTACCCAGATATCTTCGGCTCTGATCTTGTCAGTTCTGATGAGAATATGTACTTCACTACAGATCTCAGCGAGGTAGAGAGCCTCAGTGATCGCTGTATTGCCTCCACCGACGACTGCTACCTTTAGATTTTGGAAAAAGTTACCATCACAAGTAGCACAATAGGATACCCCTTGTCCGATGTATTCTATTTCACCTGGAACACCGAGTTTTTTGTATTTATTGCCTGTAGCGAGGATGATGGTTTTAGCTTGGTATTCTTTTCCTGTAGTTGTTATAACAATGAATTTATATTCGCCATTTTTCGCCACAGTTTCGACACGCTCTTGGAGAAGTGTCGATCCAGCAGTCTTTGCATGATCTGCGAATGCGTCCATAATAGTTTTACCAGTCTCAGAGAGTACTCATGGCCAATTCTCGACACAATGACTTGTAGCAAGTGCACCGCCAGGGAGTTCGCCAATGACGATATTCGATAGCTTGTAACGACTTGCATACATACCAGCTGGCAGTCAGGCGCTCCCAGAACCGATAATGATGGTATCAAAAACTTGAGACATAATTTGTATTATTAAGGGGTTGAAATGAAAACTTGATAATTCAGTATTTCTCTCATGAAGAAAGCTCAAATTAAAAATAATGAGAACGATTCTCATTATATGAAATAATACAAAAAAACAAGTTTTTCTATAGAGTTGGCTTATTGTTAGGTATTTTGTGAGCTCTGTATTCGTTGATAATGCTATTGATACGATTCCCATTTTCTACAGGATTTGGAGCATAACTAACAATCATATTAGAGTTCTCACTAGCAGTATGGATATGAACATGCCCATACCGTAGAATCGTCTGAAATATACCTGTAACTTCTGCATTAACCTCTTGAACTCGGTCAAGACTACACTCACTGACTCGCCTTGAGAGAGATGATAATTGCTCAATACCGATGATTCTCTGATCAGTGATAATTACGAGATCGAGTTCATCATTGATCCATGAAAGGAGAATAAAAGTAAGGAAGAACATCCAATATATGCTAAGTGCCCCCCAGAATATGGCAGTTCCAAATATGAGTACGAGAGTCGATTTCATCGAGAGAATAATAAAGCTCGTTATTATAAGAGCGAGTATATATCCAATTTTGAATATAAAAACAATCCAATGTCGGTGGATCATCAAGATCATATGTTCACCAGGCCTTATCTGTGGGGATGTATTTATGCTATTGGACATGTAATATGGGGAGATTTGAAATACAGAGGGATGATATTTTTTTCTGAAGTTTTATTTGAAAATATACGAGTAATAATTTCTCTATTGTCATTATATTGTATCAATTTTATGTCTTCTGTCGAGACAATATTCGCAAAGATTCATTCGTAGGTTCATTTTGTCAAAAGTTCCTTCGCCTTAATATGGATAATACCATCTTCTATAATCAAACATTCTTTTGCGTTTGCCTCAATAATCGGCATATGTTCTGTATCTATAAGATCAAAGAAGTGACAAGATTTTGTAGTTAGATTTTTGGTATACCGGAGAGCATTTATACTTAGTGTCACTACTCGCATAAGTGTAAAAGGACCTGGTCCCCTTGGGCACCAGATCTCATCTATAGAATACATATCAACAATATCGACAAGCATCTTTGGAAATGTCGATGCTGTATCTAGATTTTTGATTAGAGTTTTCGTGAGAGTTTCTTTTCATTCAAAAATCAAGAATGTAATATCAGGAGTCATGGGATTTATATAGAGTATATTATTCATTTTTTTAACTGCCACGATATGAAAGTGCTTCAAGAATATGGCCAACTTCGACAGTTAAAGATGCATCAAGATCTGCTATGGTACGACCTACACGCAGTATTCGATAGTACACTCTGGTCGATAGTTTTAATTTTTCTGTCGATGTGATGGCGATTTTTATACCTTCAACACTGATATTAGCGAGTGTTTCGATTTCGACATTCGACATTTCAGCGTTGGAATGGATTCTTTTACCAGAGAAACGGATGTGTTGCATTTCTTTTGCCTGCATTACTCTGATTTTCAATTCTTGACTCGTTTGTCCCGATCTTTTTTCTCCGAGTTCGCCTGCTTTTACTCGAGGTACTTGGATGAATATATCTACACGATCTAGAATTGGTCCAGAGAGCCGAGATCTATATTTGTCGATTGACATTGGTGAGCAAATGCATGGTTTCTCAGGATCTCCCATATAGCCACAAGGACATGGATTCATAGCTCCAACTAAAGAGAAACGAGCAGGATATCGACAAGACTGATTGACTCGATTGATTGTAATTTCTCCATCTTCAAGAGGTTGTCTAAGTGTTTCCAGTATAGATTTCGAGAATTCAAGAAATTCATCGAGGAAAAGAACACCCTTATGGGCGAGTGATATTTCTCCAGGTTTTGCTTCTCGTCATCACCCTATTATAGATGCTTCGCTTGCCGTATGATGAATAACTCGGAAAGGTCTATCTATGATGAGTGGTATATCTCGAGTAAGGAGACCAGCTACAGAATATATTTTGGAAAGTTCTATCTGTTCCTCGAGTTCCATATCAGGAAGTATTCCAGCCATAGCTTTTGCGAGCATAGTTTTGCCACTTCCTGGTGGTCCCTGCATGAGAATATTGTGTCCGCCAGCTGCAGCGATGAGGAGGGCTCGTTTCGCGTGCTCTTGACCGATGATATCACAGAAGTCTGGTGAATATACTTGTCTGGTGGTTTCTCTAGGTATAGGTCGGATGCATCATGGTGGAATAGGCCTATCACCAGAGAGAATACTTACCGCATCAGATAAACTAGCTATACCAATTACTTCGATATCTGGGATAACCGAAGCCTCGGGTGTATTATCAATTGGTAAAAATATTCGTTTCATTCCTAATTCCCTAGCAAGTATCGTAGCAGGGAGAGCTCCCTGTATAGGTCTTACGATTCAATCAAGAGATAGTTCTCATATAAAGAGCGATTCTAAAACTATATCTGTTCGAAAATCTATATCTCTGCCAAGAATACCGAGAGCTATAGGAAGATCATAGACAGGTCACTTTTTTCGGAGATCAGCTGGTGCAAGGTTAACCGTAATACGTGCTCCAGCAGGAAAGCTATATCCAGAATTTTTTATGGCACTTCGAACTCGCTCTCGACTCTCTTGGATGGCTGCATCTCAGAGACCAACAATAGTGAATTGTCCCATACCTGTGATGACGTCAACTTCGACTTCAACCAGATGCCCTGATATTCCATAGATCGATGAGGAAAAGAGTTTTTGCATAGAGCGACATTAGAATTTTGAGAGCATTGTAGATATCCAATCCTGAAATGCAAGCAACTCAAAGGTTTTTCATTTTCTTTTGCACGCTTTTGGGTTCTTGTAAAGTAAAAAGATGATATTTTTTTTGTGAATTGATCTGTATATGCTATTATAAAACAATGAACAGATTTTTATTTGGTATCTTTGCGATATTCATTACATATGACTCAGCGTTTGCAATTAGTGTGAGAACAGCTATTAAAACTGAAAAAGCTGTCCCTTCTTCTTGGTCTTCTATCTGGGAAGGATTTATTTGGATCTATATGAATATGCTCAATATTTTTTTGGCAGTTATCATAGTTTGGATATGCATCCGTCTGATGCGGCTCGCTTATGAGGTTATGATGACTCCTCGGATGCGATATATGAAGGTAACTCTTCCACGTGCTGATTCCAAGCTAGATAAGGAACAAGATACAAAGAAAGACTTCAAAGAAAAGATTGGTATTATGACTCTCTTCTATAAGAGTGTGCATAAAATATCCACTATTAGTGCGTGGAATACTATCCTCAATTTCATATTCGCTCATGCAAAAATATCACTGGAAATGATTTATAGCAATGGTCAGGTACATTTTTATCTCGCAGCATATGAAGAACATATGACCCTCATTACCCAGCAGGTAACATCGAATTATCCTGATGCTGAGGTGCGTCTTATCCAAAAGGTCGATCTCCCTGAAATCAAGCCACGAGGTTATGCACTTGAAGCAGCATCAATCAGTAAACGTAATGATGATATCTATCCTCTCAAAACCTATAAATACTTTGAAGATGATCCACTTTCATCGTTTACGAATAATTTTGGTTCCTTAAAAAAAACCGATGTTGCAGCTATCCAAATGGTTATGAAGCCCCTTGGTCACGCTTGGAATCGCAAGGCTAAAAAGGCAGCGGGACTCGTTGCAAAATGAGAATATAAAAAAGGACTCAAATGATGATTATTTATTTCAGCAATTCGTTTTGTTTTGACTCCGATTTCTTGGTTTTTTTATCGATTTATCAATAATGAAGAAAGTGCCTCAAATGCACCAGGAGCATCGAGTGGTGACTCCTATAAAATATTTAATCAAGCTGAAACAGAGTCTCAGAAAATGGTCGGTGAATCTGCAGGTCAACCAGGATTTGAGGCATCGATCCGCATTCTCGTCTCATCTGATACGCGTGAATCTGCTCATCAAGGACTCCAATCTCTCGTAGCTGCGACGTCTATATTTACGGATGAATACAATAATCAGCTTGATAATCCCCAGATGATAGAAGATATGTTTCGGATTATTTTTACTCCACTGAGATATTTTGCATTTCAGTATCGTCTTATTGGGATATTCCAAAAAATTTCTCGATTCTCATCAGATGAAATGTCAACTATGTTTCATTTCCCAGATATCAAATATAATAAGTCACCGATCATTGCCTGGCTCGACTATAAAATGCTCTCAATCCCGCAAAATCTTAAGTTCCCAAAAATTCCACTTATTCTAAAAGACTATAAGCGAGATCATTCAGGTTCGATTTTTACTCAAGATGGCTCACTTCTTAAGGTAGATAAAAATAAAAATCTCTACAGGGACGAAAATAAAAATCTCCAACTCACGAGTGGTATGCCCGTATCTGTATTCTCTGAATGAGCTGATGTAGGTAAACCTATTGATGCTGGTAAAACTCCTGTACAAATCGATTCTCAGCGTACACTTTGAGGATTTCCACTTTATAAGGAAGCGGTTCTCATGGGATGGAATGAGTATCGTAATATGAAAACTCCCATATATTTCGATCGTAAGGATCGTGGGCGACATCACTATATAATCGGAAAATCAGGTGGAGGAAAATCAGTACTTATAGGATATTTGGCTCGACAAGATCTCTGGAATGGAGATGGACTCTGTGTGATCGATCCACATGGGGATCTTGTGGAAGATATCCTTGCCTTTACTCCAAAGGAACGAGCTCAGGATATGATCTTATTTGATCCATCAGATTTTGAGCGTCCACTCTGACTCAATATGCTCGATTTGATTGCAACAGATCCTGCTCTCCAGGCGATCGAAAAAGATCGTGCAGCACTCGATGCTACCTCGATATTTATTAAGATGTACGGTGATGAGATATTTGGTCCTCGAATACAGCACTATTTCCGTAATGGATGTCTCACATTGATGGATGATGCAGAAGATGGAGGTACCCTTATCGATGTGCCAAGACTCTTTGTGGATGAGGCATTTATGAAATACAAAGTATCAAAAATCAAAAATGTTATGGTGAAAGCATTCTGGGAACATGAATATGCCCAGACTGGGGATCGTGAAAAACAAGAGATGATTCCATTCTTCTCCGCAAAATTTGGACCATTCATCACGAATACGACCATGCGTAATATCATTGGACAGACGAAATCGGCATTCAATCTCCGAAAAGTTATGGATGACCAAAAAGTACTCATGGTAAATTTGTCGAAATGAAAAATTGGTGATCTCAACGCACAACTTCTCGGTCTCATCATGGTATCAAAGATTAATATGGCAGCTATGAGTCGAGCCGATATGCCAGAAGATCAACGAAAGGATTTTTATCTCTATGTTGATGAGTTTCAGAACTTTGCGACCGATACTTTTGGTGAAATTCTCTCTGAAGCTCGCAAATATCGACTTGCTCTCATTATGGCACATCAGTTTATTGCTCAGATTGGGGGATCAGGAGACAAACAGGGAAAGGGAGGTAAGCCATCCATCAAGGATGCGGTATTCGGTAATGCGGGTACTATTATGTCATTCAAGGTAGGGGCTGATGACGCTGAGTATCTCGAAAAAGAGTATGCCCCACTCCTCTCTCAGCAAGATATTATCGGTATTGCGAACTTCACTACCTATTGCAAACTCAATATCGATAATGCTACTACTCGCCCTTTTGATATGAAAACACTCTGGGACAATACCTATAAAAATGCTGAAGTTTCAAAAATTATAAAAGAATACTCTCGTAAGATGTACGGTCGTAAAAAAGAGTATGTCGATATGGAACTCGAAGCTCGTATGGGTATCATACGTGAAGAGCCGTCTATACCACTTATGGTCTCCCAATCTACTTCCGTTACTCTATAATACTAATACCTATATCATATGTTACATAGAATTCTCCCCATCATCGTATTACTTTTAGTTATTTTAGATGGTTTTATATTGTGTGGATTTTGAGATTATGGACCTCTAGTGGATCTCACTCAAAACAATCCAATACTTGCTTCCATACTGATTATTATTCAGTTTCCTATCCTCTACACTATCCTCTATAAGGCTTATATTGGGCCTATCCAACTTCTTACACAAGATATTGCTCGTTTTATGACTGGTATCCAAGATGAACCCCAGATTCAAGCAAATTCTTGGAGTGGGGGAATGAATCGGATAATTGTATTTTTTATCAAATCTCTCCAAATCTTGAAGGTTTTCAAGCAAGAACTTCGAGATGGACGTAAACTCCGATCAGAGATAGAGATTGCGAGTGAAATCCAGAAACAAACTCTCGATCAAGAGAATATCATAGTACCCTATCTTACCATTGCCATGGCGACAACACCTGCATCAGAGGTCTGAGGAGATTCTCTCGATATCATACCAGGTGCAGACAATAACCACTATATTTATGTATGAGACGTTACTGGACATGGCGTTCCATCGGGATTTGTGATGATGATGGTAAATGCACTGATTTCGGCATTTTCACTTTCTGAATCTAACGGAGCGAGTATACTTGCTCAGACGAATGCTATTCTCAAGCCTCGTATCAAACAAAATATGATGATGACCTGTGTAATGCTCAGGTGGGATGCTAATACAAAAAAAATGTACTATACAGGTGCTGGACATGAATTTATTCTGGTATATAAAGCTAAGGAAAATAAGGTATTTAAGATTAAAAGTGGAGGGGTTGCACTTGGAATGGTGAAAGATTCGAGTAAAATTCTCAAAGAACAGCAGATTGTTTTTGCACCTGGGGATATTATCATTCTCTATACTGATGGTATTAGTGAGGCCAGATACCGTTCTGAACAAACTGGTCTATTATTTGGAGTAGAACATATAATTAGTTCACTTATGGCTATTAATATCAAAAATCCAGAAAATATATTCCGTCAACTTACTATTGATCTCTCCGCATGGATGTGATACAAGCATAAGCAATATGATGATATTTCTCTCGTCGTTGTATGATATAATATGGCATGACAAGTACCACAGACCCTGTTGGATATATATCATCATATCGATAGCACCAATATCACTGAGTGGAACTGGTGACTCGAAAAAATTGAACGATCCGCATCATAATAATTTCCCCTATGACTGTTCTTACTCTTGCAGAGCTCATCTCCAAAAACTATACGGGCGATGTTGAATGATTGGAGGTATTAACGCCCATGATTATTTCAATACAAACTCCTGCAATATCGCCAAATTCGACATCTTCGCCAAATCTACCAGTACCATCAACTGGAATTGTTGTAGCCCCATCCTATCTCGAAGATGGAAACCGTAAAATGACTCGAGAAGAAGGCCTGGAACTCAAAGATACAGAACGAGAGTATAATGAGTCTCTCGCATTTATCAAGGATGCTATTGCTCCTGCGATGATGCGGATTGACGCTACCAAACTGCAGATAGGAGATACGTATGTACGTACGATATTTACATATGCATATCCAGATGTTCTGGAGGGAAACTGGTTATCACCCCTCATTAATTGGGATGTAAAATTCGATATTTCGATGTTTGTCTATCCCGTCGACTCTGCACGTGTGATGAAATTTCTCCGTAAACGACTCACACAACTCGGATCACAACGGGCTATGAATAATGGTAAAGGACTTATCGGTGATCCCCATCTCGATGCTCAGATCCAAGATGTGGAAGAACTCCAGCAATACCTCACTCGTGGTCAAGAAAAGTACTTTCACTTTTCTCTCTATATCACCACCTATGCGGAGAGCGAAGATGAGATGAAAAAACTCACGAATATGCTCGATATGATGCTGGCAGGTCGCAATATCCTCACTAAGCAAACATTTCTAAGGGCTGAACAAGGATTTATTGCAACTGGTCCATTTGCCCGTGATGAGGTCAATGTATTTCGAAACATTTCCACCAAAGGACTTTCCACAACATTTCCCTTTAGCTCGAACTCCCTTTCACAGGATGATGGTATATTTTATGGGATCAATACACATAATAAATCACTCATTATATTTGACCGATTCCGCTCTGAGAATGCCAATATGTGTGTATTTGCGAAGTCAGGATGATGAAAATCATTTGCCGTGAAACTAGAAATACTCAGAGCCCTTATGATGGGAACAGACGTCATCGTCCTTGATCCAGAGAATGAGTATAAAGCTCTGGTAGATACCGTTGGTGGGACTTATCTCAATATCTCCCTGAATTCCAATGAAAAAATCAATCCATTTGATTTACCACGCTCACTCAAAGATTCGGAAACACATGTTGGTGATCTTCTCAGGTGAGCAATCGTAAATATGATTGGACTGCTGCGTCTCATGCTCGGGGTTATCACCCCAAATGAAGAAGCACTTCTCGAGAAGGCCATTATCACCACTTATTCCCTTAAGGGTATTACGATGGAGGATGATTCGATCGACTGAAAAGAAATTCCTCTTCTGAAGGATCTCCATTCCGTTCTGGAAACAATGGATGGAGCCTCATGACTCGTCAATCGACTGGAGAAATATGTAGTTGGTGTATTTGCCTGAGTATTTTCTCGACCGACCAATGTAGATCTCAAGGGATGACTAGTAGTATTCTCTGTACGGGATCTGGACGATATTCTTCGGCCGATTGCTATGTATATTCTACTTACATATGTGTGGAATGTAGCGAGATCGAGTGAAAAAAAGCGATTTCTCGTCGTGGATGAAGCTTGGAATATTATGCAGTATGAAGATTCTGCGAAATTCCTCTTCTGACTTGTCAAGCGTGCCCGAAAATATGGACTCGGTGTAACTACTATTACTCAGGATGTTGAAGATTTTATGTCCTCATCCTATGGCAAAGCTATCGTAACTAACTCATCGATTCAGTTGCTCCTCAAACAATCACCCGCATCCATAGATGTCCTACAGAACGTATTCAAGCTTACTGAACAAGAAAAATACATACTTCTGAATGCTTCTGTGGGTACTGGACTCTTCTTTGCGGGAGGGGAACATGTAGGTATAGAGATCCTCTCATCTTACTTCGAAGAGAAAATTATTACCACCAAACCAAATGTATAATCTCACACGCTCACATCAATGATCAGCTCTAATAGTGGGCCTCATCATCGTTGTGCTTTTGACGATACTCACCACCAGTTTTCTCGAAAAGATACTGAATCTTGGTAAAACAAGTGGTGCCATAGGGAATTCCGCTCAATCGTATTCCCTTGCTACGGGTCTTATTGAAGAACAATTGATGGATGTTAACATGACAAAACAAGAGCCTTGGAAAATTACAACGGTTAATGATACCGCTTCTACGAATACAGGGCGTATACTCACAGCATATACTGGAAGCAATCTTATGCCAGAAACATGAAAATGAAATAGTACTTTTGATTCCAACTGGAATATTATCGGTATGGGTGAGCCCGTTCAGATTGTTATACCAGATGGTATTACCTGGAGTAGCGTGAATTTTTATTTCAGAGTTCCAGCTATCTCTGCTGGTACTAGTACGGGAGTTTCATCTAGTATTTCGAACTCTGGAATTATTCTTTGGACTTTCGGGTATTCATGAGCCTCATTATATGCAAGTGGAGAAACCAATATTTTTCGATGAAATGATATAAATTGATGGACTTCCTCCAAAAATATAACAGGTCTTGGTGGGTGAACTACCATGTGACAAACAAATACCTGATTTTCTCAATCTTTCACAAATTTTTACAATATATATGGATCAAATTGCGCATGATTCCAATGTACTCTAAAATTATCAATGATACGACCATTTATTAATAATGCTTCAACACCACAATCATTCCCATTTTTAGAATATAAGATTGATTTTGGTACTAGAATCCCGAGCCAATATATGGTAATTGATTCATCAGCGTATGTCTATGGTTATCTCAGGTCTCGTCAGGTAAGGATTCCACAGATTACTACCAATACCGCTACAGACTTTGCGGTTCTCCAATAATGATTACACTTACTATTTCTCATCCTGCTGATTCTGGACAACGGCTCGACCGATTTGTTCGCAAGTACCTTCCAAATGCGCCACTCGGGGGTATTTTTAAGATGCTTCGGACTGGAAAAATCAAGGTTAACACAAAGAAAAAAGACCAGACCTATAAATTAGAACTCTGAGATGAAGTGACTTTTTGGTTGACAGATGCTGAGATGAATGGATTTGTAGCTAATTCAGAATGAAAAATTCAGAATGAAAAAATAGATATATGAAACATGCAGATCGAAACAATGAAATGCGAAGTGCTCTATGAAGATGAATATCTTATGGTAGTAAATAAGCCTCCTTGAATCAATGTCCATGCAGGAGACTATAAAACTACTGAGTCTAATATCATCGATCAGGTTCAAGATTATCTCAAAGGTCACTATGATAGTCTGACATTTCGTCCTGCTCTCGTACATCGTATCGATCGTGACACCAGTGGTTGTCTACTAATAGCAAAGGATAAGTCTGTACTCGAAATACTTCTGAGTGAGCTCCAGGCTCATAATTTAGAGAAAATATACCATACGATCGTGCTCGGGATTCCTACCAAAAGAAAAGATACTATTCGAGCTCGGCTCTTGAGAGTAGATAATGCAAAAAACGAAGCAAAAGTGAGGATTGACGAGACAGGACAATCAGCGGTGACACACTATACTGTGCTACAGAACTTGGAAATACTCCAGCCATTTTCTCTTCTGGAGTGCCGTATTGATACGGGTCGTACTCATCAGATCCGTGTCCATATGGCTCATATCGGACATCCAATATTAGCTGATCGAGTGTATGGTAATAAGAGTGTTAACTCGTATCTTCGTCGTGATCTCGGAATAACACGTCAATTGCTCCATGCATATTCGCTCAGTTTTATACATCCAAAAACTCAGAAAAAACTTATAATCCAGGCTCCATATCCTCATGATTTCTTGAATATTCTAGATTATTGAAAAAAAGATTTGCAACATTTCGACCCACAACTATAATCGTATTATAACCCCCTTACCTATGGACTGGAAAAAAGTAACAGATAAAATAAATCCCTATATTGCAAAGATGAACCCCTATCTGAATAAAGCCAAAGAATACGGAAAAAAAGCGGCTGATTTTGCAGAGACACAGATACAGATGACACCTCTTTTTATTAAAACTCAAGCTGAATATGACGCTCTTCTTCTTGATAAGCGAGTTGTGATTATTGCCTATGATGATACAGATAGTCTAGCCCAGGATATACGACTTTTCTCATCTATTTGGCTCACTCGAGCATTTATGGATACGGCTCGTCTTAGATTTATCTCTTTGCATGAGTCTGTAGATTTGGCTCAGAGTCTTGGGCTTGCAATTCCCCTCGATATGAGAGTGAGATATGAATGAGAGGAGACATTTCGTCTTACTAGTATTGCCGATATCAAGAAGTGGTGGGAATCTCCGATCTATAAAAACATAGAACCACAAAATATACAACCTATAGATCCGCTTCAGACAATCTAGTATCAGTCTATTATCTAATATTTCCCATATGCTATTTAATGCTCTCGATATCCTCTATTTAGTTCTTGCCATCATTCTTATACCTATTGGAACACTTCTTTCTATGGTACTCTATAGGGCCTACCATATGTTGGATCGTGTTGATCGAATTCTTAGTATTGTGGATCGTATAGCTAATTATACCTTTAAATTAGAGAAGCTTCCGATGATGTTGATCGAAAAATTGATGGGTAAGTAAAAACCTCCTAGTAAGTGAAATATAGTTACGTCCAATCAAATAGATTTCAGTTAAGTCAATATCTATATGTATTCACTTCGGATCCTTTTTTTCAGTCTCCCTCTCTATTTCTCTCATGTATTTTCAGTATTTGGGATTGTAGTTTGAGAGACGTATTCTTTTGAGAGATATAAAGTATATCTTTTTTCGATAGGGATGATCTTTTGTTATATAGAAGGCTTGTTACGGTTCCCGCACCGTCTATGGGTTACTCTCCGAAAATATGTATTTATTTTTGGAATTTTGTGTATTATCCCCATTCTTTCTAGGCTCTATTTCGGTTCTTCGTTACAAATGGATTGGATCATGGGAAGTTATGAGAAGCATCATGGATTTCTTTTTTATTGTTCGATTTTGTGTCTTATTTTTCTATTGATCGCGAGTCCTAGTACACACCTCAAGCTGTATCTCAATTGGAGTATGGCTTCAGCTACATTCGTGGCTTGTATTGCTATTGGAGAATATATGGGAGGCATATTTGATATCTATGGAAGGTCAGAAATGTTATCGATGTATCCGGGTCGGTCATCGAGCACTCTTGGTAACCCAAATTATGTAGCAGGATATTTGCTCCCATTTATTCCTATTTTGCTGATGAATATAAGAAAAATAAAAATTAAGCGGATATCGGATATAAATATTCATGTGTTAGTAATGATTCACATTATCATTATATGAATCTACACAACAGGTAGCCATATTGCTTTACTCTTACTGGCTGTACTAGCTCTTTGGTATACGACACGATATATTTTTTGGAAATATCCTCTCTGGAAACAGATTCTCATCTATAGTATAGTTACTACAATTGTAGTGTTTATATGACTTTTTTTATTTGATGCTGCAAAACTCCTCTCACTTCAAAGTCGCTTTATCTTAATGTGGGAGAGTCTTTCTATGATTCTTTCTCAACCAACTTCTTTATGTATCTGATTTGGTCCAGAGTCTATTCTTGAGCATTTCTCTTACCGACGCTCTGAGCTAGTAAATACATATTTCCCGAGTAATATGCTCATTGATTCTTCTCATAATATAAGTATTGATATTCTTTTTCAGTATGGTATATTGCCACTTTTCTTATACGTATATTTACTATACAAAAATAAGAAAAGTCTAAAAGAACCATTTGGGACATCTATTCTTTTGCTTATTATATTTCTGGGGTTCAATGTCTTCGTCATTTCACATATCGTTCTCTTGGTATTACTGAGTACTTTGCTTATAAGAGACTCAATGTATCCAGTAATAAAAAATTCTTCTAGATACTAGAAGAATTTTTTATTACTTTGACTGATAAAGATTTCGTCCAACCCGATCAATATATTTTTTATTTTGGAGGTTCATATATATGGTCGTTATCTTTACCTGTCGAACCTTGAGTACACGATCTGTGATATCCTCTGTTGAAAGAGATGCACCTGCCTTTTTGAATATTTCAAGAATAACATCAAGAACCGTACCATCTTTATATCCCCATTCTTTTAATACGTAAATACCACGACCAATTAGAACGAATTCATTATTTCGGATGAGTTCGTTATGTATAGTGGAAGTTTTTACAGGCTCTCCAAAGCGCTCAGTGATAGCTGATGCTATATCGAGAAAATGAAGCGGTTCCTTTGTTTTTTTGAGAACGTATATTGCCTTATCTTTGAGGGTAGCAGGATTTAGAATTTTCCATTTCTCAAGACCAATAAACTTTTCTTCGCCCTTTACAATATCTAAGAATATATCCATGATAGAATCAAGGATGATATTGGAGAGATTTCCAAATTGAGCAAAAAGTGCAAGGTGAATAGTATCATACAATACTGCTGTCTCCATAATATCCCCCTTTTTTTTGAGCATTTTGAGTGCTTCTTTATGTACCGCTTCCACCATTTTCTTGGTTACTTCTGCGAAATGGAAGTAGGTATTTGTCCCAAGTTGTGGCTTCGATCTCTGAAGATTGTAGTCCGCCTGAAGTAGCACATCAATAATATTATGATTGAGGACTCATTCAACCCCGATATCTGTGATAATAGCTGATATGAGTCGGTCACGAGTCATGATTCATCCATGAAGTTGCAAAATTTTCTCTCCAGATTCTTGAATACGCATCAATGGACTCGTTCGCATAATTCGACCAATTTTTTTGATACCCACCTCCTCAATCTGACGAACTCTCTCACGAGTAATGCCATATGTATCACCAATTTCTTGAAGTGTTTCACGTTCTCATTTGAGTCCAATACGACGACTGATTACAGATCGTTCTTTTTCTGCAAGTGATGAGAGGATATTCTCAAATGTACCCAAAATTTCTGTTGCTACTGTAGACATAATGACTGAATGATATATGATATTTTCCCCGGATTTAAGTAAAGATCTTACTTGACTAATAATATAGTTTTTAGCACAAAGTCAAGTTTAAATTGGGAGTCTCATATTCTTTTTCTTGTTTTCATCATCAGATGTAAGTATTCCTCGATACTCTAGGAGTTCATCATCCGTCTGGTGGTCTATATAGTAGATATCAGTATTAGTATGCTTGCTGGATTGCGAGAAAAAATAGGTAGAAATAAGAATTCATACTACTGCTGAGAACGCTATCTTGTAGCCTATAGTAAGGGTAGATCATTGGGCTGCTATTTGGGTACTATAGATACTATTAACTATGATTAGATTTATAAGAATCGATAGTAGTATGATTATTACAAAAATAATAGCTTGCGAATCCGACAGCCTAAACGGTACTCGTGCTCGAATATATTCCTTTTTGGTATGAGAAAGTAAAAAGAAAGGAATTATTAGGATAGCAAATAAAATAACATAGCCAATATAGAGAGAATATATAGAGAATGCATAATACTGTTCGATCACTCCATCTAGATAGGTTAAACGAACCCAGGGAAAGAAAATAGATGCAAAAAGTATAATCTCCATCAAAATAATGGCCCGTCCCGAAAGGGGAAGTTTTCAGGCTCATATATTAATCCGCGATAAAAACAAAAGAATTTTTGTTTTTAATTTTCGATTTTTGGAATTTGTAATATAATCAGGCATAGATTTCAGAATATATATATTTCTTTTTTTTTCAAGAAATTTGTCACAAAATATTTGGATACATATGGGAATACTTTTTTTTTGATATCTTCGAAGGTCTTTTTTGAGTTTTTCTGCTATTATAAGAGGTAAAAAGCCCAAATTCTCTAAAAATGATTATACTCTAATCGATGAAATAATTACTATTTGACCAGCCTCATTTTCTGAAAAACCTACCGCTATTAAGTTGGGTCGAGCATTATTTATTCCATTTATTCTCCTATCTCAACTCTATGCTCGCAAAATGAAAGACCCCAAATAATCATGGATTCACTATCCTTGAACTCATGATATCGATGACACTTTTCGCTCTGATAATTACAAGTGTGATTGTTGCGGTAGAGAATTTATCGATTGCTCGTATCAAAACTCTGAACCGAGTAGCTCTTCTTGAGCAACTCTATTTTTTCTCTGAAAAGCTTTTTACAAACATCAAAGATGGCGGCACCCTTGACTATGAGGAATATTGGAATCGCCAAGCGGTCGGAACAAGAGTCTTGAGTGGTTCCTATATGAATTGACACTATCTGGATGCTACTGGTTTTGGGAACTATGGAAGTGGATGAGTATTAAATACTCCCGTTTATGGGAGTGATATCTATCTCTGCAGGTCCAATAGTGGTGCAACTATGGGAACTGGAGGGTGTCTCACCGATAATAATAATGGAAGCAATGGATATCTCACTGGATGAGTATCACCTAGTTTCAGTGGGGCTTATCAGCGATATGGGGAGTATCTCACTCAGTTCACTGACTATAACGGTAATGCAGATGCTGATCTCTGAGACGAGGATGCCGATGCAAGTGGGAGTATTATCTGAGATGATGATGATAGAGCGATCGGTGATGTACCAGGAATCCGTCCTGATTCTATGCGAGAACTCTATCTCATAGATAAGACTAATAAAAAAAGAGCCTATTTTCGCTGGAATATCCAACAAGATCCCAATAATACCAGTATAGTCTGTGACATTAGCACTACAGCCAGTTGAAAGATGATTACGAATAGTGGGTGTATTGGTAATGTTCAGGTATTAAATCTTAAATGATTGGATATTGGCTATTCACATGCTGCATCTACCACAGATGTCACGAGTTATGATGGCCTCGTAGATAGTTGGGTATGTATAGAAGATGCTCAATGTACCTGACCAACCGTATTGGGTACAGAGAAGCTTGCCACGGGTTCTGGTGCTGAGTGGCTCGATCTATTCCCGAGTACGATCAATGTCAAAAATCTCTCATTTCAGATCTATCCTATAAAAGATCCATGGACATCATGGGCAGCTCAGGATTGCCTAGTAACTAGCTGTATCAGTCCATTCATTCATCCTTATGTCCGTATGAATCTGGAGATGGGATTTTCCTGGTGAAAAAGAAGAACACTTCGCAACGAAGACCCTACTATTTCTATTGCAACGAGTGTATCACTTTCGGACTTTGAATAAATTATACAAATTGGTTGACAAGCAATCACTTTTCTATACAATCTTGAAGCTTTTTTCATAAAAAAATAATATCATATGATAGGAAAACTCAAGAAGAGAAAACGACTCCGTGTACACGGATTCCTTGCTCGAAAAAATACAGTAGATGGACAAAAGGTACTTCGTGCACGTCGCCGAAAGGGTCGTCACGTCCTCACTGTAAGCTATCTCAATCGATTCAAAAATATACGAGGAAAGAGTAAGCACCACAATGTTGCTGGTGGAAATGCTCGTATTGTGACCTATCCAGGACTCACAGAACGATTTCGTGGCTAAATGATTCTACTTAGTATCCACTTTCGCCTAGATATCTTCTCGTTTTCATATTTTTCCAATCTTTTGAGTAGAGTATGATTTCCAAAGAATATCGCCTCACAGAACACGAACTCAGAAAGGTTTTAGCTCGCAAAAAACCTTTCTTTTCGTATGTCTGGATTGCAAATACGATGGAAAATAAATCATCGCATTGAAGGTGTGGTATTCTACTCTCTTCTAAGTGCACCAAGTGAAGTGTGAATCGTAACTATTGGAGAAGAAAATTCTATGATCTCTCTCGTAGTAATCTCGAAAAATTATCACTAGATATCGTCCTAGTACCCAAAAAGTGAACCATACTTGACTATAAAAATGCTGAGCATATTGCAGAATTCGAAAAAAACATACAATTCTTGTATCGAAAGATAGCAGAAAGTAGACAATCTTCCCCTAACTAATCATCATGGACAAACTCCGCATCATCAACCTCTTCGCCATCGCCTTTCTCATCTCACTTGCTGTACAGTATTGGTTTTTTCCAAAACAAAATAGCGTACCAATGCTTCCAGATATTACACTCTCTGTAGAAAAAGAATCTATCACTATACCCAATATACCAAAGATCACTATCCACAATACTACTAGTGGTGCCATTACTGTAAATCCTTGTGCTGATATCAATATATCTATTGATTCGGTATCTCTCACGGGCATTACGGTCCTTTCCAAAAATATATTTTGTAATCCTTTGGTGATCAATAGCTGAGGAGTTATACATATTCCTTTTGATTCGTTGTATCCGCTTTTTGCTACAAAGTCAGGGAAATATCTCGTGAGCCTGAAGACACCAATTTGAGATCGTATGGTGGCATTTACTCTCTCATCTCCAGGGTCGATCCGATCAGCACTCTCAACTATAGTATATGAACCAATTTATAATTTGTTTGTGGCACTTCTAACCTGGATCCCTGGTCATTCTCTCGGTTGGGCTATTGTTATCATTACGCTTATCATCCGCTTGATTCTCCTCGTACCACAGCAGCATATGCTCGAAAGTCAGAAAAAACTCCAGAAAATTCAACCAAGGATCAAAGCCCTACAAAAAGCACACAAAGATGATCAGGCAGTTCTGGGACAAAAAATGATGGAACTCTATAAGACCGAGTGAGTAAATCCGATGGGATCATGCCTTCCACTCATTATCCAAATGCCTATTCTCATAGGTCTCTATTGGGTTATATCAGGGATTACTGACCCTTCGAATTTTTATCATCTCTACAGTGGGTTTTCGAACTTTCAGCCATCGAGTATTGTGACGACTTTTCTGGGTCTCAATCTTTCTCAAGTTGGGGGAGTAACAGCAATTATATTTGGTCTCCTCCTTGGAGGAACGCAGTGGGTCCAAGCATATATGTCATTCCACTATACTACAAAATCCAAGGTTCATAAGGAGCCAAAGAAAGAAGTTGATCCTAGTCCTGTGGAAGCCGTCCTTGATCCAGAACTTATGCAAAAGATGATGCTCTATATGCTTCCAGTGATGCTCGCAGTATCGGCATATTTTTTCCCATTGGGTGTTGGTCTCTACTGGTTTATTGGAACACTTTTTGTCATTACTCAGCAATGGTATGTAAATAACAAAAAAGATAGTAAATAAAAGAATAAAAAATCCTGAATGAATATTCAGGATTTTTTATTATTTCTTCAAATTATCTCGGATTTCTATCAGTATTTTTTCCATATTATCAAATTTGGGATTATAGTTTGTAGCTTCGGTATATTTTTTAAATTCTGTTTGGACTTGGTTTACATACGGCTCAAGACGTTGGCCGACGAGTGGAAGATCGATAAGTATAGTGAGCATCCATCCTACCAGACCGATGACTATGGTGGCTCACACTAGGGCCCCGAATCCTCTCGCAACTCCTGCTACAAAATTGGGCCACAGCATCTTCCAGGGAGAACGAATATATTCGATGAATTCTTCGAGGCCCGCAGCTTCGATGGCATCAATCACTCCTTCTACTTGTCCTCGTTCTTTTGAAGGGAGTTTTTTTAGTGCTTCTACTTTTCTATCGGGCATTTTTTGGATATGTTCTTCATCTTGAATAGATTTTTCCATAGGGAGATATTAATGTATATGATACGGAGTATAATCGAGAATCATAAAATCGCAAATACACAATTCGTCTCATTTGCTTTTCTTATTATTTCCATATAATTCTCCCATTCTCGTATGATATATACGATTTTATCACTATTTTTTATACATTGGACCCTATTCCCTTATTAATTTGATTTTTTATTCTTCTCTCGCTTTTAGCGTTCTTTGCCGGAACTGAGTTCCCACTCTTGTCTGTGAGTGAGCACAAAATACAAGCATTTCTAAGACAAAAACGTATAGGTGCTAAGTCACTCGCATATCTTCGAAAAAGATGAGAGGCTCTGCTCGTAACCAACCTTATCGGAACGACTCTTGCAACTGTAGGAGCTTCATCCATTGCTGCATTTCTCGCAATAAGTCTTTCAGATAATTACGTCTATTCACATGACACTATTCTTATAGTACTTCCTATATGTACTACTCTTATTATACTTTTTATTGGGGAAATTATACCAAAAATTATTGGGATAACTATCCCAGAAAAAATAGCACTTTTAGTCGCTCCAATATATCTTTGGATATTCATATTTTTTCGACCTATATCATGGTTAGCTGAAAATGTCATAAAATGACTCTCTCGTATATCTGGAAAGAATCTAGAAATACATGCTAAGGAAATCAGTGGAGAAGAGCTCGATGCATTTATCGATATGTCTCATGCTGGTGGTGCGGTTGAAGAAGATGAAAAAAGACAGATCAAAAACCTGTTAAACTTGTCTGAGATGACAGCGGATTCTGTGATGACACCCCGAGTCAATGTAGAATTCCTCTCACTCGATATGACGGTGGATGAGGTGTGTGATTTCATGATGGAGTCGTCACATTCTCGCCTGCCTGTCTGTGGTGATACCACCGATGATGTGGACTCTGTTATGACATTTCGTGAAGCATTCCAATTGCAACGCGAATGACATGGGAGTGCACATCTCTCCAGTCTTGATCTCGAAAAAATCATGAAGGTATCGCTTACACAACCTCTCGATGATCTCTTTGAGAGATTTCAAAGATCTCGTCGACATATTGCTCTTGTACTCGATGAACATGGAGGTACAGCCGGAGTTGTGACTATGGAGGATGTCCTTGAAGAAGTATTCGGAGATATAAAAGATGAAAAAGACAGAGAAGAAATCTATATAAAAAAGGGAAAGGATGGAACAATAGAAGCAATTGGATCGGTACTCATCGATGATATTTTGGAAGAATATAATCTCAATGCAGAGTTAATAGACCTTCCTGAAGAATATATGAGTGAGACGCTCTCCTATGTACTCATGGCAGAAGAAGAATGATTCCCAAAAGTAGGAGATATCGTATCATTTGGATTAGATATTTGTCTCATTCTCCGCGTTCTCGTAGTAGATGATAATGTCATCGAAAGAGTGGAATGTAAGCTATGAGTTCCCAAACATAAAGTATAAAAAATACAGAATATAAAATCCCCTCAAATATATTTGAGGGGATTTTATATTAGAAGATGTTTCTATAAAAGTACCATATTATTTGTAATCAATATATATATTATCTTGATTATTCACTCCAAATCCATAGCCGAGTAGTGTCTCAAATAGGTGTGCAGATGAGAACTCTGGAAATCGATCCTTATCACTTGGATTATAATATCGATTCAAGGCATTGGTTCCAGGATAGATTGGGGTAGTCATAATAGAACACCATGCTACTGGATTCTGGTAAATTGGATCTCATTCTGCAGGATCAATAGTAGGAGCATAATCTGTATTCGCTATGGAATACTTCTCATAGAGAGTCACCGTAGAGATACCACGAAATGCTATCTTATTCTCATTGAGCTGGAGACAGTAGAGCCCACTTCTATCCATACTCCCAGCCATAGCTCTCGTATCATTGATAGAGCTATCGAAATACGTATCAACAAATGTGAGACAGAGTCATTTATCCTTCCAACATCCGTTTTGACAAGTGAGTCGTCGAGATCCACGATTTCCACAACTATCCTGCCAGTAGGAATTCCCTTCGTAACAAGCAAAGTCAGCATTTGGAGTACAACTGCTTGCTACTGCGCCACTCAAGATCGCAGCATCCACATATGCCTTTGTTGCCACATGATTGGGAAGTATTGGGTTATTGGCGATGATATTCCCTGCTACTTCGAGTTTCGCGGTAGGTGCACTCGTACCGATACCAATATTGCCACTCGTACCATAGATCCAATTTCCTATTGAGAGCTGATCTGAGGCGGTAGGAGAGGCGACTTGAGAGTTATATCCGATAGCAATATTGGATGATCCCGTAGTGATATTTGATCCTGCGGAATATCCATTCGCGGTATTAGAAAATCCAGTAGTATTGGAATAGAGAGCAGTCGACCCATTCGCGGTGTTGTGGTATCCCATAGTATTGGAGAAGAGAGCCGCAAAACCACTCGCGATGTTGTTGGATCCACTCGTATTTTGATAGAGAGCCGCAAAACCATTCGCAGTATTTTGGGATCCCCCGAAGTTAGAGTAGAGAGCACTAAAGCCATTCGCTGTATTACCAAGTCCAATAGTATTGGAATAGAGAGCAGTCGACCCATTCGCGGTGTTGTGGTATCCAATAGTATTGGAGAAGAGAGCATTCATACCATTCGCTGTATTACGTCATCCTGATGTATTCGAGTAGAGAGCTCCACTGCCATAACAAGTGTTATCGAATCAAGTTCCTGGGCATATAGTTCCTCCAGCTCCACCACTCGGTACATACAGAGCATTTCCTGCTGCGTCAAATCCACTGAGTACCTTTCATGCTACCACTCCAACATTGGTACCCAAGTATACTCGTATAAGAGCATCGATATTTGTACCCGCTATGATGCTCCCTACTATACCAGTAATATCTAGACATATAGGCGTCAAATAACTTGGACCAATACTAGGATCAAATCCTATAATAACGCTGTTTCCCGTACATCCTCAACTAGACATATTGAGAAAGTTCTGAGAGAACAACCCTCCAGCAACACCTCCTGGAGGAGGAAATGTAGGTACAGTTGCAGAGACAGGAGATATGAGAGACACTCATAGACTCGAGACGAGTATGAGGGAGATAGAGAGCGTGAGAGCTCGTGAGAATGAGAAAGGAGTGTTCATATAGAATATGATTATGATAATATAGGATCAGTAGACACTACTATATCATATGATTATGGTTTCTGTCAAATTTATGATGATTTTTATAAGAAAACCCTGAGAACTTAGTATTCTCAGGGTTTTCCGAGTGTTAAGGGGTCTCAATATATGTAAGGATGAGAGATCGTAATAGTACATATTCAAGTTCTATTGAAATATCCAAGGAGCGAGAAATAAGAGAATATATCTGAATGTAAAGAGAATAAAGAGTCCGATAAATAGATTAATGAGCCATCACTTTACTTTCTTCGTATATTCCTCACTCTCACTTCCCCATGTCCACAGTATACCGAGTCATACGACCGCAAGTACGCCCAACAGCAGTGTTATATTGATTATAAACCGTATAATCTCACGGAATATGTTCTGGAATCCACTCAGTCACTGCTCTACAATACAACTATATCTACGATCTTCCACTTTTACACTACTTGGACAAGCACCTTCATTTTTCTGTCAGTTTGCGGTGTCACAGTTACAAGTAGCACCAGGGACTCTTTCGGCGGCAAAAATTGAGGTAACTATACTCCCCTTATCGATATTGTTAGCGGTATTGGTCGCTGATTTACTGTCATAGTTGGCGATAATAGTACCATCTGATCACCGAGTTTCACTTTTTATAGTACCATCACTATTCTTGATTGGATTTCCGCTTGAGTCCCGATAGAGAGTAGTGGTAGTATTATCTCTATTCGAGATGGCTATAATCTGAGATTGGTCAGGAGCTGTATACATGACTACTTGGCTACTCTCTCGATCCTTCGTGATAGTCCCAACACTATAGGCATCATATCATCGTATAGCAGTAGTCGTCATGATGCTCCCATCTGGCAGTTTAGATAGTGATATTGTCTCAGTTGGGCCCATTATAGGAGCCATAGCATCATTCATCCAATCACTAGTATCAGCAAAAGCCATACTACTCGAAAGACAGAATACGATACTGAGAATGAGAACTCTGAGAAAATAATTGAGAGACATAAGTGAGTCTTTTAAAATAATGGAAATGATAGGGTATTCACTAGAATAATATAATGAGACATAAAATATTCTAGTTCCTATGATCTCTAATACACATTGAGTCTTTTAGTATCTGACACTTGAGTTCCAGCTGATTCCAAACAGGTAATTTTGATATCTCGACTGAATTGTTGTGCTCAGAATGTCCATGTATGGGTTATAGAGTTCGGACCTGATATTGTACCAACATTATCCAAACTCCCATCAATATTTCCAACAAAAGCGAGACAATACAGTGGAGTAAAATTGGCTGTATAGGTAACTGTAAGTGGACTGCTATTGCTATTTCTCTCTACTGATGATGGAGATATACTGAGTACAACTGCCGGAGTCGGAGGTGCTACAGTTACTGGAGGAGTATATACTGGAGGAGTATATACTGGAGCTGGAGCTGTGACGGAGAGATTCCTATAGGCGAGAGTACTACTACATCCAGCTGAGTTGCAGGCCCTGAATCATATCTTATATGTAAGCCCAGCGACGAATCCTACAGATCGAGGAGTTGCTGTGAATGTAGATGAAGCATAAGATTGGAATGTTGCCCCATCATTGATATTGTACTCGTATCTAGTTGGACTATTGTTCCCACCGAGTGTGAGTGTAAAGCTCTCATCCATCCCCATTGAGTCTCTTGATGACTGGACTGTTGTCGTTGTCGGAGCAATGGTAGCTGTCGTTGTAGTGGTACTAGAAGCATATATTACTGCCCGAGATGTAAGCATCGATCCATTGTTCGCATCAGGAGATAACTCTGCTTTTGTATTGTTGCATAGTAGAGTGTAAACATATTGTCCTGGAGCCGTAATAATATCTGTATTTATTCCTGAGTTTTGTCTACTCAGATCGATAGTAGGCTCGAGGAACACAGTTGGATTTCATTTGATACCATTCACTGAGTGAGTTTTGGCAAGATGACAGAATGTCGTCGGATAG
Source organism: Candidatus Altimarinota bacterium (assembly GCA_043741945.1). GTDB lineage: Bacteria > Patescibacteriota > Gracilibacteria > BD1-5 > UBA2023 > JABFSX01. The sequence continues at coordinate 45,563 of JAYTZT010000005.1, forward strand.
TATTTATCAGAGGATGCTTGCCATGAGACCTTCACGCTTTCTCAGGCACTCATGATAGTCACCTTATCTACATCGATATAGGTATCCGTATCATTATGATCTTTCACCTTGAGATCTATGGTTTCTACGTATGTTTTTTTATCTATTCCTATACAAGTGAATTTGAGAGTTGTCGGAGAGTTTATTTTGACTGAGAAGGTCCCTTTTGGTTGATTTGTAGTATTACTCATTCCAGTATCGCCATCTCTACTCGTATATGCGAATTGGATATCAGAACCCAGATTCGTTCCAGGAGTGGTTTGAGAACCTTGACATTGTATCATGCTATTAGCTCTGTAAATAACCGTGAGAGTAGTTCATACCTTTACTGGATCATATCCAAGACTTCATGCAGCGAGATTCACTACTTGGAGGACTATATTTGGAATAGGTGCAGGGGCTATAGGAGTCTTATCGACTCTACAGTCACCCGACTCTAGAGTCCAACCATCTAGACGACACGTGAGAATAGCAGAGCCAGATCATTGGGTTGCATTGACTGTCTTGCTGCCTCATCTTGTACCAGTTGCTGGCATCACTCAGACACACTTTTTTGTATTGCTTGCATTGGTAAAATCAAAAGTCTTCCCATTTCCAATACATCCACTCGTAGTATTCGTACCTGTAGCTGTCGTGTTAGTACTTGCAGTAGTATTCGTGGTTGTTGTATTAGTCGCAGTATTGGTGCCAGTCGTATTCGCAGTACTCGGAGTATCCGCATTCCCTATATTTGCTACGATAGTGTCGACTATGGCAGTATTGGTTCACGGGAGTGCTGCGAGCTCTGCTACGAGACGAGCATCGACGATAGGCAGTTCACGCATCAGGAGTCCTATATGTATGCGTGCGAGTGTATATGCGGCTGCTTGCTCGATGGGAGTTTTACCACTCGCATTTGACTTGATAGTATTGAATATGGTATTCGCATCATAGTTCGTAGCAGCCATGACGGTGATGATGACACCTCCAGTGAAGGCAATGAGTAGCATCATCGTTTTGCGTAGTATGTGGTGAGTGTGAGAGTGCACAGGAAAGAAGGTTAGGGAAATGGAGAAAAAAAGATAGAGTATGTAGTTATTTGAGTGTTTTCATACCTGGCGGAGGAGATGTGATGACTCTTGGATCTCGTTCGATAATCGTGGAGTAATTCAAATATCCTAAAAGATCTGATTCATGTATGGACTGCCCATCAAATGAACGGAAGTAGTTGAGATCATAACGTATGGCCATATCAAAGGCACAAGTTATGATAGTATAGGGACATTTTGGAGTATCTCTGATAGCTCCACCGATAGTATTGTGAGATATCAGACTTCCATGGATATAGAGTTGATTTTTTGGGAGTATACTTATCTTGCCTCTTGTATCATTATATATATTAGTTGCATCTTCACCCGAGTAGACTGATCCCTCGGCAACCAGTGAACTATATATATTTTTGACATTATCTTTGATAAAAATATTGCCACCGAGTCCATTATTTTGGATGGCTATGATAGACTTCGGTGGTCTAGTGGTATCTTTTGTTACATTAGCTATTATCTCAATATCACCTCATTCGACGATAATGCTATCGATAGTTAGCAGTGATCCTATATTGACTATGAGTGTGCCACCATTGAGTCTATAGTATCTGATTTTCCCGAGTTCTTTTATTGTGCTTACACTTGTATTGATAACACTTATATCTGCATTTCTGGTCAGAATAGCTATATTCTGACGAACTTGACTGAGAAATGGAGTGAGCTTAGCAGTATCATATGTATTTCCGATATCGTAGTTTAGGCTCCAAGCATTTCCTCAGGCGGTACCACCAATTACTTTCACTTTGTTTGTGAAATCAGCAGCTCCAGAAATGAGGTCTATATATCCGAGAGTATCACTCCAAGCAGTACCTGTGAAACTGATAGTACTATTGGGTACATAATAAACCCCACTATAACTACAACTTCCAAGACAACCGAGACTGATCCATCCTGCATTGTCAGACCATGCAAATCCAGTGAGTGTCCATGGTGCGAGACTATTTATGGTCGTTGGAAGGATAGCTTTGATTGGATAACCAGGAACACCAAATCGTATCCATCCAACCGTCTCTGCAAAAATCCAGCCTGAAAAAGTCTGAGTTGAACTATCATAACAGAGTTGTCCTGTTCCTGTTATTGGATCGCATGGCTCTGCTCATGGTGTGATCATAATTAGTCCGCCATTACCTGTAGGACTAAAAGATCCAAGAGGTTGTGATGTACCGAATGTTCCATGGAGTGTCATATCAAATCATGATGCTAAAGCGATAGTAATACCTACTATACTGAGTATAAAAATTCCCAAATATATTGGTTTTCGTATAATGTGCTTGAATGTTTGTCTCATAAAATATATTTATATATGAATACCATATCATAAATACATAGGTTCTGTCAAATATTGGAAGATATTGTACAAAAAAGCCCTCCCGAATACTCGGGAGGGCTTTTTTTGGATTTTTATAAGTATTACTCTGCAATAGATTCAATTGGCTCTCAGGTGGTAGCAATTCACTCTACAGGTGGGAGTGTAGTGAGTGAGATACGATATCCTAGGAGATCACCTGCTATATTGATATTTGTTCCTCCTCTTCCGAGGACTTTGGCTTTCTCTTCGTCTTTCACAGTAGCTCGGATAGTAGTGGTCTCCTCATCGATTTCGATATCCTCGACAATACCTGGAACAAGAGCCCGCCTAACCATTTCTTTTTGATTGGTGGTATAATTGAGAATATCGATCTTCTCACCAAAGAGCTCATCCACAATAGTTCGTACTCGCATCCCTTTTGGTCCAATGAGACATCCAGCTGGATCTACATCTTCATCATCAGAAGCGACAATGATCTTGGTTTTGACGCCTGGCATACGAGCGATTGACACGATCTCGACAACCCCTTCCTCGAGCTCAGGTGTCGACATTTCGAAGAGTTTTACCACGAGTTCTTTATCCTTTCTCGATAGTATAACACGGGGACCTGTCACGGGATCGATCTCACAACCACGGATATAGAGATTCATACGTTGACCTGGGATATACTTGTCCTTGGAGTTTTGCTCAGAGCGAGGAAGAACTACCTGATGTCCATTGTAATCAAATACAACTCTATTTTTCTCTACGAGTTCTACTCGCATGCTCACGATGGTATCGACCTTGTCCTTGAAAAGATGATAGAGTTTTTCTTTTTCTGTTTCGCCAATCTTTTGTACGATGACTTGTTTGGCAGCCTGTGATGCAATCCGACCAAATCCTTCACTCGAGAGGAATTCCTCAGATACATCGATTTCAACCGTGTCTCCGAGGGCAAATCCTGACTCCTCGCCACCCACATCCTCATAGCTGATTTCGATCGTCTCATCTTGCACGGTTTCAACTATAGTCTTCTCAACGGATATATCGACTTTTCCAGTTACCATATCGAGTTTTACATTTACATTGGTATCTTTGCTCGCATAGTCTCGCTTGTATGCGGTTTTGATCGCATGTTCGATGATTTCAACGAGTTTCTCTTTACCGATTTTTTTTTCTGCAGCAATCTGCTCTATGGCAGCTTTGATTTTTGTTATATCAAACATGAGGGATAATATTAGGAATAATAACTCAGTTCAAAAAAAAGACTCGCCCAGAGGGCAGGTCCTTTTTCACTTGGTATCATTATAGAGGAAAGTAGAAAAAAGCAAATTATAATCTATACTTCCTCCCCTGTAGCTCTTCTGGGAAATGCTCTTGCTCACTTTTCTTGTCCTTTAGGTTATGAGCATATTCGTATCCAGTTCCATATCATGCTTGTTTCATCAAGGCAGTCGGAGCATTGCGAAGAGGGAGGGAAACTCAGAGATTGCCATATTCGCGGATGTCGGAGTGCATCGCTTGCATTGCTCTGTAGATAGAGTTATCCTTTGGTGCTCCCGCCAAGTAGTATGCCGCGTTCAGCATCGGGAGCTCACACTCGGGCATACCCATCTTCTCACAGATATCATAGACTGAGTTCGTGAGGATGATCGCCTGAGGATCATATGTGTCTTCACTGGCGAAGTTCATCATACGACGCACGATATACCTCGGATCCTCACCACCTGCGAGCATACGACCGATCCAGTAGATCGCAGCATCACCATCGCTATCTCGGAGCGACTTGTGCATGGCAGAGATCAGATTGTGGTGTTCCTCACCATCCTGATCGTAGTTGAGTGATTTGCTCCCAGCTTCGAGGATCGTCTCACGAGTGAGTTCACCACTTCACTGGAGGATACAGGCAGTTTCGAGAAGATTCAGCGTATTGCGGAGATCACCGCTTCAGAGCTTGGCGATGAGAGGGAGGACATTTTTATTTTCTGACACAATTTCTTTTGTACTTTTTGTAGAAAAAGTACCAAAACTATTGGGGGAAGAAAAACTCGTTCGCTCCACTCATCATTTATCTTTCTTTCATCCGACTCAAACAGTTCCTTCCCCCAAACCCAGCTGAGTTCACTGTTTTCATCAATCAGAAATATCTCAGAAAACTATTTTTGGATACCTCTCCTGTATTCGGCTCATATTTTTCTCTATGAATCGGGTGATCTCTGTCTCGCTGATCGGTTCGAGGATATAGGTGCGACAGCGAGAGAGGAGGGCGTTGATCACAGTGAAGCTCGGATTCTCTGTTGTCGCTCCGATGAGAGTAACAATCCCTTTCTCTACCCACGGAAGCAAAACATCTTGCTGAGACTTGGTCCAACGGTGGATCTCATCGAGAAATAGTATAGTCTGTCTCCCTTCTTGGTAATTATTCTGAGCCTTTGCTATGATTTTCACGACATCTTCTTTCTTCGATAGGACTCATGAAAGATGGAAAAATTCGGCATCGAGAGAATTGGCAATGACACGAGCCAAACTCGTCTTCCCAGATCCTGGAGGTCACCAGAGGAGTATCGATGGGAGTCTTCCCGCTTCGATGAATTTTCGGATGGCCTTTCATTCTCAGATCAGGTGTCATTGTCCAACGAGGTCGTTTATTTTTTCTGGCCTGAGGAGTGAGGCAAGTGGCGTGATGGAGTGTTCGAATAGAGAGGGCATATACCTAATTGTAGTGATTTTGATGAAAAATAAAAGTAGTCTTGAGAATAAAAAAATCTCATTCAATTATGAATGAGATTTTTAATTTTTTAATGGTGCCCAAGAAGGGACTTGAACCCTTACACCTTACGGCAACGGCTTCTAAGACCGTCATGTCTACCATTCCATCACCTGGGCAAATCTGATTATGGTGCTCGAGATGGGATTTGAACCCACACACCCATAGGGCATACGCATCTGAAACGTACATGTCTACCATTCCATCACCCGAGCAGAGTGCAATTATCTGGATCTATTTGTTTTGTGTACATGTACCCCTCTCGAGTGTCGCACCGTGTTACGGATTCTCGCTCTCGGGAGTATGGCTCCCAATACTTCGCTAGGCTTCGTTTGGATCGCACATCTACCATTCCATCACCCGAGCTGGTCATGCGATTATAGAAAAAAGGGATTGGAAAGCAAGGGATTATAATTTTGTAAGAATAATTTATAAATGTTTATTAGCAGATGATTTATGGATTTCTCTTCCTGGAGCTACCAGACAATATAAAATCATAAAAAGAATTAATATAAAAATTACAAAATACAAAGATAATAGAGTATTATCAACTTCAGAGTAGTATGAGATATAGAGTTTAAAAGGATTACCAAAATACCCGGAATATAGTCATAATATAGCTTAACACAAACTCATACCAAAGATGGTAAAAATGAGTATTCTCGGAATTATTCAGGAGTAACCAAGATCAACATACCGCTTTATACAAAGACTTCCTAGTATCCAATAGAATATAGAGTCTATAATTAGTCCACTCAAGTTAGATATGAGTATGATATAAGGCTGTGAAACAGGTTTTCATAATCCAAAGTTCTTCATATCTTCTGTTGAGAGATCTGGAATTAATCTATGAATTAGCACATATGCAAGTGTTAAAATAACAAAGAGGATGAGTGCGTAGTAGAAAAATTGTGTTCTACTGATTCGTTTTTCGGCTTGAGTTAGTGCAGATTCTACTATAATTGGTTGTCTTTCTATGGCAGCATATGCTGCATTAAGAGAACTATCGATCGGAGTATTTTCAGTACTTTTCATATCTTAAAAATATTTTTTAAGATAGGTATATGGTATAGAATTCTACTATCGTTTCAACTGGATCAGTACGCGAAAACTCTTTTTGACATTTTTCTTCTTTTCCATATTATTCTGGCGATTTCTATTTGAATTCCTGAAAAACTTCGAATATCTGTGTTAGATACAAATTTTTATGTGGTAATTACCTGCTCGTAAGCTCAACCTGAAAACCTTTCTCTTCCTCGATCTTCTGGTTTTTGAGAAATTCAAAAGTATTATTTTTTCATTTTACATTTTATGGCGATTTCTAAAGACCTCAAAAATATCCGAAATTTTGGTATCTGTGCTCATATCGATGCGGGTAAGACTACTACTTCTGAGCGTGTTCTGTTCTATACTGGTATCAATCACAAAATCGGTGAAGTACATGATGGTGGAGCAACAATGGACTGGATGGAACAAGAGAAGGAGCGAGGTATTACCATCACTTCTGCTGCTACAACAACAGCATGGAGAGGGATTCAGCTCAACCTTATCGATACTCCAGGTCATGTGGACTTCACGATAGAAGTAGAGCGGTCTATGCGTGTTCTCGATGGAGCCGTTGCGGTGTTCGATGCTTCTCAAGGTGTCGAGCCTCAGAGTGAGACTGTTTGGAAACAGGCTGATAAATATGAGGTTCCTCGTATTGCATTTGCTAACAAGATGGATAAGACGGGTGCATCATTTATGATGACGTACGAGTCTATTATCAAGCGTCTTGCTGGTAATAAAGTGATCCCTATACAGCTCCCAATCGGAGAGGAAGCGGATTTCTCAGGTATTATCAACCTCATCAATATGAAGGCGTATACATTTGAGGGAAAGATGGGAGAAAAAGTGATCGAAGGAGAGATCCCAGCTTCACATCAAGCAGATGCGGATAAGTGGCATACAGCTCTGGTCGAGAAGGCAGCTGAGCAGGATGATGATCTCATGAACAAATTCTTCGAAAATGGTACTCTTACGGAAGCTGATATCATCGCAGGTATTCGTAAAGGGGTTATATCAGATACAGTGTACCCACTCATGTGTGGTTCAGCCCTCATGAATAAGGGAGTACAACTCGTTCTCGATGCAGTCGTAGATCTCCTTCCTTCACCTCTTGATGTCAAGGGTGGTATCATATCAGGTACAGATCCAGATGATGAAGAGATTGCGATCACTCTCAAGCAGGATGCAAATGAGACTCTTGCGGCTATCGCGTTCAAGATCATGACTGATCCATTTGTTGGGCGTATCACATTCGTACGTGTCTATGCTGGTACGCTGAAATCAGGATCGTATGTGTTGAATTCTGTGAGTGGTGAAAAAGAACGTATCGGTCGACTTCTCCAGATGCACGCCAATAATCGTACGGAGATCGATGAAATCCCAGCAGGTAATATCGGTGCCATTATCGGACTCAAGGATACAAAGACGGGAGATACTCTCTGTGATGTCAATCATCCAATCGTTCTCGAGCGTATGACATTCCCTGAACCAGTTATCTCTATCTCTGTTGAACCAAAAACAAAAGCTGATCAAGAAAGAATGGGTATGGCTCTCAACAAGCTCGCTGAAGAGGATCCATCCTTCCGTGTATCCACAAATGCTGAAACTGGACAGACAATTATGGCGGGAATGGGAGAACTCCACCTCGAAATCCTCGTTGATCGTATGAAACGTGAGTTCAAAGTTGAGGCGAATGTTGGGGCCCCACAAGTTGCATACCGTGAGACTATCACAGCATCTGTAGTTGATGAGAGAGGAACGCATAAGAAACAATCAGGTGGTCGTGGACAGTTTGGTGATGTTGTTATCACCTTTGATCCTATTACCCCTGAGATGCGAATTGCTGACCCAGAAGGTCTCGCTACAGAAACAGTGTTTCTCAATAAAGTAGTCGGTGGTGTCATCCCTCGTGAGTTCATCCCAGGAGTCGAGAAGGGACTCAAGATGGCCTATACCCGTGGTATCATCGCCGGATATCCTATTGTTGATGTGAAGGCAACACTCACATTCGGTTCATACCATGATGTAGATTCCAACGAACTCGCATTCCGTATGGCGGCTATCAAGGCATTCCGTCAGGCAGCCAAAAAAGCTCGTCCTGCACTCCTTGAGCCGATTATGCTCGTAGAGGTCAATACTCCAGAAGAATATATGGGTGATGTACTCGGAAATCTCAATTCCAAGCGAGGACAGATTATCGAGATGACTGAGCGAGGTATGGCGAAGATTCTCAAGGCACATGTTCCTCTCTCTGAGATGTTCGGATATGCTACGGATCTCCGTTCCACGAGTCAGGGGCGAGCTACCTACGTGATGGAGTTTGCTCATTATGCGCAGGTTCCAAATAACATTACTGAAAAAATTCGAGCAGAACGAGGAGTGAAATTCGAAGAAGATGATGAAGATGCGTAGGCAAACTCATAAAAAATCCCCTATTTCGAAAGAAACGGGGGATTTCTATATCTATTGACCAGGGGGTGTAGATGGACTAGTTGGTGTAGAATTTGGAATAGTGGGCAATTTTATATCAACATTCACTTTATTCGGAACGCCCGGCGAATTTGATGGAGCTCCACGCATCATCATCCACCAAACTCCAGCACCAACAACTAGTAAAAGAATCATTACTATTAGAATTGTATTGACACCAGAGTCAGTATTTGAGTTTTCCATATTATTTATGGTTAAGAAATAATAAATATGAGCATATATTATTCTGTTCAGATAACAAAGAAAAATCAAAGACAAGATAACTGATAACCATTATTTTTTCCTCCAAATGAAATATCCCCATTCATTGCTGAAGGGGGATATTATTTAAGAAATGAGAATTATTTGAGTTGTCCTTCGATATCACCAGAGATCTTTATAGATGGTTTGAGAGTTTTTGCTCCAAGTGCCCATTTTGCTGGGCAAGCAGTACCAGGATGTGCCTCCATAAACTGGAGAGCAGTGATCTTACGAATGAGCTCTTCTGAATTGCGACCTAGAGGGCCACTCGTGACCTCGATACCACGACAGATACCATGTGGATCGATGATATAGGTTCCGCGACCTGCAATTCCTGATTTCTCATCGAGGATATTATAGGCAGCGGCGATCTCAGTATTATGATCAGCAAGCATCATATAGGGGAAATTCTTCATAAGGCCTTCATGTTTTACCCAGGCTCTATGCGAGAATATCGTGTCTGTAGAGACCGCCAGAACCGTGACTCAGAGTTCATCAAATTGAGATTTGACCTCTGCCATGTCTTTGAGTTCTGTAGGACAAACAAATGTAAAGTCAGCAGGATAATAAAAAAGTACTACCCATTTTCCATGGACATCTTCAGAGGATATATTGGTCTCATCGTCCTTGATAGGATCATAGGCGGGGAGGTCAAATCGAGGGGCGATCGTGTCGATTTTGACTTGTTCGTAGGTATATTCTTCGTGGTCGTGTCAGCAAGACATAGGGAAAAAATTAGAAATTAGGAATGATTCAACAATTGAATACCCACAGAGTATATCGATTTATTATATAATATCAATGTATAATGAGATTTATTCTCATTATACTATTCACCGAGCATAGCTCTGAGCATCCAAGCTCGTTTATCTATCTGCCGCTTGGCTCCTACGATGATATCTTGTGTTACCACATCATCTTCAGTTGTACTCGCCATTTCTGACATTTTAGTAGAGAGAGCTTCATAGTCGAGAAGTATATTTTTTTGCATTTGGCGAGCGGTCATCGGGAGGGCATATTCTGAGAATGCTGTCATTTCGAGCATCTCTCGGAAGGCGGAAATCGGATTGGCTCTACAGGCACGAATTCGCTCAGCGAAGAGATCGATATCGTCTGAGAGCTCATCATAGAGTTCACCGAAAAATTCGTGATCGTCCTCAAAGTGTGGTCCGATAACATTCCAATGACAGAATCTTGCATTCTGAGCGGTGATAGTATAGTCGGCTACGAGTTGATTAAGTGCTACAAGAGAAGAGTTATTTTCCATAGGTGTATATTAGTAATTAAGGTATTCATTATATCTTTTTTTGATAAAAATCAAATTAATATGAGAATTATTCTCATATTAATGAGTTTGCTTTTTCTTATTTTTCTCTATAATTCAAATATGAAATATTACTGGTTATGCATCTCACCAAAATAATTATTAGAAGGTCTTTTATAGCCTTCTTTTTATTTTCTAATTCTCTTTTTCTTGAAAATAATCTTCGTCACATGAGGTGTCCTCTCAGGCATCGGAAAAGGTATTGCAGCTGCATCGATCGGTGCACTTCTAGCTGGATCTGGTAATCGAGTTTTTTGTCAGAAATTCGATGGATATCTCAATGTCGACCCAGGTACAATGAATCCCACACAACATGGAGAAGTATTTGTCACAGCTGATGGGGCTGAGACAGATCTTGATATTGGGCATTATGAGAGGTTTCTCGATGCGGATATGAGTAGGTTTTCATCATTCACCTCAGGTCGTCTCTACGAGGAGCTCATTGCTCGTGAGCGTCGTGGTGACTTCCTCGGTGGAACTGTCCAGATTGTCCCACATCTCACAGATCTGGTCAAAGAAAAGATAAGAATAGGATTCGAGTCAGCCAATGCTGATATCTCGATCATCGAAATCTGAGGAACCGTAGGGGATATGGAAAATGAATACCTCCTTGAGACAGCGAGGCAACTTCGTCATGAGCTCGGTGATACGAATGTTCGATTTGTTCATGTGGCCCTCCTTCCGTATCTATTGGCATCGAAGGAACTCAAATCAAAGCCAATACAACACTCTGTACGAACCCTGATGAGTTATGGAATCAATCCTGATTTTCTCATTGTTCGAGCCGATACCGATATACCAGAAGATATGATGATCAAGATTGCCACAGCATCAGGACTCACTCGTTCCTCAGTGATATCTGCTCCAACGCTTGATTCTATTTATCGAGTTCCTCTTGCATTCGATCAAGAACATTTTGGTGAAAAAATCACCGCAAAACTAGATCTCGGTACGCAAAAACCAGATATGAAAAAGTGGGAAAAACTCATGGAAAATATAGATAGTTCTATTGACTTACTCCAGATCGGTATGGTTGGAAAGTATGTGGATCTCGAAGATGCTTATTACTCTCTCAATGAGTGACTCAAATGTGCAGGATTTTATTATAAAAAACGAGTAAAACTCCGATTCATCGATGCCGAAGATATAGAAAAGAAAGGCACTATTCTCCTCGAGTGACTCGATGGAATCTGTATTCCAGGTGGATTCGGTATTCGTGGAACAGAGGGCATGATAGAAACCGTCCGACATGCTCGAGAAAACAAGATCCCCTATCTGGGAATCTGTCTCGGATCGCAGATCATGGCGATCGAGTATGCTCGAAATGTCCTCGGTATTCGAGATGCCTCAAGTGAGGAGTTCACGCCCACTGGATCTGACAACATCATCCATATTATGGAAGAGCAGAAGGATCTCACTACCAAATGAGGAAATATGCGACTCGGGAGCTATGAGTGTATTATTCGTCCAGGGTCACTCGCAGAACGAGTATATGGAAGATTGAATACTATTGAGCGTCATCGACATCGGTTTGAATTCGATCCAATATATCGTGACAAATTGGAGCAAGCTTGATTCATTGTATCAGCCACTTCTCTCGATGGTACACTTGCTGAGATAGTTGAAGTAGTAGATCATCCGTATATGATTGCCACACAAGCGCATCCAGAACTCATATCTCGTCCATCGCGACCTCATCCACTTTTTATGGGACTGATTGAGGCGATGATCGAAAAACAGTAAAAATCCATTGATAGAGGGATTTTTTTTGGGATATCACACACTACAATATATTCTGAAATTTAATTTTTTATACCGACGGTCCCAGATTTGATACTTCCTCTAATGCCTTGGGTAGCCTTTGGATACGGATGGTTCCTCAGGAGTAAAGCGGTATGAACGAGATTGTTTCCAGCTATATCTATCAGAGATTTTGTAGGCTCCTTTGTAAACAATTGTATCAATTGTTCTTTAGTTTTTCCTTCGGCATCACCAAGCCAAGAAATAGAGCCTCCTGGAGGAATTGTGAGACCATTATATGTAAAAAAGTTCAAAATATTACCTGTAATATGCTGTGCTCCGTCCTCCGCTCCTGTAATCACAACACTAGCAACTTTGTTAGCGAATGGTGAAGTTCCTGTTTCGAGTAAGGCGTCATTGATCGTATCCATCCGCTCTATAACTCTCTGCATGAGAGAAGAATGAAGACCCCACCAAATGGGTGAAGCGAAAATAATAATATCAGCCATTAGAATTTTTTTTAGTATTTTTGGCCATTCATCGCCTTTGCCCATATTCTCTCTAATCCCTGGTTTAATCTCATAGTCGATAAGATGTATCATCTCGCTTTGGACATTCAATTTTCCCAATTTCTCCATAAGTAGCTTTGATAAAACTCCTGTGTGTGATAATTGATTTTTTGGCTTCAATGTTGCGAGCAGCACTATAGCAGTAAGAGGTATATTGGATGTATTTTCAGAAGAATCTTCTTGGTTTATTTTTTTCATATATACTAAATTTAGTAAAAGTGTATTCTATTATACTTCATTTGATCCTTGAAACAAATGAATCTTGCTATAATTTGACGGAGGGCATTTATGATAGATTGTCTTTGTCTTTATTTCTTTAACCATTTTTATATGGAAAATCAAAATTCTATTATTCCTGTCATTACTTCATTAACGGAAGCAAAACAAGAAATACCTCTAGATGCATCAAAGAAAAAACTTTCTTATAAAGATCGGTTTTTACTTTGCAGACTTGCACATACTCGTATAAATCGAATGGGTTTTTTTATGAATGTATTTCTAATGATCGTGGTAGTAAAAATTCTTGCATATATTCCTATTATTTTCTTCATAATAAAAGCGATACTTTCGCTTAGTATTTTGCTATTTATATATATGATAAGTATACAGATTTTGAAACGGTGTCATGATTTTGGAAATAAATGATATATTATTTTAGTCGCCTTTATTGGTGCTGTACTTTTCGCATTGTTTTGAGCTTATATCTCTCTATACCTATGATTTTTTTATATAGTATGGATGTCAGGAGGTATCGTAGTACACCTTCCTTTAGTTATAATCTCATGTTATCTACTTTTTAAGTCATGAGATCCAGAAGATAATGTGTATTGAAAAAGCTCCAGTCTTTAAAGTTTCATATTTTCTATCAATAAAACCACCTAAACGGTGGTTTTATTGATAGTTGTTCTCTTGGCTTGTCTCTCCATATTAGCAAGGATCCCCCATTCCATCCAGTATCTCTCTAGGGAATGACTCGTTTCAGTATATTCATTGGTTCACTCGAGATAGGAGTAGGTCACTTCTCGAGCCCTGAGGACTTCCGTGAGCCTGCGAGTATGTCGGAGATTCTTGTTCGCGATAGTACTCTGGAACAACTCATCCATACGATACCAAGATCATCTGAGTCGTTCTGTATTATGTTGATCCTTTGCCTGTATCGCTCGTCCTGCCTCCGCTCCGATATTGCCGAGCTGATCGATGAGTGATCGGGACTGCCAGTCTCAGTTGTCGAGGATGTCAGCGTGATAGCTAGTGGATGACATAGGAGAGTACGATATCGGTTATGATTTTCTGTGTTTCCAGATTGTCCACACTTCTAGAAAAATTCTTCTGTGATGGTCTCAGATTGATCATCGAGTCATATTCGATGAACGCACTAGTCCCAAACCATGCTGGATAGAGATTGATACCCCAGAGATTGACCTGTTCACTCTCCATATCTAGAAACATCTCCTCTTCGTCCACATGCATCGTCGCACCTATGATGATCTGTCTTGTGGATAGGTCTACTACTGCCTTGATCAGTGGATCACCAGATGGATTCATACAATTGGCATATTCTGAGAGTTCACGGATGGTTATCGCTTTGACGAGGAGTTGCATAGAGAAGAGTATAGGATTTTTGGTACAAAATGCAAAAAAGTGTTCTAAAATTTGACGATTGAGGAGTAAATATGATAGACTATCTATAGTTTTATATATTTTAGTTTCTCTTTTTATGGAAAATTACAATCCGACTCAATACTCGTTCTCACAATTGTATCTTCGGATATTACCAGAATGACGCATTCGTAGACGGCAGTATATGATACGTATGGTCATTTGAGGGATCGTACTGGGACTTATATATGTAGCCTTGATGAGGATTCTATGGCATACGCCTATGATGACATCAGTAGTATTGTGGATACTACATACTATTTTAGTGTCTGTAGCATTTTTTATGTGGTATGTACTCAATACGAAGCGAATTCAAGATATCGGAAAAGATTCACGAATAGTACAAAAAATTACACTCTCACTTTTCATATGGTACGTTGTATATTATCTCTATTCTACGCTCTGAGAAAACGGTTGGATTGCAGGATATAGTAGCTCACTACAACAAGCCCTCTCTGAGCTCAATGGTATATTCAATGAGGGAAGTTGATCTGCAATATCTAGCGTACCTTGGCATCAAATACTCATGGAATATAGCATCTATCCATATGTTATTATTCTTATAGGTTTATTTTTCTACCTCCTTCTTATTCCTGGAGATAATGAATATGGTAATGATCCTACGGGATCGAAACTTGGTTTCTTTGGTTAGAGCTACAAGTATTCTTACAAAAAATCACCATATACATCGTACTCAATATAGATCATGTTAGATTCAATCCACTTCAATATTGTGCATTTCTAAGAGATGAGAGATATCCTTTTTTAGAGGTGCTATGAATTCATATTCTTCTCCAAAGAGCTCCAAAATCAGTTTTCTGGCATGGAGCCATTGTCTTGCTATTTTATATTTTGTGAGAACTTCTCTATTTATTTCTAGATTGCCATAGGTCTTATCGCCAATAATCGGATGTCCCATATCAGCCATATGGACACGGATTTGATGCGTTCTACCGGTGAAAAGCTCGATTTCGAGGAGAGAATATTGCTCATCAATATGAGATAATACTCTGAATTTAGTTTGAGCAAATTTCGGATTAACGGGGTTTTCGGTAGTCATTCGCTTATGGTCACTTCAACTTTGTCCGATAAATGATTCGATAATTCATTCTTTTTTCTGTACTACTCCCATAACTACAGCAAAATATATTTTACGTATTTCTTTGTCTGCTATTTTCTTCTGGAGTATCTTCATTGACCGATCATTTTTTGCAATCAGGATGAGCCCACTCGTGTCCTTATCGAGTCTATGGACTATTCCAGGTCGTTCGACACCATTGATTACAGATCGATTCCCAAAATAATAGAGAAGTGCATTCAAAAGGGTTCCAGTTTTCCCATATTCTCCAGGAAATGTATGCGTATTTATACCTGCATCTTTGTTGATAACTGCAAAATCAGGATTATCAAAGATAATTTCAAGAGGTATATTTTCTCCACTCAGATAGTATTTCTCAGTTACAAATTGTATATTGATAACATCTCGTAGTACGACTCGTCTGTTGATTCCAAGAGTTTTCCCATTTATTCGAATATTTCCTCTATTTATCAGTGTATTGATATAAGACCTAGAAATATCTGGAAAGATATCCGAGAGATAGAGATCAATTCTTCGGATTTGTTGTTTTGGGATATATACACAGAATTGCACTATTCGCATTATTTCTGGATTCGCAGATATATTTCTTCGTAAACTGCTTCTCGTTCAGATTCTTCTATGGTTCTCAGATGTCTCTGAATCTCAGAATTCAGGAGGAGCGTCTCGGCATCTTGTTCGGATAGTCCACGAGAAGTGAGATAAAACAGTGATTCTCCTCAGAGCCTGTGAATCCGACATGAGTGACCTCACTCGATGTCATCTGTAGCGATCTCGAGTCTCGGAACCCCACGTACTCGTGCTCAGGTACCTATGAGTATATTGGTCTGATCGACTCGTGTCGATACTTGGCGATATGGACTGGCGACTCGAGCGACTCATTCGACAGAAATACGAGCATCGTTTCTTGCCAGAGCCAAAAGAGCCAGAGTAGAAGTTGCATTGTCTCATACTATTTCTGTGACGATCTCAATGTCGATCTGATCCAGCATCAATCATGTTCCTATAAATACCGAATTCTCTCAGATGGCGATATGTCGATAGTATTTTTTTGTCTCTTCGCCACGACTCGCCACAAAACAATACTCCACAAGGATTCACTCGCCAATGACGATATCGACATGACCGACAGCCCCGGTGTCATAGATATAGCAACTTTCGTTTAAGCGAATATTTGCATTATTAATGTAAATCGTTTTCATAAATGCACTATAGGAAAAATAGGGAAAATTGCAATTGGCTTTTTTTTGGCTTTTCTATAAAATACCTGATATGAATACAGTGATCCTCGAAATAGCGGTAGATAGGGCCAACGAGAAGTGAGTTTTTGTGGCTCGTGAGATGCTCTCCACTCTACATGATACGCTCCACGATTCACATGGTGCTTGGTGGAATATTTTCCCCCATAGTCATACACAGTTTCGATTTTTTGTGCTCCATCATCTGGGTCGTATTCGGTTTTTTCTCGAAGTCCCCATTCGGCATAGACATTTTCTAGAAAGTCAACTCTATGCTCACTATAGCGATATTGAGATCACAGAAGCAGTGCTCCCATTTTCTCCTGATGCTCAGATATCTGTACAGGAGGCTCGACTCTCCCATATCTCTCCTGATACGATCAAGCTCTACGCCAATCTCAAAGATCGTACAGAGAAGGAGAGTATTGATCCACTTTCGAGTATTACCTCAGTTCTGTCGAAGTCAGTCAAAGATGAGACAGTTTTTTTGCGTATAGATTTTTCACCATTGTCTGATCATGAATGGCGTGAACATAGTGGCAAAGCAATTATTGAGAGTCCTCGTCTGCCTGATATTCTCAAATTATTTCTTCTAGCGAATTGGTGGTGGATTCAGATTTTTGTGTTTCCTTTTACACTTTTTGCACACATTGCATCATTCCTTACGGGTGCATTGCATAATAAGGATGAATATGCAATAAGTGACAAAAAAGAATCTCGTGAAAAACAAGAAGGTAAATTTGAGACCTATGGTTATTCTGTTCAGATTCTTTTAGCGAGTCTCGGGAAAAAGACCACAACGACACGAGAGCTCTCCTCAAGTCTCAATATATTCTCTCAACCGAATGGAGCTAAGCTAGTTACCTGACGACCAAAGAAATGTAGATATTCAGACACGCTAAAGAAGTACTCGAAATATCGGAGTATACTTTCTGTGACAGAACTCGCCGGACTGGTACATATGCCTACTATCTATATCAAGACTCCTGGAGTCAACTGGGTCACAACTCGCAGGTTTGAGCCACCACACAATCTGCCTGTCATATACGAACCCAATACCCCGATTGGACTTTCGAATTTCCGGGGTTCTACCGAGGCATTTGGTATACAGCCTATCGATCGAGCTCGCCACGTGTATATCATTGGGAAAACAGGTATGGGTAAATCAACTCTCCTGGAAAATATGCTCTATTCAGATATCATGTCGGGACGGGGGATTGCCCTCATCGACCCGCATGGTGATCTCGCAGATACGATTCTTGCCAATATCCCCAAGTCTCGAACCAACGATATTGTTCTCTTTGATCCATCCGATACCGAATATCCGATAGCATTTAATATGCTCGATAATCCGAATCCCGAGTTGCGTCCGATCGTTGCTTCTGGACTGGTTTCAATATTCAAAAAAATGTTCGCCGAGAGTTGGTGACCACGATTGGAGTATATCCTCCGCAATACTATCCTCACACTCCTCCTCATCCCAGATACCACATTAATCTCGATCCCACTCATGCTGACCCATGAGTCATACCGTCGCAAGGTCATATCGAAGATCACTGATCCTATCCTCATACAATTCTGGACAAACGAGTTCGAGAAAATGGCTCCAGCACAGATGAGCGAAGCAATCAATCCAATCCTGAATAAGGTATGACAATTTCTCTCGTCACCAATCCTCCGCAATATTCTCGGACAACCCAAGAATCCCTTTTCACTGCGGTGGATCATGGATAATGGGAAGATATTTATCGTGAATCTATCAAAGGGGAAGATCGGAGAAGATGCATCCGCTCTCCTCGGAGCGATGATGGTAACTAAATTTCAGATCGAGGCGATGACACGAGCGGATACACCCGAGGCAGATCGTCGGGATTTTTGACTCTATGTGGATGAGTTCCAGAACTTTGCGACTGATTCATTTGCGACGATCCTCTCCGAAGCTCGCAAGTATCGACTCTCGCTCACTATGGCAAATCAATATATCGCTCAGATGCCAGAGACTGTACAGGGAGCTGTATTCGGAAATGTGGGATCCCTTATCTCATTCCAAGTAGGGTATGATGATGCCACCAAATTCGCTGAGGTATTTGGCGGAGAGGATATCATCTCTCCTCAGGATCTCACGAACCTCAGAAAATATGATATCTATACAAAATTACTCATAGATGGCATGCCCTCCCCAGTATTTTCTGCAACAACGTATGCTCCGCTCCATGAGCGTATGGATATACCCCAGCAACAGTCTCGTGATGTCCTCCTGAAGGTATCTCGTGAGAAATACACGAAGAAAAGAGATTATGTAGAAAAGAAAATATTCGAATATGCGGCGAAGATATCAGATGATGAAAAAAAGTATCGCAAAGAAAAAGAAGAATATAAAGAGAAGATGAAAGGTGATAAAGAGAGTGAGCGGAAAAAGAAAAATGAGGAAGTGAAGTAGAGTATTGAGTGTTCGTCATCCTGAAGTTCCTCAGCTCAGGATCTGTCCTCAATTATAATTTTTTTGATTATCAGTTAATAACTAACTACCAGATCCATTTTCACAGTACCATTATAGATTCCTGCTGATTGCTCAGCTCCTACCTTGCCCCCGTATTTGATACGATAGGTGTAGATATTTTTGATCCCATTTGTATTGATGCTTTCTGCCTGATTGGCAAGGGTACCACTCGTACTATTGGTGATGATAATTCCTGGATAACTCGACCCATTCCATTGGTCATATCCCCAACCGAGTGTTCCATTCCAGTAGTTGATCGTATCACCTCATTTGGCAAGGGTATTAGTTCCGATCATTTTGAGATTATATCCAGCACCTACTGTTTTGATCGTGACAATCATTTCTCCAGTTCCGAATGTTTGAATATTGGACAAGAGAGTTCCCATATCATATGTATCTGCTGAGATACTCCACTCGATATCGTCTACATAGTAGATATAACTCTGTGTGACCGTATTTCCTACGCTATCGGCGACGGAGACATCAAATCGATATTTGCCAAAGGGAAGTCCAGCAACATTGAGATTGCCTGTGGATGTCGTGGCGGCTCCTGAAAGTGTCATATAACTTGGCGCAAGATTGGTCGTATTCCATGCACTAACTCCATCCCATGAGAATATTTTTCCGGTAAACGAACTCGCATTGATAGTAGATCCCGTATCGCTATAGGTCACGACAAGTGGAAAATTTCCAATGGGCATCAGACTTCCCGAGGCACGAGAGATCGAGTCAATTGTCGGTGGAGTAGTATCTCCTCTTACTTGCCCAAAGGTAATATAGTCCATATCGTTTGTACTTACCGTGAATTCCCAGTTTCCCGCATTGAGGGTTCCGGTATACGCCGTTGCTCATACGGCAAATACTCCATCCGCATCTACGAACATATACAGCGAACCAGTAGCTCCTGTTGGTAACGCGGCCGATGGATAGGCAATTTTTGTACTGCCGATATCTCCATTTTTTTCTTGAAGTTGCCATCTTCGAGTAATACGAGAATATCCGGATGGTGCATCAGTAGTTGTAAAACTCCCGGTTGCCGCAGCATCATTTGCCCAGATCAAAGATTGAAAATCAGCACTAATTCACCCCACACTATTTATGATAATATCTCCGGTATTATTGATGGATTGAGACTTGGGTTGATTGATCGCAGAGATATCATCCCGAACAATACCCGCAATATCACTATTGATAAGCCCAGCACTCATTGCGTTCCAAACTATTGAACTATTAGAGAGGGTATAGTTTTGTGGAATGGATTGATTGAGCGTAATCCCATACTTGAGTGCAAGATATGATTCCACCATATCAGATTCTGAGTTAATCAGAGCGATTGGATAAATGATTACTTCTGCGACACTAGCGAGTGTGGAATTGGTAGTAGTACTTAGTCCGATACCGATCGAGGCTCCACCAAAGCTCGTAGCTACAATTGCGCCCGTAAGTGTCTGAAGTCCATCCGTTTTATTAAGTGAGGATCCATCACTGACTCGAATAGATGAGGTTATACTCGCCCTACTGGCGGTACGTCTGTTGGCTCCATTATAAAAAGTGGTTCCACCGAAGAGTCAGAACTTATCTGCAGTAGGAGTGGTACTCCAATCAAGACTATTGGTGACAGCGGTCTGCGGTCCAATCAAAAAGGCTCATCCAGATGCGATACGCGTCACTGTATAGACTGAGCCTGGTACAGTGGTGAGATTGAGACTACTATTGGTATTGAGAGAGGCGTTATTGAAGTAGAGGGTTGGATTGTAGTTGATCTGGTTCGTCGTATCATAGGTGACAATCCCGAGTCCTGTGACCGCATTGGCTGCAGCAGCGAGCGTTCCGCTATTGGTCCAACTCGTGATCGTACAACCGTTTGTACTACAGTTTTTCCCCCCATTTCCTTTGGTCCAATAGCTCATATTTCGTACTCCTCCTGGTGCGTAGGGAGTGGCCGCTACAATGGAATTGGTAGCAAAAGCACCATTATTCGCCGTATTGGAGTCACCCAGATTACTGATCGCGACATTGAAAGTGACAGAAGTATTTCCAGCAGCGGGAAGTGGGATCACTGGTATCGAGAGTGTATCACTGGACAGAAATGTAATAGTAGTGGTTTTGGTACAAGTTATGGTCGTTCCAGATACCGCTCCACATGACCAGCCATTACTGGTAAAGCCTGATGAAGGACCTGATATATTGGTTGGAATTGTAAGTATTACTGTATGTACTCCAGTCGAAGTCATATTTCCGACATTGGTCAGAGTGATGGGAAGCTGAGAAGTAATCCCTATTGCCAGTGCTGTTGATGGTTGCCCTATTCCCGGGATGAGGTCAACGACATTTGCGGCAGTATATGGCATTACTCTCCATTCCACTGCACCCGAATAGGTCACGCTCGCCGCGGTTCCAAAATCCCAGTTGATTCCAAATCCAAGATCTCCCGTACCAGACTGGATCACATTATTAAAGTTAGCTCCATTCGTAATATTGGTTTGTACTGTACCCGTAGGATCAGCCTCATATCCCGTCCAAACCGCTCCACTGAGGTAGCGAAATGCAGAAACAATATTATTGTTGGTATCTGATACTCCGACCGTTTGGCCACCGGTATTCGTGAAATATCCCATATCGTTAGCGTCGTCGCCTGCCACAGAACTATTCATGGCGTAATACAGTTTGATATTGGACGTATTACCAGAGGGAACGACGACTTGATACGACCAAGTGAAGTATTTATTGGGAGCGGTATGTACCCAAGTAATAACAAGACTATAAGTATGAGGTCCAACTTTTATAGTCATAGTGGAGGTAGCAGTGTAGGTATTTCCGTTCATGGAGGACGTGGTAGATGCTGTTTTCCACGCAGTATAGCCATTTCCATAGTTAGTCGTTCCGATACGAAGTACTGGCCAAGTACTTGGACCCGAACATCCGGTAGTCGGAGGATTTCCACCAAATACTTGAGCCAGATTATTATAGTAGACCTGAGCTTGCGCACAATCACCGATGATGATACGCAGATCATTAGATCCCGTAGTTCCTCCGTTTGGATTCATCGTAAAGCTCGAGGCGCCGCAAGTATAGAAAGTGATTTTTCAATCTTTGACAATGGCTTGAGATCCTGGTTTTGATGCCGATCCATCAATTCCACAGAGGGTATCACTAGTGACGGAGAGCCCCATCGTATTGAATACTGTATCGTTCTCATGCAAAACGGCCAGATCTACGATATTACCATCACTCATAGTAGGAGTGTTTATAGTTATCATTACAGGAGCTGAGAATATGAGGTGTGTTCCTGGTATACCGAATTGGAATACATCAGAACTGTTGATTACATCATTCTTTCCTTTTTTGGACTTTGTTTTTTTTATTTTTTTAGTATGGTATTCATTTGCCTTGGTGGTCTCGATTGCCGTAGGGTTGAATATTCCTATAGTAGTGGGATCGATGATAACTCCAGAGGAACTCGAGATAATTGTACCGGTTGCCATAGTCACCTCAATGGTACCACGGGTTCCTGATATTTTTTCTTCCTTGTGTGCCATATGATCTAGGCGTATCTTGATATTCTTTTGTCCTGCGATAAACACAGTAGGCGAGGGTATCAAAAAATCTCCAAATATATCAATAAAACTCAGAGTTGATAGAATTTCTCAGTCTTTTGATATATGATCTCTCAGAGGAGAGAATTCAACCATTGATCCAGAGACTTCTTGTGTATACTCTCTATTGGCCTGGAGAAGTGACTGGAGGTCCATTTTGAGTTCCGTTTTCGTACTGGTATCTTGAGCCATCATCTCTGCGGGTATCTGGAGCGCATCGATAGAATTGATAGCGCTAGACTCATCATCACCAAGTGCATACACCGTCATAAAATTCGCCTGAAATATGAAAATCAAGGTGAGTAATACAACAGAAATGTAGCGTAGTAGTGACATACTACATATTCTACCATACTGTCACTATAAAAAGCAAAATCCTCAGATGTATTCTAAAGATTTTTGATTGCTTTTTGTATTTTTATGGTTATATACTGAGTTTTGAAGGATCTCTCATAGCCATCTGGGCAGTTTTTGTATATATTTTATGATTTCTTACAAGACGTATGATTGACTCATCCATGAGCATCATACCATCTTGTTTACCGAGTTCCATTACAGAGTAGAGATTTTGGGTCTCACCTCGAATGATGAGGTTACGGATGGAGTCGTTATTGAACATGATTTCTCTTGCCACAATCATACCTTTTGTGTCACTTTTTGGTAAGAGTACCTGCGAAAGGATAGCTCGCATAGAGAGAGCAAATTGCATACGAATCTGATTCTGTGAGCCAGCCGGAAAAGACTGGATAATTCGATCAACTGTCTGGACAGTGTCGTTGGTATGGAGAGTCGAAAAGACAAGATGTCCCGTTTCCGCAAGCGTGATAGCCGCCTCCATAGTTTCTAGGTCACGCATTTCACCGATTACGATGACATCAGGGTCTTCACGGAGGATAGACCTAATTCCTTCACCGAATGTATGGAATTGTTTACCCAGTTCACGTTGATGGATGAGGGATTTACGATTCTGATATACAAACTCGACTGGATCCTCGAGTGTGATGATATGTCTGGAAGTAGTGGTATTAATATATTCCAGGAGTGTTGCCATAGTCGTCGATTTTCCTGATCCAGTTGGCCCAGTGATAAGTATAATTCATTTATTAGCAAATGTAGCCTTGAGTATAGAATCAGGAAGAGAGATATCAGCAGGACTCGGTATCATAGATGGGATCATTCGCATAGCTATGGTAATTCACCGAATAGTACGAGACATATTCACTCGAAATCTGGCTACACCTTGTGAGTACGAGATATCGAGTGTCCGCTCATCGAAACGTCTCCCTAAGAGTAATTCACAAATATCTTCCAGTTCTATTCCATCAATAACTCCATATTTTTCTACTGGAACAATATCTCAGATATGATTTCTGATATATGGAGCAGATTCGCTAGTGAGGTGGAGATCTGAGATATTCATCTTGATGATTTCATCGATGAGAGAGGTGAATTTATTATTTTCCATTTTGTGTAATTATTTTCTGTAAATATTATTGTACGTTGATGATAACTTCATCTTCATTCAGGAATTCGATAGTATACTTGAGTCGAGGTGTGATAATCACTCCTCCTCCCCCTGGATCTTCTAGTGAATCCATACGATATGCAATATATCGAGAGAGTATTCTAGTGGCTTCTTTGTCTGTGATCTCTTTCGCTACTTGCCAATTTTTTTCATCGGATGGTAGCAGTCATATATCATCGGATCGAGCGAGATATGGGGCATACCAGGATGTGGGCTTCACATTCACAAAAGGAGTAGTGATTCCATTTCCTTTTTCGCTATACTTGCCCTCATTTGTAAATTGTCCATCAAATCATACATTTTCTCAAAACATCGTAAGCAGCATCATGAGATATTCTTCTCTTGTGGTAAAGGGTTTCCCTTCAAAATAGGAACCATAGAATTTTCTAGCACATGTCTTTGCCATCGTCTTAAGTGCTTTGATATTGTTATCTTTGATGCGTTTATGTGGTCCATAGAAGGAGTAGGATTCATTTATGATACAATCCTTGTATGTTGTAGAATTCCCGAATACAAATGCTGGAGTTGATTCTGAGAATGATTTTGTCTGTTCCTGTATTTGAGTAGTATCTCTGATTGGAGTTCCAATATACATCCATGGGTTGATGAAATTGGCTATCTCTCCAGACCATGTGAATCCAGAGAGCATAGGCTGACGATGGTCTATTTCCCATGAGCTATATGCATAATCCGCAGGAAGGTCTTGCTCGGATACAGCCTGGCTCGGTTGAGTAAGAGGCTTCTCTCGTAGAACGGTAGGGAAATATGATGTATCGCTTTTCATAATATCACCAGTAATAGTATCGATTGTGGGAATTACTTCTGTAGCATCGAGCAATATGGAATCAAGACAGATATCTTCCGTAGACCACTGCGTCGTCGTAGACATATTCAGATAGGAGGCTAAGCATTCTTCAGATGAGCTGGTTGCTGAAACCACACTTACAATCATGGGTCACAGAATCCATATTGAGATGAAGAAGCGGAGACGGATTTTCATAGCGACAAATAATATTACAAGGAGTATAACATATTTATATTTAAAAAAGCAAATATTAGGAGATATTTTCTATTTTACAAAATTCCAAACCTGCATATCCTGTAGTGCGTGAAACTCATTATTTGACTCGGCAATCCCTGAAAACAATACCAAAATACCCGACATAATATCGGGTTCATGATGGTGGACAGGTTTTTTTGTGACTGGAAAGAAGAGAAGAGATACAAATCCTTGGTGTCTTCCGAATATATGGATCCTAGTTGCCGTCATGCTGTAGTTTCTGGAGCACAGCATCCGTTCCAGGAACAGATCCTGAGCTGAGGTGCCTCAGGATGACACTATTATAGTTCCCCAGTTCTCGGTATCAAGCCTCAAACTTTTATGAATCTCTCAGGTGAGGCAGTATCAGTATTGGTTGCTTTCTATAAAATAGATCCAAAAAAAGATATACTCATCATTTCTGATGATATCGATATGGAGTTCTGAAAAATTCGGTTTCGATCCGAATGAAGTCATGGCGGACAAAATGGACTCAGAAGTATTATCACTCAGCTCGGTACAAATCAATTCAGTCGTATCAAGATCGGGATAGGAAGAGATGAGAGATATAGTGTGAGCGACTGGGTGCTATCGCAATTCACGAGTGATGAGATGACTACGATCCAAACAGAGATATCACAAAAAGTAGAAGAGCATATAAGAAAGTGGCTATGCGACTAGATCAATATCTGGTGTTACATCACGCATTAACTCGTAACAAGGCTCAACAACTGATCATAGCGGGTTTAGTTTCTATCGATTCCAAAGTATATACTAAGGTATCATATAGAGTTTCTGAGGAGTCTCTCGTGTCTATTGCTATAGACCGACGAGTCCAATGGGTCTCACGGAGTGCTGAGAAACTAGCAGGATTCTTGGAAGAATTATGAATATTCTATGAGAGTACTTGTTACTATGGAGAAAGCATATTGCAACAAATTCAAGGCAACCATTCTGATAAAGAAATACAAAAATCAATACAGATTTACGGAGCTAATTGTCTCGACATTGGGTCTTCTACATGAGGATTTACCCAAGTGCTTCTCCAAAATGGAGCTATTCATATTGATGCTGTAGATGTTGGGACCAATCAGCTCCATCCATCACTTCGCTTGAATGAGAGAGTTACATCGTATGAACAGACTGATATTCGTGATTTTGCAAAAATACAACATGATCACTACGATATCATCGTTTGTGATGCCTCATTCATCTCACTTTCTAGTATTATCGAGTCTATTCTTTTTCTCTCGAGTGTCGATACGACTCTCATACTTTTGTACAAGCCTCAATTTGAGGTTGGTCCTGAGCATCTCAGAAAAACTGGCATACCAAAAGATACTAAAATAGTGGCTAAAAAAATGGCAGAATTCGAGGTATTACTCTGAGAGAAGCATCTCACTATTCTCAAAAAATCAAAATCTATTCTTACCTGAGAGGCAGGAAATCAAGAGTGGTTATATCTGTTACAAAAAAATCCTCAGTTTTTCTAGAAAAATGAGGATTTTTGAGAATCGATTATTTGAATCTATTCCCGATGAGTCCACCTCCGAGTACCATATTTACCAGTGCGAGTATTACGGCAAATACCAAGGCTGTCCAAAACCCGTCGAGGCTAAATCCTGGTACTATTTTATCCACTAACAGTACCATAAGTATGTTAATTATAAGTGATACGAGTCCCAATGTTAGTATATTAAGTGGGAGTGCAATGTTCTTTAGGATAGGCCCAATAGTACTGTTTACTATAGCTAGCAGTAATGCTACTATGATGGCTGTTAGATATCCATCTACTGTAGCTCCTGGAGTTATATAGGCTGCTACAGCAACTGCAAGTGCAGATAAGAGGAGATTTATAATAAAGCTCATATGACTTAAATTAAGATTAAAGTAATTACATCATACTAATTTGGGTATATTATCAAATAAAAAATCAAGACAAAAACGAAAATTCCTCCTAATATATCGCATTGATACAACCGATAACATCTTCCAGAAGTATTTTTTTTATTCAAATTCGATCGATGATCGAAAATGTTCCCACGAAGTGAACCATAGTTTTTTTAGAGAGTTCATATGATCATAATTCTATATTGATATTACCGAATTTCTGTTCATCATGGTGATATCTGAATATACAATTGACTACTCTGCGTATATTTTTTTCGTCATCATTGATTCGGATTTTTATCTCATTACCTCCAGCGAGTACTGAGTCTACTGCAAAATATTTCGAGAGTTCCTCTTCGAAATATGTTTCTAGAATCGTGATAGTTTTATCGAGTTCAGCTCGAAAATCTCAATTGAATCTGACGGTCGATCTCGTTCATTGTCGTTCGGGTCTCTTCCATTTCAGGGTATTTTCGATCATACTTTTATGAGTAATTTGTGTTGTATGGCTAGAGTATACTCAGAAACCACAAATATCGAAATCTTAGTAGTGTATAGCATATGGAATGAGCATCTCACGATCATGCGTCTGGTGTGGATGATCGAGGCGGATGATGATGCGCTTATTTTCTCCGAAGCACTTTTTGATGGCTTTGAGAAAGTGTCAAATATAGTGAGCCGAGTGGAGGATGTTCATTGCATATCGTTTGTCGATGAGTACAATTGCCTCTTTTTCCGATTCATCGAGACTGATATTTCGGATATGATCCTCTACGAACTTTCGGGTATCTTTGTCGTGTATCTCCTGTAAGAGGAGCTTGATATTTTTATCCATATTGGGGTAGTTTTTAAGATATTATAAGTACTATAAAAGTATATATATTCTCTCAAAAGATTGATTATATGGTAGGTAAATATTCTCAAATAAAAAAGAAAAAAGAAAGACAAATATACCCCAAAAAAATATATTTTTTGTCTACAGAATTCCAAAAATAGGTAAAAGAGCTCGCTCATTACTAACCATATTCAATTTGAATCAAGGAAGATGGTATATCTATTTTGCATACATTTTCATAGTTGCTATTTGAGCATGTGTGTTGTTTTTTATACAAAATTACGATATAAATGCGGGACACTGTCTTAACCCAAGATATCACTCCATTAGAAAATCCTAAACAGGATTCAGTTGAGAAAAATATAGCTTCATCTACAGGGATTATTCTGCAGGATGTCCCATTTACATCTTAGGCACCATTTTCAGAATGGTGAAATATCCTGTATCAAAAAGGTTGCGAAGAGGCTACTACTATCATGGTAATTGCATGGACAACGAGTAAAATTACTATATCACCAGAATCAGCAAACGCACAGATTTTGGCA
This sequence comes from Candidatus Altimarinota bacterium, assembly GCA_043741945.1. Classification (GTDB taxonomy): domain Bacteria; phylum Patescibacteriota; class Gracilibacteria; order BD1-5; family UBA2023; genus JABFSX01. The sequence continues at coordinate 74,075 of JAYTZT010000005.1, forward strand.
ATTGCTGATTTTGAAAAAAAGTATTATGAACCTATATACATGCCTCTATATATGATATAGCAACAACTATGACTCACTATCTGTGATTCTATAATCATAAAATTATGGAAAATATATCCAAATCTGAGCTCATACAATATATAAGAGATTGACACATTGTTATGGTTCCTACTTCAGGAAGAGATCTCAAAAACATTTATTATACACCACCAGGACCACTTAATCATGTAGTTCTCATCATTGGATACGACTGAGCCAAAAAAGAGTTTATTACCAATGTTTCTGGTACAAAAAATGGTGCCTCTTATCGGTATAATGAAGATCTAATATTTGATGCTATCGCATACTATGTCACCAGCTCGATGGATTCTGGTTCTATTATTGATAAAACCAGGAAATCAGGCTTTTTAATTACCAAAGGAGGGTAAGTATTATCTATTCGTACACTACATTCATAATGGATAAAAAAAAGCTCTAATAAGCTCTTTAAAATATTCAAGGATTCATGTATAATGGAGACACCACCCGGAGTCGAACCGGGCTACAAGGCTTTGCAGGCCTCTGCATAACCGATCTGCCATGGCGTCTTATGCTCGTGCATTATAGAGATAGAGAAATGGAAAGCAAATCAAAAAGTAAAAAATTTATGAGAGATAATAGAGATCATTCCTTATCTCACAAAAGTGAGATAATTTTAGAAAAGCAAATTTTTCTATTTACAACTAAATGTCTTTGCGAGAGCAATATAGGCATCGGGAGATTTATCGAGAGAAATCGAGAAATGTATTAGATAAACATTTGTTCCACAGACTTTTGATGTCTGGATAAATTTGAGTCTTGGAGTTGTTGGATTATATTTGGCTTCGAATACTGTTATCCGTGACTCGTCTGTATCAGAGAAAATGATGGGATTATCCTGGAGCTTGGTGTATTCGAGGTAGTTTTTGCTGGATTGTACGCCTGAGAGTTCAGCGTATCGACTCGATGTAATTATACCATTCAAGCTATCTTTCATGATAATGAGATTATTCGAGAATCCATATCTCGCTTCAGGCGAAACCATCGCAAGCGAGAGTACTCAAGATTTTGGAGTAGGTAGGAGTCATCCAGTACTCTCTTTCCAGAGAGCTGGTACTTCCATAGAGAATCCTGATCAGCTATAGAGACTCGCATTATTTTTTACTTCGACTTGACTCCCTGGCAAGAAAGAACAAGAGCTGAGAAGTAGCAGAGAGATAATAATAGAATAGATCATAACAAAAATAACTAAATAATATCCAGATGAGCAGAAAGTGTAAAACCCGTAAATGCTAGTCCTATAAGTATAGCTACCGTGAGAGTCCATCGATGATTCGGGAGATAGATGGCGACCCCATACTCACAGAGTGAATAGAAAAACCAAGCTGAAGCAATCACCAAAATTGAATAGAGGTGAAATGTCATCATAGAAAGGCTATCGAGTGAAAAAGGCCTAAAGTAAAATCCCCCTACCGTGAAAAGAAATGCAAGATAATAGAGCGTGGCAACAATCAGCCAGACCCGTTTTGCGATGAGGAGCGAGAGATCATTATATTGTCTCCCATTGACCTGCATTTTTTCTATGATATCCTTGATTTTCGACATATTTTTTGTATACTTGGAGGCAATTATATATAAAAATGTCACTCACACAAGCACAAATTGCACATCTCGCAAAGCTCACCGCACTCCAACCCCAAACGAATCTTGAGATCTCGAGCGTTCTGGATTCTTTTGACTCACTCGCACGTACTGATACTTCTCATATCTCGAGTATTTCTCGAAGTGGACAGGGCTCACTCGTTCTGCGTGATGATGTCGTGATCGATGCTCATATCGCAGATGCTCTATTAGGCTGTTCATTGCAAAAAAAAGCAGCTCACCAAATTATATTAGGTGGGATTATGGTGGGGGAATAACATTATATGCTTTCTTTATTTTCTCTCACATCATGGCATGGTATCGATACTCTCACAGTAGACCTTCGTCAACGGACCTATATCATGGGTGCTAATGGTTCCGGTAAAACTCATATCCTAGATGCCCTCCATATACTCTCAGGATCTCGTCCACTCTATTGAGATGCAACACTCGAATCAGGGACTCAATTTGAAGGGATTTTTTTGCATTCTTCTGACCTTGCCAAGAGTTATCGCGTAGTACGTGATGATACTCGGGAATATTTTGCTATTCAAGGTACCAAGGTGACCAAGCCCAAATATATGATCGCACTTCCTTGGCGAACGGTTCATATTTCTCCATTTGATATGAATTTGCTCTATTTTGCTCCGAGCATGCGTCGAGATTATATGGATCTCATACTTACGCGTACCTATGAACAATTCCATCATGTACGACGAGACTATGATCTTGTGATGCGTCAGCGGAATGCCCTACTAAAAAAAATCCGAGATGGACAAGCAGATAGTGAAGACCTAAACTTTTGGGATAGAAAATTTGCTGAATATGCCGAATCCTACGGGCTCTACCGGAACAGGTATTGCAATTATGTTAGGGATAATATGTCTCAATTTCCCACATTTTTCTCTAAGTATGGACTCATATTTTTTTATGAGAGTAGTGTAGCAAATTATAGGATCAAAATTCAAAATGAAAGATGAGGCAATTTAGACATGCAAACCGATTCTGAAATAATCACTGATTATTTGTTGGAAAATAGGAAACGAGATATTCTCACTGGACATACGCATATTGGCCCACATCGTGATGATTGGGGATTTCAAATACCCCAAAAGCATGAATCAAAAATGCAAAATAGTGAAACAAATAATTGATTCTTTACTCCTGTAGAATCCTACCTCTCTCGTGGCGAAATGAAAATGCTCCTTCTCGGTCTCAAGATGCTGGAACGAGAGTTTATGTCTACTACTCTGGATCTTCCAGTTATTCTCCTGGTTGATGATATATTTGCAGAACTCGATGATATCAACTCAGATATTTTCCTGAGCTCTCTTATGCAACATCAGATTATTTTGACAAGTCAGAAACCCCTGCCAAATCACGAAAAATACCATGATTTTATTTGCATAAATCTAGGGAATGATTAGAATACAACACAAATAAAGTATTTTTACCCACATCAATATGCAGAAATTCATTTCTTCACTAGCAGTTTTTTTTCTTCTGACCAGTATTATTGCCCCATTCTCAGTATCGGCAGCTACTGGAGATGCGGTCCAATTAGAGATTACCGTACCCCCGACAACCCGTGTTGGTGAGGCTATAGATATTACCGTCAGGGCAGTTGATAAAGATAAAAACACTGCTTCATCCTATCGAGGATCTATTATATTTAATACCGATAATATCGGAGATACTGTACCAGCTCCAGGAAAGACAGTTACCTTCACAGCGGATGACAATGGAGAAAAAAAGTTTTCCAAAGCTCTAATATTTAAAAAATCAGGAAAACAGAAAATCTATGTGTCAGATGTTTCTGATATTATTATGGGTGAAGCTACTATCATGGTAGATGCAGCTACAGTCACAACATCTACAGGGGGAGATCAGAGTGTGTTGATAATCACACCAGAAAATGGAACAAAAGTAGCCGGTGATATGGTAATGGTAAGTGGTAAGACTCGTAAAAATAGCAAAGTTATCCTGAGTCTTAATGGGCAAGATGCAGGAACTGCGGTATCAGATGAGAGTGGTATCTTTACCAAAAGTATTACAGGTCTCACACAGGAACAAAATATTCTTGTTGCAAACCTCACAGATGGTACGAGTACTATAGTGGCGAGTTCTCCAGAAACACGTTTTGCTCGTGCTATTTCATCTGCGAGTACCTACGGTGTTACCATTTCTCCAGCATCTACTGTTGAGGCAAGTTCTCCGATCGAAATATTGATTGACGCCACTCCTGGACTTTTAGAACTCACTGTATCTTTAGATGGTTCTATTCTCACTGCCAAAGAGACTACATCTGGTAAGTATACTATCAAGACAGTAGCCCCTCAAAAACCACGAAACTATAAGCTTCCTATTACTCAAAAGGATTCACTTGGACAGATTAAAACTAACGAATCTACTACAACTCTTACGGTAATAGAAAAAGTAGTTATACCACCAATTACAACACCTCCTATTACTCCTACAACATTCAAAGATGTGAAAACAACGACCACTGGTTCAAAGGTAGTATTTGATTTCTCCGTAGAAAATCCTCCCACAGATCTCACGAGTTTCAAGATTGCTTATGGAAAAAATGCTGACAACCTTACTCAAGAAGTTACAACTCTCACTCTGGATCGTATTGCATCCACAACAAATTCTGGTGCATATACTTGGTATATTGACAAGATTCCTGCAGATACATATACTTTCAAAATATTTGGTCGTACCAAAGAAGGTTCTCTTATATCAGGTCTCGTATCTGAGCCGATTGTCGCAACCATTGGGAAAGACTCATGTACTATTGGCAATGTTGATGGACTCAGAGTAGCAACCGATACATCGAAGAGTGTTATTTCTTGGATACCTTTGACAGGAGCGATTTCTTACAATCTTTATAAAGTTTCACCCGCTGGGGACTACACATTGTTTCAAAATACTAAAGAAGCTACTTATACATTGTTTCTTTCTCCATGAGCTATTACGTATGAGAACTTTGTAGTTAAAGCACTTTGTGATAATGTAACCGAGTCAAAACAGTATTCTTCTATGTCTCGGATACAGTCAGGTCCTACTGCGATAGCTTTTGTTATTATTATTTCAGCTATTCTCGGTGCTTTTCTGATGAGAAGACGCTCTATTTAATCATTTTTGTTTGACAAGAGACCTGTTTTTTATACAATGCATCCACTTTTCCAGTACAGAATTATTTTAATCTGCCATTTCTCCTATGCCTATCACTAGTTCAGCCAAAAAAGCTCTTAAGGTCAGCGAAAAAAAACGATCACGAAATCGCCACTTTTCTGCCCTTCTCAAAGAGAGCACCAAAGCCTTCGTTGTCCTTCTCTCTGAAGAGAAAAAGGATATGAAAAAGATTAACGAGGCACTCTCACTTGTGTACTCTCGTATCGATACTCTCGAAAAAAAGAATGTACTTCATAAGAACAATGCGGCTCGAAAGAAAAGCGCATATGCGAAAGCTCTCAAATCTATAACAGTGTAAATACAGTATGCAAAAACGAGGATTCCCTCAGAAAAAAAACGAAAAACGAATCAATGATGCTATCGTGGCTCGCGAACTCATGGTTATCACTGGTACAGGTGAATCACTAGGCAAGATGACTCGTGATGCTGCTCTCACACTCGCTTGAGAACAAGATCTCGATCTTGTAGAAGTAGGTATGCAGGATGGATTTCCACTAGTCAAGATCATCGACTATGGTAAGTTTGTATTCAAACAACAGAAGCAACAATCTCAGAATAAGAGCAATACGAAAAAAACAGAACTCAAAACAATGAAGCTCACATACAAGATCGGCGATCATGATCTCGATGTGAGACGCAATCAAGCAGAAAAATGGGCCAAAGAATGAAACCCGATGAAAATATTTCTCCAGCTCCGTGGTAGAGAAAATCAATATGAAGATCTCGCTACAGCAAAGATAAATGAATTCGTAGCCTCAATGGAGGGTTTCTATCGCAAAGATGAAAAATCTAAAATACTCAAGCAGGGAAATACCTTCAATCTCGTTCTCTATCCCAAAAAATAATACTAACCTGTATCTCTCATGAAACTCAAGACTCACTCTGGTGCAAAAAAACGTGTTAAAATCACTGGAACTGGTAAATACATAGTCGATAAGACTGCCAAAAAACATCTTCTTAAAGATAAAAGTAATAAAGCAAAAGGGCGTGATGCCTATGGGCGTGTTCTCCATGTCACCAACCAGCTTGAGGCTCGTCTGTCTCTTCCATATGGTAGATAGTCTCCCATTCTCAGTATAACTCAATATCTAATTTCTCTCCTATGACTCGTGTAAAGCGTGGTGTAATGACACACAAAAGACATAAAAATATCCTTGCACTTGCTAAGGGCTTTCGCCGTATGAATGGTAATGTCTATTCTCGTGCTAAGAACGCTATAATGAAGGCCGGTTCAAATGCGTATATTTCTCGTAAACTCAAAAAGAGACAGTTTCGTCAGCTTTGGACAGTTCGTCTTAATAATGCAGCTCGTCTAAATGGTATGAACTATTCAACGCTCATCCACTCTATGTATACTCATCGTGTGACTCTCAACCGGAAGGTCCTCTCGAATATGGCTATTAGTCATCCAGAAGTATTTGCTAAGGTTGTCGAATTCGTCAAATAATAAAAATCTCCAGAATTCTGGAGATTTTTATTATTTGAGAGGTATTCCTGTAGTTGCTGCCATAGCTTGCTCAATCGAAATATTTGTGAGTCAAGAAGCAGGATTATATATAAACCATTCTGTTGTCGTCTGTTTGCCTTTTTTGTGATTGAAATCTATTTTTAAAACGAAAGTATCAGTAAATCGATCTTCTTTTTTTGATAATTTCTGATTAGGTTTCATTTCTCTTCAATATGTTATTACAATAGCGCTCTGATATTCTGGAGTAATTCTCATAATTTGCTCTATACTCTTATAGAGTACAGAATCATCTCATTTCACAGTACAATCTAATCAAGATATTATTATTCTTTGATTGTATATTTTGGATCAAACCTTAGAAGAGTTGAGTCTACAGAGTACACTGATACTATCTTGAACTCTTTGTGCCTCAACTAGTGTTGATCCGAATAAGAGTGGAATCCCTATAATAAGTGCATTTTTAAAATTATGAGTATTCATAGAAAATAGTTAGATATATTCATTATAAATAATAAATAATATTGTCAATTATTTTATCTTTGTATTTCTCTACTTCTCTCATACAATCTTACTACTATGAATATAATCAATCAGATCCTTTTACTCGATCTCTCTCTCCTCGCGTCAGCTCGTACTCTCATTTCACCAGAATATGCTCGTCTCGTACAGATAGCTGGTGAGCTCGTGGTAATATATGGTGTTCTTCTCCTCGTAGGATTCTGGTTATATGGTGTGTATCACAATAATAATGAATACAAAAAAATTGCCCTTGCTATATTTTTTACTATTGTCAGTGTATTTATTGTGTATGCCGTCATCAATCTTGGTATACCACAATGGAGGCCAGGGGCTATTGAAGCTGTTCATGGTATTCCTCCACTTATTCCACATCCGATCGATAATTCTTTCCCATCGGGTCATGCACTTTTTATGGGTGCTCTCCTGGTAGCACTCTATCGTTTTTATCGGTATAATTGGCTGATTATTCTCACAATTGTTCTTGGTTTTATTACTCTTGTGGCTCGTGTGCTTGGGGGTGTTCACTATCCTGGCGATATTGTCGGAGGACTCATCTTCGGCATTCTCGGTGCGTATTTGCTCCGTTCGATTGTGGACATACTCCTTACTACCGTAGCTCCTATTTGTATAAAGGTAGCAAGTTGGATAAAACTATAATTCTATAATTCTCTCAATTTGTTTCTTTGAAATAGTATTTACTTATTCTTTGGGATTTTGTAGTATCAAAGGAGGTATTCTGCAATCTCTGAGAAGAGGGCTGATGAAGTTGTCTCGGAATAGATACCTGTACGAGGTCGCTCGATTGATACCATGAGAACAAATTTGGGATTATAGGCAGGTGCATATCACCCATATGATGTGATAGTATGTCCGATATCTTGATGGAAATAGATATTTTCATAGGTTCATTTGTATGGTATTTGAGAGGTTCCTGTCTTACCCGCAATATTATAGCCTGCTACTCATCCTCGCTTGGCAAAACCATAACGAACACTATCCACGAGCATTGCGGTTATACTTTTTGAGGTTTCTTCCTTGATTACTCGTCTCACAGGTGTGGGAACTGTTTCGATACTTTTTCCATTGGGATAGATTATTTTTTCTACGATATAAGGTTGCATATACACTCCACCATTTGCGAGGACAGAGTATGCTGCGGCCATCTGAAGAAGAGTAGCATTGATACCCTGTCAGAATGACATGGTAAAAAATTGTATACGAGACCATTTCTCATAGTTGCTTATCTGTGAAAAAACTTCACCGTCTATTGTTAGATTTGTTTTTTGTCCAAATCAAAAATCATTGACGTACCTGGCAAACAGAGAACGACCGATTTTTTCGATAATGTTTATCATACCAACATTACATGACCAATTGATTGCATTGGAATAGGTATTGTTCCCGAGACATTGATGTGCAATATTGGATATTCGTTGTTTGACTCCACCACCACTATCGAGTTCTACATATCCACGATCATAGTATCGATCACTAGGTTTGATTTCTCCACTATCGATCCCTATGGCTGTAGTGATTGCTTTGAATACTGATCCTGGTTCATAGAGGGATCCTACGATATCATTTTTGTAGTTTCCAATACCGAATCCATTTTTGAACTTATACTTGGTAACAGCAAAATTCATAACCTCATCTTCAGTAGCATTTCGCATCTTGATGCGTTTCCCTTCTATATTGGTCGAGAGTGTACCACTCATGGAATCAGTCACAAAAAGAGGATATCCAAAGAGGTCATTGCTGGGATTGGGGTAGGTAGCGTATAATACGGGCTCCATGTCATATACAATCGTAAAACTATTGGGATCATAATTAGGAAAGTTGACCATGGCAATGATTGCTCCAGTTGTTGGATCCATTACAATAACACTTCCTCTATTAGCTCGAAACCGCGATACGGCACTTGCCAATTTTTTGGAGATTTCTTTCTGTATATTTCGATCGATAGTGAGGGTTATATCAGCTCCACTTTTGAGCATCATCGATCCTGATGAGGCATAATCCCGAATAGGTCGTCCTTGGATATCTTTGGTAATATACTGTATTGGATTTTCTCATTGGAGATCTGATTCAAAGTATCCTTCGATACCATATCTTCATTTGCCTTCATTATCCACGAATCCTGTGATCTGTCAGAGTGCCTCACCTTCTGGATAGTATCTTACGAGATTGTCCTCGATCTTAAGAAATGGAAAAACGGCATTTTCGAATGTCCATAGATCACGAGCCCCATCTTTCGTACTAATATTGGTGAGGGCTCCTTTCTCCGTATCAATTCTTTTCTTTACCATATCTCGTGTGATGATATTCATTTTTCGAAGGATCTCGAGATGCCGTCTTTTTTTTATCACAAAATCAGCTTCAAGTGTTTCAATCGGAACCCCTATAATACTATTGAGTTTACTTGCCAGTAACTTTTGATTAGTAATTTTTGTTGGATTGACGTAGAGATTATTGACCACAAAAAAAAGTGCAGGATCTGCTAAATTATTGATGGATGCTATTGTAGCTTCTTCCAGAGCTTCTTTTATGATGACACTCTCGATAGGACTAGAGATACGTGTCTGAATATAGGCTTCGATTCGCTCTCGCATACTTGCCTCTGTGAGACCTCTTTCTCATGAGAGATCTTGCCTAATATAGTTACCAATACGATTAATACAGTCGATCGCCAGATGGGATTCACAGGAGTCGCGATAGATAATATCGGAGAGAAAGGGTAATAGCTTACTCATAGATCCTGATTGTGTAGGATCGATTGCGAGTGTACCTAGATTGGTAGATACACCCAGAATACCATGAAGTGATGCGGCAGAAGAGAGAATATTTCCTCGTGATACCGGATTTTTGATCACTGCTTTTTGCTGTTTTTCAGCAGCCCTTGAAAAATAAGAATGATCAATTACGGTATAGTCAAAAGTGAACAATAGAATAATAAATATCCACGCAACTACAAGATACCACAGGATAGCGATACGATCTAGATGCCTTATATATCGCCCAAGTCGGTTTATAAAGATTTCTATATTTTGTTTCATGGAAAGATTCTAGTTTGAGGTGTTGGATTAAATATTTTTTATATTGAAATGCCTAAAATGAGTAAGAGTTGTGAGCGTAACCACACTGGTGAGTATAGTCAGGTCCATAGAAGAATTTACTTTTGCGAAAATATGCAATATATCGCTATAGTCTATCCGTATTGGATAGTGCCAATAATCAGGACCGAGGGCATCTTCGATATAGATGATGTTGGAATATGCCGAGAGATTATAGTAGATAATCTTGCGAGTTCAATAGATTATCGGAAAAACCCCATTTTTTATATCGATCCATGCCTGGGCTCGGCGTATATCTGTCATATCATTCGAGACAAATAATATATCTTCTCTCCCAGATGTATATTCCCTATAAGGAATCATCGAATAGTCATCAGGGAGTATGATGATAGTTGGTCAGTTGATATAGTCGTCTATTAGGCTCGGTATAACTATACCATCTTGTACAATATGGACACTTCCGTATCATATTTTCTGAGATATATTTTCGTTGTATTCTATTTGTTTGTAGTTTTTTTTTTCGAGTCTTGACAGTATCGGTCTAGTCAAAAATATCGCAAGCACCCGATGAATGGGGATCATATACCGAGCAGAAATCTCACATATCATATCGATTTGATAAGCAGCTAGTATTTTCTTATCAGTGATTACTCGATGTATTGGCTTGATTCTCGCAAAAGATTCGCTCTTTGTATCAATAGGACACTCTCTATAAATTCCAGTAACGATTCCATTTTCTAGATTATTACCATATGAAATTTCCACGATTTGCCCAATTTGTATATTCTCCTCATCCCCATTGTTTCAAGAGTAAATAAGTGGTGCTATACCTATCGAGTGTTCAAAGGGAATGATTGAAAAAAAAGTAGGCAAAATCTATAATACAAGGCTAATAATATACTTTCCATAACAATAAAAAAATATTGCCTACAGTGTACGCAATATGAGTAAAAAAACAATTATAACCGATATTAGAGCCCGAGACTTTTTCGTACTTCATCGGCTTTGATAGCGTCTGCATCAGCTTTGGCATTGGCCATAACTTCTTCTGCATAGATATCCTTGAGTTGCTCCCATTCATTCTGGGCTTTTACTACTAGTCCCTTGATAATCTCTCCTTCTGTAGGCATGAGTTTGCGGAATTCTACTCGCTCATCTTCGAATACTTTCACGAGTTCATCTATCTGGAATTGAGAAAGAGTGGGAATAGCATCGATAACTCGTTTTTTCTCAAAAGTTGAGAGTGATAAAGAGTGCTCGAGGAGATCAATAAACTGTGGTTCTGCAAATGTCGTAAGAGGATGGACCATGAATCTCTGTACAAGATTGTCATTGGGAGTTTTTGCTCTTGGTGGAGGAGGCGGTGGAATCGGAGGATTGGGAGGATTTTGGACAGGGGTAGTGTCGTCTGACATAGGAAAAAATTAGTTATATCTATTATAGAGGATTATTTCGAAATTCAAGAAGAAATGTATTCATAATTATTGTTTTTATTTTTTGACAAATTGACATATATGATTAAATTGGTATGAATATTATTATAATTTATGTATAAAAACAGTTTAAAAAGTTGAGAAGTCGTAGCTGATGTTCATTGAGGACTTGATCATCTCTACGATACAGTAGAGAAAAATAAACTCCCATATATTCCCTGGTTACTCATCGTCCAGTGAGCACAAGACAGAGTAGCGGAGATAACTTCTGCTGACACAGACTATTGACTAAGTGAACCAGATTATGACTGCGAAAAGCAAGAACTAGAAATATATAATCAAAATCCTGAAGGAGAATATCTGAATACAATAGGTAATATGGCATATTCAAGCTATGGTAGTCATCGGGCTCTGCCTTTTTACCAAGATTCCAAAGAGTCATTTACAGTAAAAAAACTCCCTGTTCCATGGTGATCTCTCTATAATATCTGATTTTCTCATGCCGAACTCTGAAATCATCAAAAAGCTATAGAATTCTACACACAGACCCTCGATGATACTCATTGTCCTCCAGAAAAGAAATGGAGATTATTAGATAATCTCTGAGATTCTCACGCCGAACTCTGAAATCATCAAGAATCAATAGAGTTCTATATTCAATCCCTCGATGATACTTATCGTCCTCCAGAAAAGAAATGGAGAGTATTATACGATATATGAATTTCTTATGCTAATCTCTGAAATCATCAACAAGCTATAAAATTTTATACTCAGGTGCTCAAGGATATTCATTGCCCTCCAGACGAGAAATGGAGAGCATTTTACCGAATCGGTTTTTCTCATAACCAACTCTGAAATCATCAAGAAGCTATAAAATTTTATACTCAGGTGCTTAAGGATACTCATTGCCCTCCAGAGGATAAATGGAAAGCATTAAACCAACTCTGATTTTCTCATAACCAACTCTGAAATCACCAAAAAGCTATAGAGTTCTACAATCAAGCTCTCTCTAACTCGCATATTTCAGAAGCTCAAATGAAGTTGATATATGGGGATTTATCATGCTTATACGCAATTCTCTCAATATAGACTATGTCCGAAATCTCCCCGCCTCTACCTTCGCCTCCACTTCTTTCCAAAGTGCATCAGAAATATCGGCTGTGTTCCAAACTGTCTCCACATCTTCGTCTGCTGCAAATTCTTCGAGCATCTTATAGATTTTGAGAGCATTATCCATTTCTGTAACCTCTATATAGTTACGTGCCCGATAACCGAGAGTTGCTGACACAATTTCATATCCTACTTTTTCGAGAGCTCATTTTACACTCATATAATTCTCTCGTGTCGTTATGATGATCACCTGGTCATCAACAATGCTATAATCCTCTGCCTCGGTATCCAGAATCATCATTTCGAATGAGTCCATGTCACTCGGAATATGGATATGGATCTCTCATCGGTACTCGAATGCAAAATTCGAAACTGAGCCTGTTTCGCCAAGACTCCCACCGAATCCCGAGAAGATGTGTCGCATATTTGGAGCTGTACGATTGCGATTGTCTGTCAGGGCTCGGACAATGATCGCGACACCCCCAGGGGCATATCACTCATAGTATATTTCTTCAACTTTGGTAACATCCTTATCGAGCCCAGCTCATCGGCGTATAGCTCGATCTATCACATCTGAAGTCACCCCATCTCTTTTTGCACTATAGATAGCATCATGAAGAGACCCGTTGATACTCGGATCGGCTCCTTTTTCAGCTGCAATTGTGATGAGTTTTGAGTGTATATTATAGATTTTCGCTTTAGCCTTATCACCTTTTTCTTTGGTCGCAGCAACTGTCGGTCATCTTCACATAGGATTATGGATAGAGAATAGTAATAGGATTATAGGAAAAAGTAGAAAAATAACCAAATAAAAAGATATTTTTTAGCTATTGAATTCATATTTTTTATGATTCATAATCAGGCCTATTTTCATAGGTTTTGTGACTCTTCCACGCCGGGTGCATTTTATAGAATTTTTTTTCTCCAGTATCTGGATTTTGCAACATTACGAGCTGTTTTCGTCACATCTTCATGACGAGCTGTGTCTTTTGTCCTGAAAGTTCTGCGGGAAACGGATAGTCTTTTGTTGTCTCATCTCACTCCTGGAGAGCAAGCTCTAGAAACTCGTCGGCATCTTCCTTGGTGCGCATCACGATGAATGTAGAATTATAGTATTTTGCCATTACATATATTTTTGGATTGTATTGATGAGATCGATATTTTGATCTTCTATAGGAGCGTTCGTTTGTTCTCGGTAGAGCCACCTGAGATAGTTTTTTATCTTTTAAAATATAACCCTCAAATTATACACTTGGATTTTATTTAATCAAAAATATTTAATCAACGTAAGTATTCGAACCGAAAAAAAGCTCCCTAGAGACATAAAGTGACAATGGAGAGCAAGATTCTGGTA